>NZ_JAEHCA010000007.1:0-229816 GCF_016483345.1 Bacillus cereus group sp. N24
AAGACATTCCCCAGTGTCTTTGAATAGCTTCCATCCCTAATTAAATTGACATAAATTGTCCCCTTCCTTTGACCATCCTATGTGATGGTCTTATTTTTTTGTCTTTCTATCCTTTTTTAAACTCCCTCTCTCTTTCACTCTATGTTCACACGAAGGTCACATCTATCTTTTATAGTATATGTATCGAAGCTGTTCCTCCCTAATTTAAGACATTCCCCAGTGTCTTTGAATAGCTTCCATCCCTAATTAAATTGACATAAATTGTCCCCTTCCTTTGACCATCTTTTATACGATGGTCTTATTTTTTTGTCTTTCTATCCTTTTTTAAACTCCCTCTCTCTTTCACTCTATATTCACACGAGGGTCACATCTATCTTTTATAGTATATGTATCGAAGCTGTTCCTCCCTAATTTAAGACATTCCCCAGTGTCTCTGAATAGCTTCCATCCCTAATTAAATTGACATAAATTGTCCCCTTCCTTTGACCATCCTATGTGATGGTCTATTTTATTTTCTGAAATTTATTCTTTCTATAAACTACAGGAAAATCAGACTATTCATACAAAAACAAATAAAACCTTGCGAAATATTCAGAAAATATTGTCAAAACAGGGATTTTTTCGGTACAATTCATTTAGAAAGTAATTGTACAAAAACAAGGGGGGATTTTATTGAAGCAAACAAAAGCGATCTTACTTGCATTGTTTCTTGGTCTAATTGTTGGACTCACTTTAAATTTAGCTGCACCATCTATTTTTGAACCTTTAAATCAATATGTGTTTAACCCAATTGGCCAACTGTTTATTCGACTCATTAAAATGCTAGTTGTTCCTGTTGTATTCATTTCCATCGTACTAGGGGCTGCTGGTCTTGGAGATCCGAAACAACTTGGAAGAATCGGTTTAAAATCAATTTCATTCTTTCTCGTCACAACAGCAGTTGCTATCTCTATTGCAGTGACATTTGCACTTATCATCAAACCAGGAACTGGCGGTAACTTTAAAACAGACGGGCTTACGTATGAAGGTGCAAAAACTGAAACATCTTTCGTCGATACATTGCTGAATATTGTGCCAGATAATCCAGCTAAAGCGATGGCTGATGGTAACATGTTACAAATTATTGCCTTTGCTGCATTAATCGGACTCGGTTTAGCTGTTTTAGGAAAACGAGTTCAAGGTATCCATTCATTACTTGAACAGGGCAACGAATTAATGATGTATCTTGTTAATCTCGTTATGAAATTAGCCCCAATTGGAACATTTGGTTTGCTTGCTTCATCCGTTGGTAAAATGGGGCTTGCAGGCGTCGCTGCGATGTTCAAGTATATGATAGTCGTTATGTTAGTACTCATTATTCACGGTGTCTTCATATATGGCGGCTTATTAAAGATATTAGCAAAAGAAAGTATTATTCGTTTCTTTAAACATTTCGGACCAGTAATGGCAATTGGATTTAGTACATCTAGCTCTAATGCATCTCTTCCATTCGCAATGAAAACGGCACAAGAAAAACTTGGAGTTCCAAAAGCGATAAGCTCCTTTGTACAACCACTAGGTGCAACGATTAATATGGATGGCACTGCCATTATGCAAGGTGTGGCAACTGTATTTATCGCTCAAGTGTACGGAGTTGAACTTACATTAGCACAATTAGCCATGGTCGTATTAACTGCTGTACTAGCTAGTATCGGCACTGCTGGTGTACCAGGTGTTGGACTTGTAATGCTTACAATGGTTTTAAATCAAGTAAACCTACCAGTAGAAGGTATTGCTTTAATTATCGGTATTGATCGCATCCTAGATATGTCTAGAACAGCTGTAAATATTTCCGGTGATGCAATTTGCGCAATGATTGTCGCAAAATCAGAAGAAAAATATAATACAGATCAATCGGCAGCATCTTAAATCAAAAAAGGAGTGAAATGATTCACTCCTTTTTTGATTTACTTCCTTTTTTTGAACGATATTCTTTCCCTTTATTATCGTTACCAGTTTCAAATTCAGTACTAAATTCCTGATTAAACTTTCCTGATTTTGGTGAACCTTGATTCGCGCTTCCTTTACTACCATTACGATTCGTCATATTTCTCCCTCCTTCCATTATTAGTAGTATGGCGCTCTATCTTTTTTCATACACATTTTATTTTTATAAGCTATTACACAAGAAAGAAGACCTTCCACATATAAGGAAGGTCTTCTTTTTCACTAGGTAAACGTTTTCTTATTTGTAATTAATTAAATAAGTTTTTGGGAAATAGAAATCATTACATTCATTTCATCTTCTGAAAGTGCGGAAAATCTTTCTTGTAAGTATCGTTTTTTCGCCTCTTCCATTTTCGCAACTAAATCTTTCCCTTGTTCTGTAATCTCTAAATATACAACTCGGCGATCTGATGTAGAACGTGAACGGGTTACGAAACCTTTATTAATTAATTTTTCTGTAACAGCTGTAATATGACTATTCGACACATTTAACTCATTAGCGACACGTGATACCATTTCTTTATTTGTACGATTCAATATTCTAAGGACGATGAACTCATTCCACGGTATGTAACCACCAAATATTTTTCCAATGTCATTACGCAACGTGCGAAACATCGCAAAAACATTTGTCGATAGTTCTTCCATTAATTGTTCTCTATTTTGAGACAACTTTGACAGCCCCTTTTATTTCATTTGATTAAATAAAAACCTTATTAATAATTTTACATGAAATCTTACTTTTTGTCACCTTATTTTCCCATAATTCGTAGTTTTTTAATATGCATTTCGTGATACAATGAACTTGATTTTCCAGAAAAAGGAGTTTAAGTAGTGAGTGAGGAAGACAAATTTTCTAATCTCAGTCTAAAAGATAGGACTATCGTTATTAGTTTTGTTGTTTTTATTCTCATTACATTTTTTACATTTATATTTTTTGTATATGTAGGAATCTTTCAAATTACGGGTATAGAATACTCTTCACGAACAGCTATACTACTCTTTTTTTACTTATTCTTTTATTAGATGGTATTACATATTTTATATTCATTTTCTTTAAATCGCTCCTACAGCCAATGATGACAAGTATGCCAAATTGACTCTCAATTGCTCTTCTCTCCATTATTGAAATTACACTAGATTGGTTCGTCATTCATACTGCCGACGACTGGATAGAGAGCGTACAAATGTCCAACATAGCTGAACTATGTGTCGCACTATTCCTTTACACACTAAATATATTATTTAGTGATAAGAAAGAGTAAGAATACAAGCTTTTCTATATAAAAATTGGTACAATAAAAGCAAATCATACTAAAGAGGTGTTAATTATGAACTTACAACAATGGGCTGATAAAGGTATATCCTTTGATACATATGTAAATGAAATGAAAGTAAACCAATATGAGCTATTACATATTTACAATAACTTTTTAATTCCAAATGAATTACTCCCAGTTTTAGAAGAACGCCAAAATGATGGCTGGCGTGTTATCGTATTAACAGCCGATTGGTGCGGAGACGCTCTTTTATGCGTACCTGTTATGAAACGAATTTCTGAAGTTGCAAATATTGATATGAGCTTATTAATTCGTGATGAAAACTTAGAATTAATGGATCAATACTTAACAAATGGAACAGCACGTGCAATTCCAATCTTTATTTTCATTGATAAAGACGGAAATGAACAAGCTGTCTTTGGACCACGCGCTCCAAAAGTACAAGAATTAGTAACTTCAATGCGCGCTACATTGCCTGAAAAAGAAGATCCAACATTCGAAGAAAAACAGAAAGAAATGTATGCTAATTTCCGTGCTACATTAGCTGATGATACTTCTCTTTGGGAACATGTAATGGAAAGTATGATTGAAAAAATAGTAAAATAAAAAAACTGCCGAAATCGGCAGTTTTTTTTTGCAAAATCATAATCTTTTTTTCTGAGAATATGCAACATCTACGCACTCTGCTAAACGCTCCATCTCACCCATATAT
This sequence comes from Bacillus cereus group sp. N24, assembly GCF_016483345.1. Taxonomy (NCBI): domain Bacteria; kingdom Bacillati; phylum Bacillota; class Bacilli; order Caryophanales; family Bacillaceae; genus Bacillus; species Bacillus cereus group sp. N24. Next base: position 3,979 of record NZ_JAEHCA010000007.1, read on the forward strand.
ACCGCACGCGTCATCCATCCAGTCAACTTGTACATAATCTTATATATAAAGTTCTTCGGTTCAAATTCTACGATTAAAGTAAGCGATGTACCTTCTTCATCCTCTTCTAACATATAAGTTGCAGCAGTATAACCTTGTTTCATTTCACATCCAACTGATACGATATACGGTTCATCATACTCTAAAATTTCCGCCTCAAATTCATATATTTTCTTCCCCATCTTTTGCACAGATATATATTTATCACCTTCACGAGGTTTTTCAACATCTATATTTGAAGGATACCTATTTTCTACCATAAAGGTACTCCATTCTAGTATTTTCTCGTCATTATGTACATAATCAAACACAACATCAATTGGTGCCGGAATTACTATCTCTATTGCAAAACTCACTAAACTGCTCCTCTCAAATACCCTATAAATTTTCTCTATATTAATGTAACAAAATCATTATGTCATATTTTACATAGTGAAATACAAGTAAATGAGAGCAAAAACTTTATTTTCTCCTGCTATAAAAGAAATACCCTATAGAGTAGACTTTTTCAAGCGTCTAATCTATAGGGTATTTCTGGTGATTTCTTCTTACATAATGAAGAAGAAATAGAATACCGCAGCTAAAATGAAACGATAGTAAGCAAACGGTGTTAGTTTTACACGTGCTAATAATTTTAAGAATGAAACAATTGCAAACATCGCAACAACAAATGCTGTAATAAATCCTGTTGCAAATAACGGTATATCAGCCGTACTTAATATATCCCAACTTTTAATTAAATCTAAACCACTTGCAGCCACCATCATTGGAACTGCTAAAATGAACGTATATTCAGCTGCTGCTGTATGAGACACGCGAGCTAATAAACCACCACTTATTGTTGATCCAGAACGAGAGAACCCTGGCCAAAGCGCTAAACATTGGAACATTCCAATTGTAAATGCTTGTTTATATGTGATTTCATCTAACGTTCTTGCTGTACTTGGTTTTGAAAATTTCTCAGCAACAATCATTAAAATACCACCAGCTACTAAGCTAACGACAACTGGTCCTGGACCAAATAAAACTTTTTTAATTGTACTATGGAATAATACGCCAAGTATGCCAGCAGGAATCATCCCAATAATAATATGTAATAAATTCAACGACGGTCCGTCTGTTACTTTACCTATGCCAACTAAAGACCATAAACGCTTCCAAAATATAACAACAACTGCTAAAATCGATCCCAATTGAATAACAACTTCGAAAACTTTCGCTCTCTCGTCGTCAAATCCAAGTAAATGACCTGTTAAAATCATATGCCCTGTTGATGAAACTGGTAAAAATTCTGTTAAACCTTCAACAGCACCCATGATTATTCCAATTAACCAATCAGCCACGAGTAGTGCCTCCTTAATAACGAATATGTAATTTTTTCACACCTTATCATAATACCTTATCCCTTTTCAATGTGCATCCTTTTTTTATTGCTTTTATATATACTGGTGCGTATTTCTTTTTTATTTTTTGATTAAATTGTATGATAGGAAGGATTGTTTTTTTATCGGAAAGGGGATTTTATGAAAGAAACTACTTCATTCTCACAAAAGCTAAAACACTTTGTATTACTATTCTTCCCGATTTTCGTAACCCAAATGTCATTATTTGCAATGAGCTTTTTTGATACGACAATGTCCGGACATGCCAGTCCAATTGATTTAGCAGGTGTGGCTATCGGAACGAGTATATGGCTCCCAGTTAGTACAGGATTAACAGGGGTTTTAATGGCTACTACTCCTATTGTTGCCCAACTCATTGGATCCAAGAAAAAAGAGGATGTTCCTCACGTTGTCATACAAGCAGTTTATTTAGCAGTTTGCGCTAGCTTCGTTGTTATCCTTATTGGCTTCTTCGTTGTTCCACCTATTTTAAATGGCATGCGATTAGAAGAACCTGTTGAACGTATTGCAGCACAATTTTTAAGTATTATCGCGATTGGAGTTATCCCATTATTTACTTATACTGTTTTGCGTGGATTTATTGATGCATTAGGAAAAACTCGAACAACGATGATCATTACATTACTATCATTACCGATTAACGTAGTATTAAATTATGTATTAATTTTTGGGAACTTTGGTTTCCCTAAACTCGGTGGTGTCGGTGCAGCAATTGCTTCTGCAGCAACCTATTGGTGCATTTTAATTATTACCGTCATTATTATTCGTACGAAAGAGCCATTCGCATCTTTTAATATTTTTAAACAGTTATATCGTCCTTCTCTTTCGAGTTGGAAATCATTTTTAAAACTTGGCGTCCCTATCGGATTTGCTATCTTTTTTGAAACGAGTATTTTCGCTGCAGTTACACTAATGATGAGTAACTTTAGTACGACAACAATTGCAGCGCATCAAGCAGCTATGAACTTCGCTTCCTTGTTATATATGACTCCTTTAAGTTTAGCAATGGCAATGACGATAGCAGTTGGATTTGAAGTTGGAGCAAAACGATATGATAACGCAAAACAATATGGATTTATCGGCATTGGATTAGCCCTTGCTTTCGCTCTTTTCTATTCGATTCTTCTTTATTTCTTTGATGATGAAATTGCATCTATTTATACGACAGATGCAAATGTTCACCATTTAGCAAAAGAGTTCCTTATATTTGCGATTTTATTTCAAATTTCAGATGCAATTGCAACTCCTGTACAAGGAGCACTACGTGGTTACAAAGACGTAAATGTTGCGTTAATTATGACATTAGTCGCTTATTGGGTAATCGGTCTCCCTCTCGGTTACATATTAGCAACGTACACTGACTGGGCAGCAAAAGGATATTGGATTGGTCTTATTATCGGTCTAGCATTTGGTGCTAGCTTCCTTCTAATCCGTCTCTTCCAAGTTCAAAGAAAATATACAACACAAAACAGCCGCTAACGCTAGAGCGGCTGTTTTCTTTATGCATATTTTTTCTTGTAACGTATAACATAATGAAAAAGAAAGGTGGATACATATCATATGGACGAAAAAGAAACAGATCAATCATTCGATGAAGAATTCGCCCCTGAAATCTCACCTGGATACCAGCAAGATATACATAAACCACCTAAATATAAAAACGCTTCGTTTTTAATGGGTATTACTATTTTCGCTGCTGTATTACTCGTACTCATTATTTTCGTCTATTTTTAAGGAAAGGTGACATATTATATGAAGAAACAAGATTCAAATCACTCAAAAAGAACTGTGAAAACGGAAAAAGGATATGTAGGCGATTCTGTTTATACACAGAAACAAGTGGAGCAAGGAAATGTATACATTGCTCAAAAAGAACTTGGTCAACAAAATGAAAATCTTTAACCCCCTCTACTCCTCGAGGGGGCTTTTTATCCCGCTATTTGTGGACAGTAAGAGTGAACACCTTACTGATTAAAGTTTCACTTTATTGTACGTACTGCTTTTGTTCGAGCACCCTAAATATATTATTAACCTTTACAACTTTCACGTCATAATTTACTTTCATTTCACTTCTCTTACCATTTTCAGTACCCGCAACATACGCTACAGCATGATAGAGAAAACTCTCATCCGTCACTTCACGTATCTCCTCGTTTGTAAATTTATACTCTAAATCTCGAAAACGATTTGGATAATAATTTTGTATTAATTGTTCATATCCCCTACTTACAAATATCTCTTCGCCTTTTCGCTTCACATCTTCTTTATTATGAAACTCAAACACTGATAATTGTGCTGTCACAAAGTGCTCTCCTACCTGTTTCATTTCTTTATGAGTTAAAGTTTCTATACTTTTATTCTTTAATTCCTTATTTAACTCGTACTGATCTATCGATTTAAAGGTAGCGAAAACCGCCTCTTTATATGACCAAAACAAACCAAAAGCGATACATATAGAAATGATTACTATTCTTTTCTTCACCATACACCCCATCCCTATTCATAATGTTAGTTACATATTAACATATAGAATGAAAATTCTGATATTATAAAATGGAATATCAGAATTTTCACTTAGAAACGAGGAACGATTATGGACTCTTACAAACAGTATATAAAACAGGCTCTGCCTAATCTTTCTATACATTCATATAAACAAAGTGAAGAAGGATGGGATAATATAGCGGTTATAATTAATGACGACCTACTGTTTCGTTTTCCACGAAAACAGGAATATGCTAAACGAATTCCGTTAGAAAAAAAACTATGCACACTTCTCTCTCATTCGCTACAAGAAATTGAGGTTCCAAAGTATCACCTATTATATAAAAAGGATACTGATACTATTCCGCTTTGTAGTTACTATACTCTCATTCATGGTGAACCGTTACAAAAAGAAATAGTTACCACACTAGAGAAAAAAGAATTGAAAGCAATCATTACACAATTAGCTACTTTCCTTGTGGCACTACATAATATTCCTGTAAAACAAGTTACAACGTTAGGATTTCCAATTGAAAAAACAATTACCTACTGGAAAGAGCTACAAACAAAATTAAATCAGTATCTTACTAACATGTTTACTTCATTACAGAAATCAGCCTTACATCATTTATTCGAAAATTTCTTTGCCTGTATAGCTACATCCACTTTTCAAAATACAATTATTCACGCCGATTTTACACATCATCACATTTTATTTAATAAGCAGAACAAGAATATTTCAGGGATTATCGATTTTGGTGATGCTCAAATTGGAGATCCTGCCTTTGATTTTGCCGGGCTCTATTATGATTTCGGACGTGAATTTACTACATCTGTATACGAACAATACAGTACAATTATTTCTCACCACGATCCATTACTCATTCACCGTATCACTAGTTTTTATCAATACAGCCCTTTACTACATAATATTATTTATAACTTTGAAACAAAGAATGCGCTTAAATTCATAGCAGATACAGAACAGCTAAAAGCGATATTACAGGGACGAGATTAAATTCTCTCCCTATATTCTTTCTCCTCATACATCATTAACTTTTTATCCATTTCAACAATAACTTTGTACAATTGAAATGCCTGTAAAATTTGCAGTTGAATTCCAAAAGGAGCATTTTGTTCTTTTAACCATTGAAATACTTTCGTTTCATCTTTCATTGATTATTCCTCCTCTTATAAAGTGAAACTTTAATCAGCGGGGGCATCCCCCACTGATTATTAGCCCGCATTAAAATCTGCTACAAATATACCGTAAATGATGAAAAGCTTTTCATGTCAATAACAAAAAGGATGCAAATTTGCATCCTTTAATGTACGATATTTTCCTTCTGCTTCGCTTCTTCCTTTACTTCTTCTCCCTGGCATTCACTACGAAAAGCACAACTCGTACACTCTGAACGAAAATGACGCTCTGTATAGTGCTCAGGTTGCTGTAACATTTCTTTCATTCTAAATAAATCATCCATTCCAGTTATAATATCTTCCTGTTTCGGAATGTATTCATACTTAGTTCCTTCTATTAAATTAATAATTTCAATTTTCCCTGGAAGAATGCCGAAAGCTTTATAACTGAATACTGTCATTAACTTCTGACAAAGAGCTAGCATTTCCTCATCCGCATCAATAACATATTTTTTAATTACAAATGACTCTGTACTCCACTCACCAACTTCAAATGTCAATGACATGTGGACACCTAACTCTTCCATATATGTTTGAAACTTCTCATACAAAAACAATGGTGGCGTCTGACTATCATCTCTTTCAACAAACTGTAATAAGTGATCAGTTAGCTTTGCTAATACAATATAGTACTCCGTCTTCGAAGCAAACATACTAATCCTTACCTTTTTCCAATACTTTTCTATTAATATTAAAAGTACAATTTTCGTTTGTTGGCTCGCAGGTAGCGTGTAATACTCATTAATAATTTGATTCACAATCATTTGTGCTATTTGTTGCCATTCAAATGAAGAAGGTTCTCTTCTTTTTATATGACGGAAATAAAATTTATGTGGACAACGCATAAAATCATACAAATGATAATCTGTCATCGTTTTTATTGCGATTTTCTCATGCAATTGCTCTTCATCTCCCTTCTGCCATTAAGAAAGGTGTTTTACGAATTCAGCTCCAAACTGTAAACATTTTTCTACATCTTCATCTTCTGGCGTTAATTCTACTTTTAGTCCTTCTAACACAACTGCTGCTCCGCGTTCCTGCAGCTTTTCTATTAAAATATCAACCGCTACTCCGTATTTTGGATAAGCCGAATCACAAGAACCGAATGCCGCTGCTTTTTTACCAGTTAAATCAATAGAATCCATTGCATCATAAAAATCTAAGAAGTCGTCTGGAAGATCCCCGTCTCCCCAAGTATAAGCGCCTAAAATAATACCATCATACTGTTCTAATATAGAAGCTTCTGGTGAATCCATAATATCAATAACTTCAATCTCATTCTCTGTTTCACGAATGGCGCCTGCAATATGATCTGCCATTTCCTCTGTATTTCCACTCATACTTGCATAAATCATTACTAGCTTACTCAACTGAATCTCTCCCTTTACTATGTATCGCTTTTTCTGTTTGCATTTTATTCTTCTCATCTACATATTCAGAACGAATTACATTCCGTTGCCATTCCATATGCTGATCAACATCTTTATTTTTATTTTTTAATCCCCTTCGCAGAAGGTGATATTTTTTTCTCATTAACATGTCGCATCCACTCTATTGATAATAATTATCAATTTCAACTGTAACATTAGATTAATTGAAATTGATTATCAAAGTCAATAACTATTTTTAAAAAAATGATTAAAATGTACAAGCTTGTCCGTTAGCTATTCATATACTATAAATGAGCATAGTTCTTTCTCAGCCCTCTCTGACGGAAAGAAATAAAAGCAACTGCGATAGAGCGCAGTTGCCTTTTTTTATATGCACCTATGATTTTAGTAGTCTTATGGCCGCCTCTAAAAATAATTCCACTCCATAAATTAAAGCTGATTCATCTACATCAAATTTTGGATGATGGTGCGGATAACAAGTATTATCCTCTTGATTCCTCGTCCCCAATTTAATGAAGCAACCCGGTGCTTTTCTTAAATATGCTGAAAAATCTTCTCCCCCCATAGAAGGTTCAAGCTTCACAACACGCTCATTCCCGAACAAATATAGTGCACTTTCTTCTACCACTTTTGTAATATATTCATTATTAATAACAGGATCATATCCGTAACGATACGTATATGTGTAATCCCCTCCATGTGCTTTTGTAATTCCTTTCACGATTTGTTCAATTTTCTCTTCTGCTTCCAATCTTAACGTTTGATTAAAAGAACGCACAGTTCCCATTAAAGTTGCCGTATTGGGAATAATATTGTCAGCCTCTCCCCCATGAAATTGCGTAACTGAAACTACCCTCTGCATAAAAGCACTTGTATTTCTTGATACGATATGTTGTAAATTTGTAATAATCTGCGCTCCAATAGCAATAGGGTCTATCGTTTCTTCTGGCCGCGCTGCATGCCCTCCTTTACCGTGAATTTCAACTGTAAATACGTCTGGCGCTGCCATCATCGGCCCATATACAATTCCTATCTTCCCGCTTTCCAATCCAGACATAACATGTAAACCTATTACATAATCAACACCGTCCATCACACCCGCCTCAACCATTTCCCTAGCACCACCAGGATATACCTCTTCTGCATGCTGAAAGAATAGACGAATTTCCCCTACAAACTCTTCCTTCATATTTGACAGCGCCTCTGCTGTACTTAACAAAATAGCCGCATGTGCATCATGCCCACACGCATGCATCCTTCCTTTATGAACAGATGTATAAGATTTACTTGTCTCCTCTTGAATTGGTAAAGCATCAATATCAGCTCGAATCGCAACTACTTTACCTTGTTCCACACCCCTTTTAATTGCTAAAACACTGTATTTCGTTGGCCTTGTTACTTCAAAAGAAGAAAATGTACATAACGTATCATATATAAATTGCGAAGTTTCTTTTTCATGAAACGATAATTCCGGATACTTATGAAAATGCCGTCTCCATTTCATAATATTTTCTTCTGAAATAAGACTCTTCCACACTCTATTCATGATAATTTCCTCCTTTTAAAAAAGAGCTAGAAATTTAAAGTTTACTCAGCCTTTGTTGATTGCATGAAAAAACAAATATTATATTTTTCACGCCTTCTCACAATCCACTTTTATGTATTCATACAATCCACTTTCTATTTACATGTCAAACCCATTACAAATTCATGCCGAATGTAATATAATTGCTAAGTTAGGGATTTTCTTTTTTAGTATTTAGTGCTAATATCAGAAAAGAGCCTTTTGTCTTATTTTTACCTAAAATGTGGAATTTTGTTTTTTTCACAATAATGTAGGACATGATACCTACAAAGAGCTATTATTTCATTAAGAGAGGGAAAGACATGGAAAGATTAAAAGAGATATGGTCTCGACCACTCACACAATGGGTTGCAAAGACGGTTTATTATCTTGCAATTTTATTTGCATTACTTTGGTTGTATGGATTCCATGATACAAACACAAGTACATTTATTTACAATGAATTCTAGGGTGGGAACGTTATGAAGTTATTAGAACAAATTGAAAAGTGGGCTGCAGAAACGCCTGATCAAACCGCTTTTGTTTGGCGAGATGCGAAAATTACGTACAAACAATTAAAGGAAGATTCTGATGCGTTAGCACATTGGATTTCTTCTGAATATCCAGATGATCGTTCACCAATTATGGTGTATGGCCATATGCAACCTGAAATGATTATAAACTTTTTAGGGTGTGTAAAAGCTGGACATGCTTACATTCCTGTAGATTTATCTATCCCAGCTGATCGCGTACAACGTATCGCTGAAAATTCTGGTGCGAAATTACTTTTATCAGCTGCAGAAGTAACTGTAACTGATTTACCAGTTCGCATCGTAAGTGAAGACAACTTAAAAGATATTTTCTTTACTCATAAAGGGAACATTCCAAATCCTGAACATGCGGTAAAAGGTGATGAGAACTTCTACATTATTTACACATCAGGAAGTACAGGTAATCCGAAAGGGGTTCAGATTACTTATAACTGCCTTGTTAGCTTTACAAAATGGGCTGTAGAAGATTTCAACTTACAAACAGGGCAAGTATTCTTAAACCAAGCACCTTTCTCATTCGATTTATCTGTAATGGATATTTACCCATCATTAGTAACAGGCGGTACACTTTGGGCAATCGATAAAGATATGATTGCACGTCCAAAAGACTTGTTTGCTTCTCTAGAGCAATCGGATACTCAAGTATGGACTTCAACACCATCTTTCGCTGAAATGTGTTTAATGGAAGCATCTTTCTCTGAGAGTATGCTACCAAACATGAAAACATTCTTATTCTGCGGTGAAGTGTTACCAAATGAAGTGGCTAGAAAACTAATTGAGCGTTTCCCGAAAGCAACGATTATGAATACGTACGGTCCAACAGAAGCTACTGTTGCTGTAACAGGTATTCACGTTACAGAAGAAGTGCTTGATCAATACAAATCACTTCCAGTTGGCTACTGTAAATCAGACTGTCGCCTTCTTATTATGAAAGAAGATGGTACAATTGCACCTGATGGTGAAAAAGGTGAAATCGTAATTGTCGGTCCAAGTGTAAGCGTTGGATATTTAGGAAGCCCTGAATTAACAGAAAAAGCATTTACTATGATTGACGGTGAGCGCGCCTATAAAACAGGCGATGCTGGCTATGTAGAAAATGGTCTTCTATTCTATAATGGTCGTCTTGATTTCCAAATTAAGCTTCATGGTTATCGAATGGAATTAGAAGAAATTGAGCATCATCTTCGTGCGTGTTCTTACGTAGAAGGAGCAGTTATTGTTCCGATTAAAAAAGGTGAGAAATACGATTATTTATTAGCGGTTGTTGTTCCTGGAGAACATTCGTTTGAAAAAGAATTCAAATTAACATCTGCAATTAAAAAAGAACTCAATGAGCGATTACCAAACTACATGATTCCACGTAAATTCATGTATCAATCTTCTATTCCAATGACACCAAATGGAAAGGTAGATCGCAAAAAATTATTGAGTGAGGTTACAGCATGACCGCATATGGATCATTTTATTTTTTCGCTATAGTGGGCATTTTATTAATACCTACTATCATAGCTGGATTAAAAGGTAAAATGTTGCGTAAATATAATGCCGTTTTAACATTAGTCATGATTGCTATTATCTTCTCGGATAAACCAAAGCAAGCGATTATGTTAGCCGCATTTATTATTTGGCAATATGCCCTTATTAAAGGCTATTTAATTTTAAGAAAACAAAATAATAGTACATTCATGTTTTGTATAGCTGTTATTTTATCGATTTTGCCACTTATTTTGGCAAAAATCGCACCATTTGTACCTGAATTGCATTTTATTGTTTTCGCAGGTATGTCTTACGTAACATTTAGAGCTGTACAAATGGTCTTTGAAGTTCGTGATAATTTAATTAAAGAACTTTCCTTCTTTAATTTCTGGGAGTTTGTTTTATTCTTCCCTGCGATTTCAAGTGGACCTATCGATCGTTACCGTAGATTCCAAAAAGATATCCAAAAGCCACCTAGTGCTGAGGAATATCAAAAGTTACTATATACAGGGCTTAACCGTATTTTCCAAGGTTTTCTGTATAAATTTATAATCGCGCACTTGATAACAACATATCTTGTAAAGGCAGTATTCGCCAATCAAGATACACTTTTATCTAATGCGATTTTCATGTACGCTACTAGCATGCAATTATTCTTTGACTTTGCAGGTTATAGTGCGTTCGTAATTGGTATCAGTTACATGATGGGAATTAAAACGCCTGAAAACTTTAATAAGCCATTCCTTAGTCGTAACATTAAAGACTTCTGGAACCGCTGGCACATGAGTTTATCATTCTGGTTCCGTGACTTTATTTACATGCGTTTCGTCTTTTTTGCAACGAAGAAAAAGTTAATTAAGAACCGTTACACTATTTCGTATATCGGTGCATTTTTAAACTTCTTCATTATGGGAATTTGGCACATCCAAGGAAGCGCTGTTGCGCAGTATGTTATTTATGGTCTATATCATGCCGCACTGTTTATTCTATTCGATATTTTCGAACGAAAAAACAAGAAGCATAAGTTTTGGCCAAACAATAAATTTACACACGTCCTTGCGATTGTGATTACGTTCCACGTTGTATGTTTCGGTTTCCTTATTTTCTCTGGACACCTTAACAGATACTTTTAATGCACCCTTCTTATTATATTAAGAAGTTGCACATATAATATATTCGGATATAAAGGAGATTTTAAAAATGGCAGAATTCAAAGAGCAAGTATTAGATATTTTAGAAGAAGTATGTGAAAACGATATTGTGAAAGAAAACTTAGATGTTCAATTATTTGAAGAAGGTATTCTTGATTCTTTCGCTGTAGTATCTTTATTAGTTGAATTCCAAGAGCGTTTAGATATTGAAGTTTCTATTTCTGATTTTGACCGTGACGAGTGGGCTACACCAAACATGGTTATTAAGAAGTTGGAAGAAATCCGATGAACAAAGCAAAATTTGGTCCGATGCTTTTAGCATTGGCCCTTTTTGCTGTATTCTTACTTATTCCGACGCGCTTCCTACTTCCACTTTTAAGTGATGAAAAAGTAGAACAAGCTGCAACTTCTTTGAAAGAAGAAAAGATTCAAAGTATGATTTTACAGCAAAAGATGTTAGCAGATCCGAAATATCTTCCGATGTACGGTTCATCGGAATTCGCACGTATGGATGCTTTCCATCCATCAAATTATTTCAAAGTAAAGCCTGAAGGGTTCACACCATTCCTTCTTGGACGCGGCGGAACACAAGACCTTGTACACGTATTAAACTTTGCATCTACAATGGATCAATTGAAAGACAAGAAAATGGTATTCGTTCTTTCTCCGCAATGGTTTGTGCCACAAGGTATTGATGAAACACACTTTGCACCTAACTTTTCAAAACAACAAGGCTATCATTTCCTTTTCAATGATGACTTAAAGCCTGAAATGAAAAAACAAATTGCAAAGCGTTTATTAAACTTTGAGATCGTTAAGAAAGAAACTTTACTTAAAGTTTCGCTTGAAGGTATCGCTTATGATGATACAAAGCATAAAGTAAAAGCACTTGCTGCTAAACCTTTCGCTTATGTGTATCGTAACATTTTAGATCGTAAAGATTTATTTACAGCAATGTTTGATATTAAACCGCATAAAGAAAAACTTGACCCTTCATTAAAACAAATGAACTGGGATGAAGCTCGTAAACATGCGGATCAAACAGGTGCAGCAGAATCAGGGTCTAATGAATACGGTATTGAAGACGATTACTTCAATAGCAAAATTAAGAAGAAATTAAAGCAGCGTGAAGGCTACTTAAAAAATGATGCTTATGACCAATCACCAGAGTATGAAGACTTACAACTTGTACTTGATTTATTAAAACAATCTGGTGCAAAACCACTCTTCATTTCTGTTCCTGTAAAAGGTCCTTGGTACGATTACGCTGGATTCCCGAAAGAACGCCGCGAAGCGTACTATAAGAAAGTTCATGAGCAAATTGAGAAAGCTGGTTATCCAATTGCCGACTTCTCAAACCATGAATATGATAAATACTTCTTAAAAGATCATATGCACTTAGGTTGGAAAGGCTGGGTTTACATCGACGAGGCCATCCAACAATTTTATAAAGCAAACTAATGAAAAGACCGCTTGAATTATTCAAGTGGTCTTTTTCTATATACATTTTTGTAATTGTTCCATTACATCCTCTGCTTCTTTCACGACCCGCTCCACTACGTGCTGAGCTGGCTCAATTCTTGCTAATGCTGATGCTTGTCCCGCCCAAAGTGACATATATTCTCCCTTGTTTTGCGTCGCTGCTTCTTGGCGTATTTTAGAAGTTAATACGTTTTGCACTGGATACATCGGAAGCCCTTCTTCTTTTCCTTCGTGTCTCTCTATAAATTCATTACGAATACCCCGTGCATATTTCCCGGAAAACGCACGAGTTACAATTGTACTCGTATCTGTACTTTTTAATACAGCCTCTTTATATACGTCATGTGTAATACTTTCTTCACTCGTTAAAAAAGCTGATCCCATTTGAACAGCTTCTGCCCCTAACGCAAATGCCGCAACAAGCCCTTGTCCGTTCATTACACCACCTGCTGCAACAATTGGGATATGCGGAACTGCCGCTACTAACTGCGGAATTAACGCAAACGTACCAATCATTGCATCTTGTTCTTTCCCGATAAACGTTCCTCTATGACCTCCTGCTTCGCTACCTTGCCCGGCGATAATATCTACTCCTAGCTCGGCAAGTGCTCTCGCTTCTGCTACATGAGTCGCTGTTCCGATGACTTTTATTCCTCTTCTTTTTAATTCATCTATTTCTTCTTGTTCTAACGTTTGGAATGCAAAGCTAACGACCGGTACCTTTTCTTCTACTAGCACTTGTAATTGTTCTTTATAACTTTTTGGAAGATTTACTACATCCTCTTCCTCAATACCTAACTCTCTATTCACTCCATTAAGTAAGACTTTCGCCTCATTTATCTTCTCTTTTTCTATCTGCACCTCTTTCGTTAACAGTAAATTAACACCGAAAGGCTTATTTGTTAGTTCCCTTATTTTATAAATCGCTTTACGAATTTGTTCTGGGCTCATATAGCCTGCTCCAAGCGTTCCTAATCCTCCGCTATTACTTACAGCTGCAACAAGTTCTGGCGTTGTAATGGCACCCGCCATACCTGCTTGAATGATGGGATACTTAATTTGCAATATGTCTATTACTCGACTTGTGAACATCATTTCCCCTCCTATCCCCCTTATATCTTCTTTATTTGACAAGCTTTCCCCTTCTTTTACAAGGGTTGAACTTCATATGAAGCGAATATATTGAAAGAGAAGGAGGCTGAAAACAATGATTTATCCAAATGCGTTAAAACATGGTGATACAGTAATGATTATTGCACCGTCTGGTCCACCTACAATTGAAAGTGTATTAAAAGGTGTAAATGTATTACAAGAGATGGGATTATCCGTAATAATTGGGAAGAGTATTTATGAAAAGTATGGGTATTTAGCTGGAAGTGACCAAGTTCGTCTTGATGATATACATGAAGCCTTTACAAATAATGAAGTAAAAGCAATTTTCTGTGCACGAGGTGGTTACGGAAGCGCTCGTCTTCTCCCTCACATTCAATATGAAATCATTCAACAAAATCCAAAAATTTTTTGGGGATACAGCGATATTACAGCTTTACATACTGCTTTTTCACGTTATGCAAAGCTTGTTACGTTTCATGGTCCGATGATTGAAGAAGTAGGCAAAGGTATAGATTCTCTCTCTTTATCTTCTTTCAATCAGCTCTTCCACCCGTATTCTTCTATCTTATCTGCATCAGAATGTATCGTACCTAGCTCAGCCTGTACAGCTACCGGTACATTAGTTGGAGGGAATTTAGCTGTTTTAACGAGTGTAATTGGTTCACCCTATGAAATAAGTACAGCCAATACACTTTTATTGCTTGAAGATATCGGGGAAGAACCGTACCGCATCGATCGTATGTTAAATCAACTACTTTTATCTGGAAAGTTTAATGAATGCAATGGCGTTATTTTTTCAAGTTGTCATGATTGCACCCCTTCTAAACCATCTCAATCATTGCAAACAATATTATATGAATATTTCATGCCATATGATATACCTGTCCTATTCGGTTTACCGATTGGACATATAAATCCAAATATCGGTATTCCCCTTGGAGCTACAGCAACAATAAATACAAATAATAAAACACTCTCTATTTCTTCAGGCGTAACACTCAATGTTTAAATTAAAAAGGAAAAGCGATTAAGCTTTTCCTTTTACTTATAATAATTAAAAATTCGTCCAGATGCGATATCTGCAATTTCTTCCGGAATAAATGTTTTACTTATATCAGTACCAACATTTAATACAGCTGTTGCATCCTTCTCAATGCCACCAAATAATTCCTTTCCACGTATCGTAATAAGGGGTGTACCTTCTGGCAACACATCTTTTACAAATTTCAATTGTGTAAAGAACGGAACGATCCATCTACCCTCTCCTTGGAAATGACGCAAACGAAGTGTTCCTTCCGTTGCCCCGTCTTCTGCTTCAAGTGAACCAGCAACATAAAACTCCGTTGATAAGAGCAATTCATAAAATTCCTTTTGCTTTTGTTTATCCTCACCTGCTAAAACGAGTACTTTTTCTATTTTCTTTACTGAAATTTGCTCCATATGATGCCACCCCTATTTTCAAAATGATTATACTTAGATTATACGAAATATTCTTATTTTTTTCTACATAATTCCGTAATTATTTTCTTAAAATAATTTTAAGATATCTTCAGTCGTAACGATTTTAGCAAATTCATCATGTAAGTTTACAAGTGTCATATTGTGAATGTCCTCTGCACTATACTCTGCCCCGTCCAGACCTTTCCGATTGAATGTAGCCGTCGCATCGCTCACTAAATACGTTGTAAATCCTAAATTACCTGCCATCCGTGTTGTAGTCTCCACACAATGATTTGTTGTTAATCCTACAATCACTACCGTATTACATTTTTTCTCTCTTAATTGTTCTTCTAAATTTGTCCCAATGAACGCGCTATTAACGGATTTCTGGATAATTATTTCATCTCGCAGTGGTTTCACTTCTTCTTTAAAGTTTACTGTTTCTGCTTGTTGATAAAACATCGACTGAACATTTTCTTTATTTACATGTTGAATATGAAAAACTGGTCGCTTCCTTCTTCTCCATTCTTCTAATAAACTTTTCATATTTTCTTCAGCAAAAAGATTATTTCTCTCCCCCCAGTATGGTAATTGAAACGCCTTTTGTACATCAATTATGATAAGTGCTATTTGATTAATCATCATTTTCTCCTTAATTTGGTTGTAGTTGAAATACAAAACCAAATTGCTGCGACGCAGTAATAAAACAAATATAAGCACAAAGTTCTACAATTTCTTTTTCCGTCCAATATTGTTTTAATACATGAAACATATTATCATCTATCGCCTTTCGATCATGAACAAATGTATGCGCAAAAGTAACGGCTACACTAATCTCCTCTGCCTTTTGCACATCATCAGGTCTTCCCTTTGCCATGCAATACGGACATTCATTCCCATACGCTAATGTTCTTCTCACTTGCTCCTTCAACTCTGCTGAAAGTGTTCCTTTATTGTACAGTGTATCCTCTAACGTACTCCACGAATGTAATATATCTGGATTATGGCCTAATAACTTTTGAAACTTTGTATCTCCTACATTTGATAATGAAATTCTCTCCATCATTTCCCCTCCTATTTCCTTCTATTTTATTGTAAAATAAATGAAGTTCACTTTACATTTCATATGAATCTTAATTCATATTTTTTCTTTACAAAAATTATCATTTTGCTGGAGGTATATTTACAAATGCAACTAGACCGTGTTGATCGAAAGATTTTAAATGAATTATATAATGATAGTCGCCTTTCCATGCGCGAATTAGCAAAGCGAGTAAACTTATCCGCTCCGTCTACTACAGAACGTGTTCGTAAACTTGAAAGTGAAGGAATTATTCAAAAATACACAATCGATATTGATTATAAAAAAGCAGGACTTGTTTTAGATTGTATTTTAGAAATCACTTTAAAAAATGGTGATACAACACGTATGCAACAGTTTATCCAATCTTATCCATCTGCAAGTTTTTGTTACCGAGTAACAGGAAGCTTATGCTACATTGTAAAAATTTCTGTTCCTTCACTCGTTGAACTTGAAGAATTTATCAATGATGTTTCTTCATATGCAACGACAGTTTCTCATATCGTATTATCAGAAGTATCTCTTACTCCAGACATTGAGCATATCTTCCCAGAAAATTAATTTATTTTTATCACGCTATTTGTTGGCAGTAAAACTCCCACCTCAAAATTCAGTTGCAGCCAAAAAGTTAATAGGGAGTCTGGCTACCCGTAAACGCACAATTGGTGAAGGTTAATAATCGGTGAGGATGAATAAAACTCCAACTCATTAAAGTTTCACTTTATTCACAAAAAATCTAAAAACCCCTTACAAAAAGAATAAAAATAATATATTATGTATTAAAATACATAAAGTTCGAGAAAGGGGCTTTACATTGAAAATCTGGTTTTATGAAAAAACAGCACAATTAGATGACTTGCTTGGTATTTGGGACAATGTTCCGACGATCCCTCGAATTGGTGAAAAAGTGGAGCTTTTAAAAACTGTCCGCACTGTTACAGATATTAAATATGTAAAGAACGGTAATAATTTTCGTGTAGAAATTATTACGAATTAAAAAACATCTCTCCTTTTATACAGGAGAGATGTTTTTTAATTATCTATCATGTGCTTTTTTTATAACGATTTTATCTTCTTCTACAGAAACTGTTACATAATCATTTTCTTCTAACCGAAGCTTATTTACCGCTTCATCTGGTAGTTCTACAGCCATCAATCTATCTGTTACGATCACTTGACTATACAATTCATTTTCTTGTGATGCATTCACTACCTTTTCTTCATTTATGAAGCGCACTGGTGGCACACCCACTTCTTTTACTGTACGCCATTGTTTCCAAACATAAGGAATTAACCAAAGTAACCCAACAACTGTAAGACCGATACCAATCCATAAATTACTTTGTGCTTGTAATTCAGGAATTGAGATTGCAGTATCTTCTTCTCCACCGACAAATTGCATACTTGTCGCAATTAAATTATTAAGAGCATGCACAGCAATATTCGTCCATATATTTTTCGTTTTTATGTATAAAAGGCACATAACAACACCAAACATGAAAGCACCAATAACATCAAAGTGACCTAAACCAAAAATAAGTGAAGATATAATTACAGCTTTTTTAATTCCCCATTTATAAGCCATTCGCTGTAAAAAGAATCCCCTAAAAATAATCTCTTCCATAATAGGTGCTAATACACATGCTGAAATGAAAGTAAATATCGTCATATATATGTTACTCGTATTAATAACAGTTCCATCTTCTAACATGGTAACTAAGAAATTCGGTAACGTATGTGCTAATATGTAAAATTGAATATGAGATATACCGACTGAAAAAATCATTCCCATTATCGTTGCTAATAAAATGAGTCCCCACGGTAAACGTCCTGGCTTATCAAAGAAACTTTTAAAAACAACATTATTTTTATTCGCTTTTACGTACAACCAAAATAACGGAAATACAAAAAATACAGTTATTTGTGAAATAACCTCTAACGTGCTATCAGAAACATTTGATAAACCTAATGGAATCATCGTAAGAAACAACCCTATCATCATCCATCCAAAAAAGCTACGTAGTCTTATACGTGAAAATGCATATTGCAATATTGCACACCTCCAAAGATTGTTAAAGTAAAACTTTAATCAGTTATAGGGAACCCTTCTCCTACAAATAGCAGGATAACTATATTATAATATGAATATAGTTGAAAATCTTCCTATTTTTCTCAAATGCTTTCGAGCAACGTATCTCTTAACATATATAATAACGAATTTATTGGATATACCATATCACAGTTCTTCAACTTCGTTACAACTTACATTTGCTGTACTTAAATAGCTGGAGAAGATCCGGTATTCTATCGCTAACAGCATCTCAAATTAACAATACAGAATACTAGAAATGTAAAAAACTATGTAATAAAAATCCCCGTTTTTACAAACGGGGATTTCTTTTATTATAATACGTCACGTTTTTGGAATAATGCACTTGATGCTACAAGTAATACAGCAAAATATGCAGCTAAAAGTAATAATGAAGTTGTAAACGTAAATTCTGCAAATGGTGGCTCCATTCCACCGCTTACCAATTTATTACTGTCGTAAGCTCTTAAATCTAAATGGAAGAATACTACAAACTTCGCTACACCTTTTGCAAACATCATTAGTGCAATAGTAATTGCTCCTTGCAAGAAATATAAGAACAACGTAATAATTAATGGCAATACGGATTTTCTAAATACATTTGCTAAGAAAAAGGCAAGTGTTGCAAAGAAAAATGGTGATACAAGCTGATATAACATCGTTTTTAAAACAATTCCTAACGTTAAATCTGTTTTACTACCATCCATTACAATACCACCAATAATCGTTGCAATGAACATACCAGCAAATATGATAAATAGCATCGCTAATAACACAGTAATATATTTAGAAAATAAAACTGTAAGTCGTTTTCTTGGACGAATTAACAATTGTTTAATTGTACCTTTTTGGAACTCATCAGTAAGAGTACGGGCTGCAAGTGTGATCCCAAAAATTGTAGCGAATAAAACGATTAAACCAATCTCTGAGTTTGCATAATCTAAATACGACCCCTTAAACTCATCACCTTTTCCCCACTTCATCATTGCTAAATTCCCTAAAATTTCGAGTGCCGCAATGACACCGATTAAAATATACATACCTTTTTTCGCATGTAACTTTAAAAATTCATTTTGAATTAATTTAAACATTACGCTTTCACTCCCCCAGTAATCGCTAAGAATTCATCCTCTAACGTTTTATTTTGAACGGTAACACCATATACAAGCACATCAGCATGCACAAGTTTTTTTACAAACTGTGGAATTCTCTCTTTTGTTACAGATGCCACAATTACATTCTCCTGTGCTTTACCTTTAATAATTTCATTCGCTTTCTGAACTTCATCTACTTCAAACGCTACTACTACTGTCTCATCATGTTTCGCTTGTTCATGTAAGTTGTACTCTTGTACAAACTCACCTTTTTTAATAATTACGACGCGATCACACATTAATTCAATTTCACTTAATAAGTGACTCGATACGATTACCGCGATATTCTCTTCTTTGGCTAGTCGTTGTAAATAATCACGAATTTGGCGAATACCAGCTGGATCTAATCCATTTGTCGGTTCATCTAAAATTAATATTTTCGGCTGATGAAGTAACGCCTGCGCAATTCCTAAACGTTGTTTCATACCAAGTGAGTATGTTTTTACCTTTTTATGAATTGCATGCTCTAATTCAACAAGCTTTACAATTTCAGCGATGCGCTCTTTATTAATAGGTGTAATTGCCATGTTCGCAAAATGCTTTAAGTTTTGCATACCAGTCATATAATCATATAGTTCCGGATTTTCTACAATCGCTCCAATTTGCTCTAACGCCTTTTCACGTTCCGTGCGAATGCTATGACCACAAATTGTAATATCGCCTTCCGTCATAGAAATAAGACCTGTCATCATACGAATTGTCGTCGTCTTACCACTACCGTTCGGTCCAAGGAATCCGTACACTTCCCCTTCTCGCACCTCAAATGATAAACCTCGAATAATTTCTGTTCTACCAATCTTTTTTCGAACATTTTCTAATTTTACTACTACATTTCCCAATGCCGATTCCTCCTTTAGACTTCTAGTTTTTTATCGATAATATAAGCAATTACATATATTATTAGAGCACTAACAATTACCATAAAACTTATATTAAAAATATTAAATCCATTTTCTTGAAACATCTCAATAAAAAGACTTTTACTTTCACTACGATATTCTACTCTTCGCAATCCTTGGAAAGCTGGAGCTAATTTTCCTAGCAAGGTTATCGCTAAAGTAATCGTTATATTTACTACTAGAGAAATAATAACGATCAGTATATTTTGTGCTTTTTTCTTTTTAGTGAGCAACTTAACTAGAGTAATTACTAATAAGATTTGTAACACCACAAACAAAAAATCAAACAAATCGCTCACTGCATATATTAAATTATTCATTATGCCCGCTTGCATTATCTCTTTTGCCTCTACATATACAGAAGTCGTAGGAAAAGCTAATACATAACTTACGTAGAAAAGAACTCCACATATCCCATACCATATAGTCATTGTAATATATGAGAAAATAAGCATAGAAAACACATATTGTTTCCCAGATATTGCTGTAAGCCGTAACATTGGATTGGTTAGTAAGCGAGAATATGACTTCATTGTTTGCAAAAACATATAAATTACATAAAAAAGAAAGATAACCATAATAATCCCAAATATGCCCTCTTGTCTATTGATGGCCGCATCACTCTTTCTTACAATCATTTGCGAAAATAAAACCGCTTCAATTAGCACAAAGAGTAAAAAAGTAACAATGTATCTTTTCTTATTTACATTCCACAAATAGGAAAATATTGACTTCACTTACTAAACACCTCCTTAAACAGTTCATGAATTGCTTTTCCTCTCTGAAAACGAAGTTCTTCTACATTTTCATATAGAACAATTTCCCCATCTTTTAAAAAGATCACTTCATCAAAAATATTTTCAATTTCATTTATTAAGTGAGTTGAAATTAATATAGTACAATCTTCTCTATAAAACTGTAAAATTAAATCCAATACATGTCCTCTAGAAAGAGGATCTATCCCGCCCAGTGGCTCATCCAGTACGTATAGCTTCGCTTTTCGAGAAAATGTTAAAATAATTTGCAGCTTCTCAACCATTCCTTTCGATAAAGCTGTAATTCTTTCTTCTAACGGTATTTTGAATTCCACAATCGTATCTACTGCTTTTTGAATATCGAAGTCTTTATAAAAATCTCGATAGAAAAATAAAGCATCTTTTACAGTCATCCAATCATCAAAGACTGGCTTATCGGACATAAATGAAACGATTTTTTTCGTCTCTAATCCTACCTTTTTATCATCTATTGTAATGCTACCTTCAGAAGGGTGCTGCAAACCTGCAATCATTTTTAATAACGTCGTTTTCCCGCTCCCGTTATCTCCAACAAGCCCTATAATTTTCCCTTCCGTAATCTCTATGTTCAATTCACGAATCACTGCTTTTAATCCGTATCTCTTCCATAAGTTTTCTATTTTTAATAGTTCTGTCATTTGCTCTCCTCCCTCTTCTCATGTAAGGAAGAACGAAGAATTGAAAGGATTTCGTCTTCTGAAAACCCTAAGTTATCCATTCCATCTATAAAAGAATGAAGTAATTCCTTCGCCATATCTTTGCGCAGCTCCATAATTTTCTCCCCTTCATTCGTTACATATCGTCCCATTCCTCTACGCGTTACAACAACACCATCCCGTTCCAATTCTTGAAATGTTCGTTGAATTGTATTTGGATTTACTTGTAATTCACTCGCTAATTCACGTACAGAGGGAATTTTATCACCAGGCGATAAATGCCCAACTACAATTTCTTTTTTTATGTATTCCATTACCTGAATGTAAATGGGTGTATTTGGAGAAAATTCTATTTTCATTTCTTCCCTCCTTCTGTCTTAGTGTACTAGTTAAATAGTACACTAAGACAGAGTATATGTAAATACTTACAAATAAAATGTAATAAAAAGGCAGTGCAACTTTCGTTACACTGCCTCCTTGCAATCAAAACTAGTACAGTAAACAATATGATAGTTTTACTAGTTTGAATCCGTATATAATTTTATACAAAAATTACTTTCCTTTTACTTGCGCTAGTACAGATTTAAACGTATTAATAACTGTATCTACCTCTTCATAACTAATTGTAAGAGATGGTTCGATACGAATTGTTTTTGAGTTAATTAACGTTCCAGCAACGAGAATACCTTGATCAAACATTGCCTTTGACACTTCGTAACCAATCTCGTCTTTATGGAATTCAATACCAATCATTAAACCTTGACCACGAATTTCAAAGATTTTATCCTCGTGTCCTTCTGCTGCTTGTTTCAATCCATTTAAGAAATATGCCCCAACTTCAGCAGCACGTTCTGGTAATTTCTCTTCCAATAATACATGGATTGTTGCAATTGCAGCCGCACATGCCAGCGGATTCCCTCCAAATGTTGTTGTATGCATAAATGGATTTTCAAACCAACTTTGGAATACTTTCTCTTTCGCAACGATAGCTCCTGCTGGCATGACGCCTCCACCAAATGCCTTCGCCAGACAAATAATATCCGGCACAACATCATATAATTCCGCTGCAAACATTTTCCCTGTACGTCCCATTCCAGTTTGTACTTCATCGAAAATAAGGAGTGATCCAAACTCATCACAAAGCTCTCGTACTTGTTTCAAATAATTTTCTGGAGGTAAAATAATACCGCCCTCTCCTTGAATTGGTTCTAAAATAACTGCTGCAACATCTTCTCCCACTAATGCGCATGTCTCAAATGTTTTTCTCATCATATCAATATCGCCAAATGGGACATGACGGAAACCCGGAATTAATGGTAAAAATGGCTTGCGGAACATTCCTTTTGCCGTCCCAGATAAAGCACCAAGGCTCTTACCATGGAAAGCACGAGTTGTAGAAATGAAAGTTGTTCGTTCACTATACATTTTTGCTAGTTTTAATGCTGCCTCTACACTTTCAGTTCCACTATTTGTGAAGAAGGCATATTTCAAATCACCAGGTGTAATATCCGCTAAAATCTTTGCAAGAATCGCTCGAAGTGGATCTAGTAAATCTTGACTGTGTAATGCTTGACGCTTTAGTTGATCTGTCACAGCTTTTACTACTTTCGGATTACGGTGACCAACATTGTAAATTCCGAATCCACCTAAACAGTCAATATATTTTTTACCATTAATATCCATAAAACAAGATCCTTCATCAGACCATTCTACTGCCGCAAATTGTCCATCCTTTGTTACTGTTTTTCTATATGCTAGAAAACCAGGATTCACATGCTCTCTAAATCCATCTACTGTTTCTTTTTGAATCCAGTTTGCTTCTTCTTCAGAAACTTTTTCTTTTTCAATTAACTGTAGTACTTTCGTAATATACTCATTTACATTTGAACCTTTTACATCTTGTTCATTCAATTTATTTTCCACGTTCGTTCCCATTTATTTCACTCCTATATTCTTTTTATTTGCAAACCAACCAATAGGTTCTACTTCTAGATTTATATTAATCTGCTTAATTTCTTGAAATTCCTCTAAACCAAACGTTCCTAGACTACGACCTATACCACTTTGCTTATATCCACCCCAAGGTGCCTCATTGTATGTTGGATGATAGCTGTTAATCCACGTAATTCCTGCGCGAAGCTTGCGAATTACACGCATTGCTTTCGCACCATCAACTGTAAATACCCCTCCAGCTAAGCCATAATCTGTACCATTTGCTAACTCAATTGCTTCTTGTTCATTTTTAAACTTTTGAATTACTACAACAGGACCGAAAATTTCTTCCTGTACAATGCGCATATCGGGTTTTACATTGACAAAGACCGTTGGTTCAATAAAGAAACCCTCACCTTTTCCATCTGTCAGTATTCGCTTACCTCCACAAGCAATGTCTGCGCCTTCGTCTTTCCCAATTTCAATGTAGCGTAATACTTTTTCCATATGTTCTTGACTTACAAGTGGTCCCATTTCTGATTCAGGATTATCACCAGGCCCAACGTTAATTTGCTGCGCTCGCTCCACAAAACTATTAATAAATTTATCGTAAACGCTTTCTTCAACAAGGATTCTCGATCCTGCTGAACATACTTGTCCGCTACCTGCATAAATACCAAATAGTGCATAATCAATAGCTGTTTCAAAATCTGCATCTGCAAAAATAATATTCGGTGATTTGCCTCCAAGTTCTAGCGAAATCTTTTTCATATTATCAGCTGCCGTTCTCATAATGTGCTTACCTGTTTTTGTTCCACCTGTAAAGGAAATCATATCCACCTTACTACTCGCTGCAATTTCATTTCCTACTATTGGGCCGGCCCCCATTACCATATTAGCAACACCTTTTGGTAGCCCTACTTTTTCAAGGATTTCAAATAGCTTTGTCGCAGTAATTGGTGTCACTTCAGAAGGTTTAAACACAATTGTATTTCCAGCTGCTAAAGCAGGTGCAATTTTCCATACACTCATCAATAGCGGATAATTCCATGGAACAATTAATCCACAAACACCAACTGGCTCTCTTACAACCATTGCTTGCATTGGATCGGCTACATGATATGTTTGCCCATCTGGCTTTGTAATCAATCCAGCATAATAGCGAAAACAAGCCGCTGCATCTCCAATATCTCCTTCTGCCTCACGGTATGTTTTTCCATTATCCATTGTTTCAAGATACACTAACTCTTCCATATTTTTATCAATTTCATCTGCTATTTTAAATAAATATGACGCCCTTTCAGCAGTGGATGTTTCTGACCAAATTCCACTATCGAAAGTCGCTCTTGCCACTTCGATCGCGTATTTTGTATCCTCAATTGTTCCCTCAGGTGCATATGCTATACCCTTGCCATTCGCAGGGTTAATTATTGTTCTTTTTTCTTGATTACTAGACTCTCTCCATTCACCGTTTACATACATTTTTAAATCTAGCACTATATTGAATCCTCCTTTATTGATCGTTTATATATTTATAAGCAAGTTTCATGCCAACATTTAAAACACAAAGGAATCCTATAAAAACTAACTATATTCTTACGTGTAATAAAAAAGAAATATGCGTTGTTGCATACACTATTCCATTTTGCATAAAACAAAACGTATATCAGTACCATTACCATCTTTCATTTTGCTGAAATGTGAGATGATAGTACTTGCCACCCACGAATAGTGGAAAACTCGCTAAACTAACAAAAAAGGAGAGGTCTATGTGACCTTCTCCTTTTTTAGGAATACGAGATTATATCAGTTGGCATTCCTTTTTCACTGACAATCCTTTGATATTTTCGACTCACTGAAGATTGGCTAATGCCAAGAGCTTTTGCTGCCTTAGTCGTTGTTTTATACTGCTTCATTGCAAGTAAAATCAATTGTTCTTCTACAGAATGTAGTGCTTCTTGTAACGGTAATACTCTCGTAATAACTGGTTTTGATTTTTTAAAGTCATAACCGGGGGTTAAAAACTTACTAACAAACTCAGCTTCAATTATTGGATCGTCTGCTGATACTACTAAACGTTCAATCATATTTTGTAATTCACGTACATTTCCTGGCCATGAATAAAACTCTAGTAAGTTAAGTGCATCCGGAGTTAAATGATAGTTTTTATTATATTTTTCATTTAACTGTTGTAAAAAATGAAAAGCGAGTACTGGGACATCTTCCATTCGTTCTCGTAGAGGAGGCACTTGCAATGGAATTACATTTAAGCGATAAAATAAATCTTCACGGAACGTTCCTGCCTCTACCATCTTTTCCAGACTTTTATTTGTAGCGGCAATAATTTGTACATTTATTTTCGTAGGTATTGTACTTCCAATAGGAATTACTTCTTGTTCCTGCAGGACCCTAAGCAATTTCACCTGCAAATGTAGAGGCATTTCTCCAATTTCATCTAAAAATAAAATACCTTGATCAGCTCGCTTAAAATATCCTTCTTTTCCATTTTTATCTGCTCCTGTAAAAGCACCTTTCGTATAACCAAATAGTTCACTTTCTAACAAAGTTTCTGGAATTGCACCACAATTTAATTTTAAAAATGGCTTTGCAGATCGCTTTCCAAGTTGATGAATTGCTTGAGCAATTACTTCCTTCCCGACGCCCGATTCTCCGGAAATAAGAACATTGGAAGAGAAATCTGCTATTTTTTTAGCTTGGTTTATAATTTGCTCCATTTTCGGACTACAGTAAATAAGTTTCTTAAGAAAACGATCTTTATTTTTAAAATCATCTAATTCCTTCTTATATTGCTCTGATATTCTCTTTATTTCATGTAATTCCGTCTTTAATCTCGTAGCTTCTGTAATATCTCTTGAAGCAATAATAATACGATGAAGCTCTCCGTTTTCATCAAATACAGGATTTCCAACTGCCAATATTTTTCTTCCACTTTTTGTTTCTTGTACAACTGATACCTTTTTTTGTTGCTCCAATACTAATCGCGTAACAGATGGACTAAATAACCCTTTCTGTTCTAAGTCTAAAAGGTTTTTACCTAAAAGATCCTTCAAATTACTCCCCCAAAAATCATTAATAACGGTTTCACTGTAACGAATTAATTCCCCTTTATGATTAACAACTAATATTTCATCATAAATACTAGACAAAATTGCATGCAAATCTTTGTTTAAATCCTTTATATATTCAATTTCCATTGCCATGTCCTCAACCATCGGCAAATCTTGTACGATAATAACCATTCCTTCAATATTTCCATCAAAGTTTGGAATGGGACTGTAGTCAACTAATACACCCATCTCATTTGTGATTTGTAATTGATTCAAAATTGTCTTTCCCGTTGCAAATACGTTATTAATATGTCCTTCGTTAAAAATTTGTTCTGCTGGTACATTCATTACTCTTTCAGGTGTAGATTTAATCATCTTCAAACCAGATTCATTGCAATTTACAATTTTCTTTTCACGATCCACTACAAAAATCCCCATTGGAATAGACGTTAAAATAATTTTTAATATATCAACACTCTGATTTTCTTGTTTAAATAGTTCTGCAAAAACATCTTCTCTTCTTATATATCCTATTAACTCATCCATTTCATTTTTCACTATCGCAATCGGCGCTCCAATAATTTGAAACAGAGCTGTTAAAGAAATATTTTTACTAAGATAACATATTGTATCTAGCGAAACTGCATTTGCAAGCAATGCCCTGGAATGTAAGTCCTTACTGTTTGATAGCAGATCCTTGACATGAACGTATGCAAATAATTTCTCTCCCTTTTTTAAAAATAGAAAAGGTTCTTTTATATTTTCAACGTCTATATTCCATTCCTTTTCGGATTGATCGATAGGTAGAGAAACAATAGGTCTAATTTTATTACGAGCAATGGAAAACATTCTGCTATTCCTCCTTTGGGCTACTTAATTTGTATTGTATCATTAAATGCGTATTTTTTTAATTAATCTGAAAATAAAACATTCTTTCCTTTACTTAATAAAAAAAGGAAGATGAGCACCTCCATCTTCCTCATTGTTCTATCATTAATCATTAATCACTACCACTAACGAAAAGGTCTTCTTGAATATAAGCTAATACCATACCTGGAATTACTTTATCTCCTGCCTCTACTTCTAAAGAGTGAACTTCTCCGCTACATCCCATCTTAATTACTTCCAGTTTACCATTCATATCTTTAATCGAAAATAATGGCTCCCATTCATAAACTCGAGAATCCTTAACAATAGAAACTTTTTCAATTGTTCCATAGCATGGACTCGTAATAATATCATAGTACATAATCAATCATCCCCTTCTTTTATTCTATTAATATTGCTCTTCTAACCTTTGTGACTGAAGAATCATATAAAAAAAGCTCTGAAACTCTTCTATGTCTTCAATCTCAATTCCTAACTTCGGTGCCCAATATTGTTCCTCTACAATATCTTCTTGACTTAATAAAATCATTCTCCCATTTTGAATAGAGGTAACCATTGCTTTTCCAAGAAACTGTTGTGAATACGTAACAGCTATATCGTAACGATGACTTTTCGACAAAACACAATAATAACCGATTGGTTGTCTCTCCACTTCTTCTAATAAAATATCCAGTTTCATTTGAGCCCTCCTTTAGGTTAAAAATGCAACCAACCTCTTAGGCGCGATGCTTCTACAATCTTACGAACTCCTTCAATATAAGCAGCAATTTTCATATTTACTCCAAAGTGTTTTGAAGTGTCAAGTACGTTAGAAAAACTAGATGTAATTTTCTCCTTTAAACATTGATCAACATATTGCTCTGTCCAATAATATCCTTGATTATTTTGACACCATTCAAAATAAGAAACAATAACACCACCCGAGTTTGCTAAAATATCTGGAATAACCAAAATTCCCTTTTCTTCTAACATCGTTATCGCCTCTTTTGTTGTTGGACCATTTGCAGCCTCAATGATAATCTTACATCCAAGCTTTCCTGCATTATGTTTCGTAATGACTCCCCCAATTGCCGCTGGAATGAGTACATCACATTCTTTTTCTAACAACTCCTGATTAGAAATTGTTTTACTAAAAAGATTCGATACTACACCGAAAGAATCTCTGTTTTCTAATAAATAAGGAACATCTAAGCCGTCTGGATTATAAATTCCTCCTATAGCATCTGATACCCCAACTACTTTCACACCAATATCATATAAATATTTCGCCAAATACCCTCCAACATTCCCAAATCCTTGAATAATAACTCTCATATTTTGTAGTGGAATTTGTTTTAACTCACTTACTAACTGAAGCGTATACAATACACCTTTAGAAGTTGCTGTCTCCCGTCCTTGTGATCCTCCTAGCATTAATGGCTTCCCGGTTATAAAGCCTGGAGAGTCAAACTCCCTAATATGGTCATATTCATCTAGCATCCAAGCCATAATTTGCGCATTTGTGTACATATCAGGAGCCGGAATATCTTTCGTCGGTCCCACAATTTGACTTACTGCCCTTACATACCCACGACTCAATAACTCTAATTCTCTAAAACTCATCTCCTGTGGATTACAAATAATCCCGCCCTTTGCGCCTCCATATGGCAGTCCTGTCACTCCACATTTCAAGCTCATCCAGCCAGCAAGTGCTTTTACTTCTTCTGCCGTAACATCTGGATGGAATCTAATACCACCTTTCGTTGGCCCAGCTGCGTCATTATGCTGAGCACGATACCCTTGAAATACCTTTGTTGTTCCATCATCCATACGAACAGGAATACTTACTTCTAAAAAACGCATTGGTTTTTTCAGAAATTCAAATACTTCGTCTGGATAATGTAAAAAATGAAGCGCCTCTTTTAATATAGCTTGAAATTCCTCTAAAGGATTTTCAACCTCACCTATATGTTTTTCTGACTGAATCGGCATGATAACACCCCGCTTTTTATTTTTACTAATTATACAAAGCAATAATCGTGCCAAGTGGTAATGCTACGGTAATCATATTGTGTCACCCTCCTACTTATGACGCTTTGAATGACTTATGCAATACTGCATGATTATTAAATATAAAAAGCAAAAGACATCGGGATTTATCCGATGTCTTTTGCTTTTTACATTTCCTGCACTTCTTCAAAATGCATTTGCGGAGGAGCTAAGCGGAACATATTTGTAATATATAAAAGATACCCCATTCCAATAGCAGCCCAGCAAATACCGAGAATAAGTGAATGAACATTGAGATTAAACCATAGTACTGCTACAGTACCAGCACCTAAAATAGGCATAACTAAAAAATTTAAACAGTCTTTTATCGTTTTATATCTTTTCTTCTTAATTACATAGTAGGAAATTACAGATAAATTAACAAATGTAAATGCAATAAGCGCTCCAAAATTAATAAGTGATGCTGCCGTTTCTAAATCAATGAATATCGCAGAGAGTGAAATAACTCCTACAATAATAATGTTATATACTGGCGTTCGCCAGTGAGGATGAATGTATCCGAATATTTTCTTCGGAATGACATTATCTCGCCCCATTACGTACAATAATCTAGACACACTTGTATGAGAAGCTAAACCAGACGCAAGTGTCCCCATAAGTGTTCCTACTAAAAAGAAAGCTTGAAATAGTTTTCCACCAACATATAGCGCAATTTCTGGAGACGCTGATTCTTTATCTTTAAATACAGATGTATCTGGAAAGAAAGATTGTGTAAAATACGTAGTTGTAATGAATAAAACTCCACCGATTAAAGCAGTAAGAAAAATAGCTCGAGGTATTGTCTTCCTCGCGTTTGGTGTCTCTTCCGAAAATGTAGTTACTGCATCAAAACCTAAAAATGAAAAACAAAGAATTGTTGCACCTGCAACTAACGGTGATATTTGTATATCTGATTGAAAAAACGGCTGAATGGAAAAAACTTCTCCTGTTCCCTCTCCCGCTAATAAACCTTTTATAACTAGAAAAACAAACACGGCCATTACTAGCACTTGAAATATTACTAAAAACGTATTGAAGTTAGCAGTAACATTTACGCTAATAACATTTATAAGTGTAATCAGTAGAATAAAACCAATGACCCATATCCAATTAGGAACACTTGGAAAAAATGCTGACAAATAAATTCTCGTTAATAGTGCGTTCACCATCGGCAGAAACAAATAATCCAATAATGCGGACCATCCAACAAGAAACCCAAGTCTTGCACTAATTGTTTTCTGTGTATACGTATAAGCTGATCCTGCGGTAGGAAAAACCTTTACCATTTTGCCGTAGCTTGCAGCGGTAAACAACATCCCTGCTAATGCAATCAAATAAGCTCCTGGAACATGCC
Source organism: Bacillus cereus group sp. N24 (assembly GCF_016483345.1). Lineage (NCBI taxonomy): Bacteria > Bacillati > Bacillota > Bacilli > Caryophanales > Bacillaceae > Bacillus > Bacillus cereus group sp. N24. The sequence goes on from NZ_JAEHCA010000007.1 coordinate 35,216, forward strand.
CACCCGTTTTTTCCGAAACGATTCCAAACGTATCAAATCCAACCATCGGTGTCATATACCCGACCCCTAGCATAACAATTGACCAAAGCCCTAACGAACGTTTTAAACCAACTACTTTTCCCACCTATCATTCCCCCTACTTTCTCTATCTCATTTTCATTTGAAAATCGACAGCGAAAAGGAAACGCTTTCAAATAGCTGTATACATCATACCAACTATTACAGTTCCCTTTTGTTTTTAAATATCATGCAATTTTCGAGCCAAAATGTATGTAATTAAAAAATTCAATTCGAAAGAAAACATATAGGTGGAATGAGGCCTCACTTCTTCTCATTTTTTATTCATTTTGACATAAGTTATTCAATCTCTCATACTGCTAAATATAAAAAATAAAACTTTAATTCGTGTTTTTTATTTTCACTCCCTTACAAATTGGGCTTTTATGAGATAGGAATATTTCCATGAAATAATAACATTATGTAAACTATCCATAGAAAAAAGCTGTCTTTTCTATAAAGACAGCTTTTTCTATGACACGATATTAAAAATTGAATGCGAAGTCATCGTCAGATAACTTTTCAACGTTCGTTGCTTTTACGTAACCATTTCCTTTTACAGAGAAGAAATCATGGTTTTTCGTATCTGTACGTAGACCATTTAAAACGATTGGGTTAATTTCTTCTTCTTCAAACTTCGGCTCAAGTCCTAAATTCATAAGTCCTTTATTCGCATTGTAGCGAACGAAACGATTTACATCATCTACAAGACCGATAGAAGTGTAAATTTCTTCTGTGTATGCCATTTCAATTTCATATAGTTCCATTAATAACTCTTGCGTTTCTTTTTGCACTTCTTGTTGATCTTCTGCAGAAAGCTCTGCGAAAAGTTGTTGTGCTAAAATACCGACGAATACGCCGTGAATGGACTCATCACGAATGATTAGGTTAATAATTTCACCACTTGCCGTCAATTTACCTTGACCTGCTAAGTAAAGTGGATAGAAGAATCCACTATAGAATAAGTAACTTTCTAAGAACACACTTGCTACCATTGCCATGTATAACTCTTTTTTCGTTACTTGAGGCTTTAATAAACGACGATAGTAACGAGTAATAATACCAGCCTTTTTCTCAAGTAATGGATGATTGTCTACCCATTCAAAAATATCATCAATTTCTTCTTCAGTAGCTAACGTTGTGAAAATATGACTGTAACTCTTCGCATGTACTTCTTCCATAGCTCCCATGAAAGCTAATACACTTTTTGCTTGTAAATTTTCAAGATGAACAAGTACAAGTGGCATCCCTTCGCCACCTTGTTTCGTATCTAAAAGTGTTAAACCACCTAATACACGCTTATAAGCAACTTGCTCTTCTTTTGATAATTGTGCCCAAGTATTTTTGTCAGAAGACACCGCGATTTCTTCTTCTGTCCAAAACTGAGCGATGTTTTGCTTCCAAAACATTAAACTAAAATCGTCTTCCTTTTTGTTCCAGTTTACCGCACGCATTCAATCGCCCCTTCTCTAAATAAACATGAAAAATTGATAACTAAGCATGAGCAGGGTTCAGAAAACCCTGCTCATAATGTCTCACTTTTTTATATTAAACGGTACAAGCTACGCACTCTTCCACGCTTAATTTACGTGTTCTCGTATAATACAGACTCTTTAAGCCTTTTTTATGTGCATAGATGTAGTAACGTGCTAACTCACGTGTTGAAATATCACTATTAACGTAAAGAATTGTACTAATTCCTTGGTCAATATGCTCTTGAATTTCTGCAATTAAATCAATTAATTTAAACTGATTCATATCGTAAGAAGATTTATAGTACCAGAACGTATCTTTTGATAAATACGGCATTGGATAATATGTTGTCGCATTCGCATACGTTCTTGATTCGATTTGACTTACGATCGGCATTACGCTTGAAGTTGCATTTTGAACGTAACTGATAGATTGTGTTGGAGCGATAGCAAGACGGTATGAATTATATAATCCATTCTTCTGCACTTGCTCTTTTAAACTTGTCCAATCTTCTTTTGTTGGAATATGAATTCCTTCAAATAGTTGCTGAACTTTTTCAGTTACTGGGCTGTAATCTGTCGTTTCATACTTCTCAAAGTATGTGCCGTTCGCATAATCAGACTTATCGAAGTCTTTAAATGTTTCGCCTTTTTCTTTAGCGATTTCCATACTTTTCTCAATAGAGTAGTAATTTAACATCATAAAGAATGTACGAGCGAACTCTTTCGCTTCTGCACTTTCATAACCAATTTTATTTTTTGCTAAATATCCATGTAAGTTCATTGCTCCAAGTCCAACTGAATGAAGCTCATCATTTGCTTTTTTCACAGTTGGTGCATTCGGAATGATTGTCATATCAGAAACAGCTGTTAAAGCTTCCATTCCTGCATGAACTGCTTCACGAATTTCTTTATTTTCCATTACATTTACGATATTTAGTGATCCTAAGTTACAGTTAATATCGCGGCGGATAATGTCATCTGTACCGTAATCATTTATTTCAGAAGTTTCTTGTAGCTGGAAGATTTCTGTCTCGAATGTTCAACCGAGTTCGCTACTCCTCAGTCCGTTGCTCATGCAACTGCTGTATGTCACCATACAGGACAGACTATATCATCACCTACAGCATTACCTGATTAGGTGCTCCGCTTTTCGAACGCCAATCGCTTGCGCTCTACTCCCATAAGGGATAGTCGTTAGGCTTTTACTTATCTTAATCTTTCAGAAAGTCTCTTATTACTTTATGTTGTCTGATCACTCTGCTATACAAAATAATAAGATACATTCTGAACTTTTCTATGCTCATTCTAAGATAAGATTTAGCACGGTAGGTTACCTCAAACTTGAGGCTTTCCCCGTTTAACGGAGTTTTCGACTAGCATTTCTACTAGAAGGTGCTACATATTTAACACAAGTTCGACATCTTCACAGTTCCAATATCCTTCAGTGGATGCTGGTTATTTGCATTTGATTTAAACATTAAGTATGGGTAACCAGACTCAAGCTGAATCATTGCGATTTTAATAAGCATATCACGTGCACTAATATCTAGCGGCTTCTTCTTCACTTTCGGATTGCTCATTAATTCATCGTACATTTCATCAATATCAATATCATCTAAATGCTTGCCATATTCTTTAAACACCGTATAAGGCGCGAAAACATGGAAAGGTTCGTTTTTCTCAGCAAGCTCAAAGAACTTACTTGGAACGATAATTCCGATTGATAGAGACTGAATACGGCTCTTCTCGTCGGCATTTATTTTCTTTGTATCAAGGAATTCGATAATATCCCAATGGAAGATGTTTAAGTATACTGCACCAGCACCTTTTCGTTGGCCAAGTTGATTCGCATATGAAAACGAATCTTCAAGCAATTTCATAACAGGTACTACACCACTTGCAGCGTTATCAATCCCTTTAATTTGCTCACCACGCGCACGTAGCTTAGATAAGTTTAAAGCTACTCCCCCGCCAATTTTTGATAATTGCATTGCAGTATTAATGTTAAAGCCGATTGAATTTAAGCTATCGTCCATCTCTAACAAGAAACAAGACACCATTTCTCCTCTTCTGCTTCTTCCCGCATTTAAAAAGGTTGGTGTCGCTGGTTGGTAGTTTTGTTTTACAATCATGCTTGCGAATTGTTTTGCCTTCGCAACATCACCGCGTCCTAAGTATAATGACACAATTGCTACACGATCTTCATAGCTTTCTAAGTATTGTTTTTGATCATTCGTTTTTAACGCATAATCTTTGTAGAACTTAGATGCTGCCATATAAGATTGGAATTCGAAGTTTTCACCATAAGCGATGTTATATACTCCTTCTACTTCCTCCAAGCTATACTCGTCCAGAACATTGTAATAGTAATCATGTTCTTTCATATACTCCATTCGCTCTGCCACGCTATTAAAAGGAACGGTATTCTCTCTAGCTTCTTCCATAAAGACTTCTAATGCCTCTTTATCTTTATGAAGCTGATAAAAACCGTCCTGCATTTGCGTGATTTCATTATTCAGTTCAATGTGTCGCAATCTCCCGCACCCTTTCCTTAAAATATTCTACATCGTTATTTGTTCCTGATAACTCAAATTTTGATACAATAGGCACTTCATATTTAGCAGAAATTTTGTCAGCACTTGCACCGAACATGTCTCCCCAGTTACGATTGCCGCTTGCAGATACGCCTTTTAATTTGTCATTATTGCGCTCTAAAAATTCTAAAACACGTTCTGGTACATTGCCAAAACCTGTTGTATACGTAATAAGAATAAAGTCTTCATCTATTACTAGATCTTCACCAATTTGAACGGCCGGCATATTTAATTTGTGAATGAAACGCTTCACGTTTCCTGTCATAGAATCATATGCAACTAACATTTCCGACCCTCCCTCTCCAATCTATACTCTTTGTATGTCATTTCTTGATTTCTCTATATATTGTATTACGTTTCAAAATAAGACACAAGATATATGTATAAATTCTTTCTTTTTTTAACTTTTACTTTTCGACAAGACCGCCGATTTTTTTCAATACAATGACTATGAAACAACATTCTAAAACTCATGTCAATAAAGTGCTTTTCAAAAAAGTTGTCAACGAATTTAACCTCATTTTAAAAAAAGTTAACAATATATTTTGTCATAAAACGGCAAATGCTGGAGGAATATATTTCTCCAGCATCACGCAAAAAAGAACAGACATGAAACGATAATCTGTTCTAACAAACGATTACATTTATCAATTTTACTTTATTAAATATTATACATATACTTTCGTTGCTCGTTACATACTAAAAGATAACTATTATAGAAAAAGATTATTATTATGGCGTTTCAATTTATGTATGAAAAGTTTATTCAGAGTGCTCAATACGCAAAATATCTTTTACAAATATGTGATGCGGATTCTCATCTTTATCAAGCATTGTACATACAGGAGCTTCTTCATCAAAGTATACGATCATTCCTTCTACGTACTCATATGTCTGTTGAACTTGTACAGTTACTTTAATTTCTGCCGCTTGCTCATACGCCCTTTTTATTTTCTGAAGCATTTTTGTTGAACATTTTCGTTTCTCTGGATACATAACCATTCCCATACATCTATTTCCGGCTCTATCTTTCCACATATAATCCCAATGCGGTAAAATGCCTTGTTTAAAATCGCCCATAATTCTCCTCCCCTTTATCTTCTATTTATGAACGTGGCGTTTTTGAATATGTATAAATTACCTGTCCGCCGCGTTGTGCATTCCCAATAATATGTTTAAAATCTTCTCGACTTACTACAACTTTCCTAAACGTATAAAATACATCTTTCGTTGCAACATACTCCTTTATCTCACCATTTTTCAGCTGATCCAAAATTGTATTTGCTAATTGTTCATCCATGTATTTCACCTCTATGCAATATTTTATTTTATCGTATCTTTTATAGGTCAACAACTGTAAATTTTTCCTGTTGCTATGCCTTCATTTCATTTTCATTATTTTACAAGCAGTATTGCTTTATTATATGTCCACTAAATATCATATACTAACATAGCTACTTCTCTATATCAAACATTTTGGCATTCAATCATACAAAGTTCCATACCACTATGTTACAATATACAAATAGAACTAGGAGGGATACTATGATTCGGAAAGCAACAAAGACAGATGCAAAGGCAATATCTCCTTTATTGTATAATGCTCTGCATGAAATTGCTGAAAAAATCACTGGTAGCACAGTTGAAGCAAATGTATTACTAGGACTTGAAAAATGGTTCGTAAAAGAAAATAATCGATTGAGCTATGAAAACTGTTTAGTGGCGGAACAAGATGGAAAGGTAGTTGGGGTTATTGTCGCTTATCACGGTAGTGACGCTCAACAACTTGATGCACCAATCATACGCCACTTAAGAGAACTACATGAAGATGAATCCATTACGTTAGAAAAAGAAGCTGAACTTGATGAGTATTATATTGACACGTTGTCAGTTTCAAATATGTACGGCGGACGTGGCATTGGCTCTAAGTTAATCGATGCAGCTGAACTTCATGCAGCTGAAACAGGTTATGAAAAAATCGCCTTACTTGTTAATTTAGAAAACAAGCGTGCTTTTTCACTGTATGAAAAACTAGGTTACAACAAAGATAAAACCGTAATGCTCGTTGGCGAACCTTATGCTCATCTAATAAAACCATTACGTACATTGGTTTCTATATCTTAAAAAAAAGCACACGATTTTATATAAAATCGTGTGCTTTTAAGTTAATTTTGTATTTAATACACTTCCATTCATCGCCTCATGGAACGTATACTTTGTATATCCCCACGGCTTCCGATGAAAAATAGGAGGTCCAGACCATCCCATCGCCCTCAGTTCCGCACCAATCATCGTATTAAAATAGCTATGTCCTACTATCGCGATTTTCCCGTGCACCATTGCATAGTGATGTAACATGTTAGCAGCTTCTTTTGCCCTTCCCCTTGCTTCCTTATACGACTCAACATCTTTATGATACCCAACCATCCATAAAGCACGTCCAATAAAAAACCAAGTCCCCGGCTTACATTTAAACCATTCTGGTGCAAAAAAACTCGACGGTACTTCTACTTCCCTAAAAAGAGAATTTTGCACAAAGGACAAAGAATTCATTAATTCCGCTGCTGACTGTACAGCACGTCTTTGATCACTCGATACAATTAAATTTGCCGATTCTACTGCCTCAATTGTTTCAATCGGTATGTTACATTCCCTACTCATACTATCTACATCATATCTCTTCAGCCATTCATGAAATGAAGTAATTGTCATCGGTTCTATAGTACTATTCAAGCGACCATGACGAATAAAAGATATCCACATTCTTTTCACTCTCCATTCATCACTTACGAACTATATTATGTACTATTTCTTACATTCATCATAACATGCTGAAAATAAAAGTTACATATTGTTACATATCTCCGCCACTACTATGAGTAACTGAAGCATCTATTCCATCAAAATATGTATTCGTTTCATGTTGACGAATTTTCTTCAACTGTGTATAAGAAAATAAATATAAGAACAAAGCTATAAAGCTCCCCATAATTTCAAACATTATTTTACCGCTCCTATTTCCCCCTTATTAAACAGACCAACATCCATTTTCATTATAAAGATATAAACACTTTTTCTCCAGCATCATATGAAATATGGATATTATCTTACAAAATATGAATATTTTTCGACTTTTTCCTTTGAAAACATTTACAAAACAGGAAACATAGTTCAAAATAAAGGAAAATAAAAAATCCCAAATTATTCTTTTTTGGAAAAACTGTAACAAGGAGAGTTGCTTATGCAGATCGCAGAAACTGGAGATATCATCGAATTTAAAGGTGGAATGCAAGGCCGTGTTCAAAAGGTAAATCAAAACTCTGTTATTGTTGATATAACAATTATGGAGAATTTTAGAGAACTAGATATGGAACCTCTTACAGTTGTAAGTCATAAAAACTATACTGTCATTAATCAAAATGCATAATATAATAGAAAGAAAAGTCCTGTATAGTATACAGGACTTTTCTTTCTATTAACGATTATCAATCGTTTCCGGATATAGATCGTGGTTCATCATACGGTAATCTGCCATTTGTTCATACTTCGTTCCTGGTCGACCGTAGTTGCAATATGGATCAATTGAAATACCACCACGTGGTGTGAATTTGCCCCATACTTCAATGTAACGCGGATCCATTAATTTAATTAAATCATTCATAATTACATTCATACAATCTTCGTGGAAGTCACCGTGATTGCGGAAGCTAAATAAATATAACTTTAAAGATTTACTCTCTACCATTCTTTGTTCAGGAATGTAGCTAATATAAATTGTTGCAAAGTCTGGTTGTCCTGTTTTCGGACATAAGCTTGTAAATTCAGGACAATTGAATTTTACAAAGTAATCACGGTTTGGATGGTTATTATCAAATACCTCTAAAATTTCTGGGCTATATTCAAATAAATATTTTGTATTTTGATTTCCTAATAATGTTACATCTTTTAAATCTTCATCTAATCTTCCTGCCATTTTAAACATCCCTTCTCTTTATACGCCTCGTTTATTTCCCCATACTAACGCATGAAGCTGCGGCAATACTTTCGCATCATTCATTTTTTTACAATTAACAGCTTTTTCAATAAGCCACTCATACTTATCTAATAATTTTTTAATAAGCATTGCATCATCCACTGTTTTCGTATCATCGTTCCCTACTTGTAAGAAAAATGGTACAGATGGATAACGTTCGTGCATCTTAACTGCATATTCAAAGTCGCGATCATCGAATACTACTACTTTTAAACTAATATCTTTTCCTGCTAGTTTCTGAATTACAGCATCTAACTTTTGATAATCTGTTTTCATTCCCGAACTTGGTGGTTTTGGCGAAATGGTTATCTCATCAATTTGAAGTAACCAATCTTGCCATTTACTCCCTTGTGTTTCTATCGCCGTTCGCATCCCATTCTCTTTTAATATAGAAAGAAGCGACTCAATATTTTTCAATAAAACAGGATTCCCACCCGAAATCGTAACATGAGAGAAATTTTCTCCTCCAATTTCAACAAGCTCATTCCAAATGTCTTCCGCTGGCATTTGTCTAATTTGATCTTTTGCCGATCCATCCCATGTAAAAGCAGAATCACACCAAGAACAGCTATAGTCACAGCCAGCAGTTCGAATAAACATAGTCTTTTGCCCGACAACCATGCCTTCTCCTTGAATAGTCGGACCGAATATTTCTAAGACAGGGATTTTACTCATCGAGCATCCACTCCCGTCTTACTTCCGCATAACTAGTTGGCGTCTCAAATAGACGAACAAATTCAACACGAGCTCCTTTATATTCGTTCACACGATTATCTTTCGTTAATGCTTCTGCCATCTTTTCATAAATCCAAACGACCATATTCTCAGCAGTCGTATTCATCGCTGGTAATGTTTCGTTTAAATAACGATGATCTAAATATATTTCAATTTCGTTTTTCCAAATTTCTTTTATATCTCCAAAGTCAATTGCAAGGCCTATTTCATTTACATATCCACTAATCCCAAATACAACTTTATATGTGTGACCATGTAAGTTTTTACATTTTCCTTCATAACAGTGTAAATGGTGTGCTGCATCAAATGTAAATTCCTTGCTGACCATTACTCTTTTATTATGATATTTGAGTTGTTTACGTTGAATATCCTTGTCCATTTTTTGCAAATTTTCTACGATGCGAAATCCAAAGAAATTATCCATTAGTTGTTCGCTCCTTCGCGTTCTTGTAAGTACGTATCTAATCCTGCTTTACGAAGTTGACATGCTGGACATTCACCGCAACCATCACCAATGATTCCGTTATAACATGTTAATGTTTTTTCTCTAACAAACTCGAATGCGCCAAGTTCATCAGATAATTTCCACGTGTCTGCTTTATCAATCCACATAAGTGGTGTATGAATGACAAATGGATAATCCATAGATAAATTTAATGTAACGTTTAACGATTTCACAAACACGTCACGGCAATCTGGATAACCACTAAAATCAGTTTCACATACACCCGTTACAATATGACGTGCCTCAACTTGTTTTGCTAATACAGCAGCAAATGATAAGAATAGTAAATTTCGTCCATCTACAAATGTCGATGGCAATTCACCTTCTTCATGTATAATCTCCATATCCGTTCTCGTTAACGCATTTGGAGCAAGTTGATTTAATAGACTCATATCTAGTACCGTATGTTTAATTCCTAGCTCTTTCGCAATTTCCACTGCACAATCAATTTCTAATTTATGACGTTGATTGTAATTAAATGTTACAGCTTCTACTTCTGCAAACTGCTCTATTGCCCAAAATAAACATGTTGTACTATCTTGTCCACCACTAAAAACAACAACTGCTTTTTCTTTTTTCATTTCACTCATTCTCCTTCTCTACTACGAATAAGAAGAAAGAACGTTCTTGAACTGTCACAATAAAAAAACAAAACAATACCTAAGGATATTGTTGTTTCCATAGTTTTTTATAGAGGGAGTTCGCGAACCTCTCCCATGCGGTGCATGGAATTTCTTCTTTCATTGACAAAACATATTGTAACATATTGTATACTATCAGAAAAAATTTCTGATTTTTCCGCTATTTTATATTCCATTTCTTTCATTTTATAGTATGATTAATTTACTATTCGGAGAGAGGAGGCATCCCACTGAAACACTTTATTATTTACCTCTTTTTAAATATTTTATCCATTCTCGTTACAATGCTTATTTATCACTTATTTTGGAATCAAAAAGGGAAACGGTCTCCTAAATTAAATTCGGCTATATTTATTGTACTGTGTTGCCTCGCTACAATACTATGTATCACTTTTGCAGCAAAAACAAATAATGGTTTTCAATTTGATATGCGTCATATCGTATTAATTGTCGGTACATTGACAGGAGGGCCTATTGCTGGTGGTTCTATTTTAGCTGTATTAAACATATATCGCTTCTTATTAGGAGGAATAGGTGTTTTCCCATCCCTTATCGCTTCTATTGTTCTATTTATTGTTCTACTATTAACGTACAAATTTTTCAATCGAACTTCTAATCGTATAAAAATAGCACTTGCTATTATTTACAGTCTCACATATGGATTTAGCTGGATACCCTTCTTCCTTTCAGAAGTTACAAATAAGGTAGATTATATACCCCATATTATTGTGTATGAGTTATGTACGATGCTTGGTACGATCCTTATTTTATATTTACTACACATATTACAAACTCAGGTTCGTCTCCAAAATGAGCTTATGAACGCTGAGAAATTTCATTTAATCGGTGAAATGGCAGCTTCCATCTCGCACGAAATTCGCAATCCTTTAACTTCAACGAAAGGATTTTTACAACTATTGCAGTCTGATACATGTACCGAGCAAGAACGGAAATTATATATCGATATTGCCATTAATGGTATCGAGCAAGCAAATCATGTTCTCACAGACTATTTAACCTTTGCAAAACCGAGTATTGAAAAAGAACAAACACTACAACTCGAGGAAGAATTACTGCATGCACTATCTTTAATTACACCACTTGCCAATTTAACAAATGTCCGTACTCATTACATAAAGCAAAGTACTTCTTTCTTTATCGCTGGAGAGAAGCAAAAACTAAACCAATGCTTATTAAATATTTTAAAAAACTGCATTGAAGCTATGCCAAAAGGCGGCGATCTTTATTTCACATTAGTTCCTGATCATAAGCATATCCAGCTATATATAAAAGATACAGGAGTTGGTATGGATCAAGAACAAGTGAAGCGCCTCGGTTCTCCTTTCTATTCAACGAAAGAAAAAGGGACTGGTCTTGGAATGATGGTTGTATTCAGTGTTGTTCAAGCTATGAATGGAAAAATTGATATTATAAGTGAAAAAGGAATCGGTACAACCTTCTTATTAACCTTTCCACTCATACAAAAAACGTGATGAAATAATCATCACGTTTTTTCTGTTCCTTCAACTAATTCAGCAAAAGCTTTCACTTTTCCATGTGGTTTTTGATTCTCTTTACGTGCTTTCCAAGCACGCTCTTCTTCTCTCTTTTTCTTGGACATACTTTTCAACTCCTTCTTTTCTTTCTCCATGTAGTATTCCAAAGTAAGAAAGAAAACTATGCATGTATCAAAAAAAGAAGTGGTTTCCCACTTCTTCCACTTTATCGCTGCAAAATTGCGTATTTCGCCTCTTTTAACTGTGTAAGATGCCTTTGCTCATGCAAATCAAGAAATTGAGCCCACTGATACAAATTCAAATCATTAAAAACAGGATGCTTTAATCCATTTGCAACTAATTCTTTTTCATCTATGATACTATGAAGCGCATGTAATAGTTCTTGTCGTGAATGTTCTAGCAATTGAATTCCTTGCTGTTTTTTCATTAAAGTTTCTGTTGGTTGCATTTGCTGAGGAGCTTCTCTTTTATGTGTGCGATCAAGCGTAAGTTGGAGGTCTTTAAATGGAGTCGCATTTCTTTCATTTTTGTGTAGAGCATATACAAGGGCAGATGTGACAGATTGTTCAACTAAATGTAAGTGATGTAAAATTTGAATAATACTCCATTTATCACGGCGTGGCTTTACATTCACTTCTGTATCATTTAACATTTCAATTTCTGATAATAGCGTGCTTCGGGTAGACTGCAATGAGTTCACCAAACTTTCTAAACTCACATCCATATTAGATTGAAGCATACTTCTTTCCCCCTTTTTTGTTGGTGAAAAGAGGTGTTCCTTCTTAGAAACACCTCTTTAGTATTCTGAATTTTCTTTTATTATCTCATCATTTCCCCATTATGTCGATGTTAAACATGTGAAAAAAAGCGCATGTTTTTTACAATTTTGTGTCGTCAATCGCATGTAGCCATGCTTCAATTTCTGTAATGACACTTTTCACACAACCTTCAGCAAATGGTGATGTTAAATTTGCCACTTCTACTAATTCCAAGAATGATTTACTTCCACCTTGTTGGCAAAGGTTCACATAATCTTCCCATGCCTCTTGTCTATTATCTCTTGCGCGCTTCCAAAATTGCAGTGCACAAATTTGAGCTAACGTGTAGTCAATATAGTAGAACGGCGAGCTATAAATATGTCCCTGACGTTGCCAGAAGCCACCGCGCTCTAAATAATCATTATCTTCATAATCACGATGCGGTAAATATTTCTTCTCTATGTTACGCCATGCTGTCTTACGCTCTGCTGGTGATGCTTCTGGATTTTCATATACATAATGTTGGTATTCGTCGACAGATACACCATATGGTAAAAACAGAAGTGCTGAACTTAAGTGTGAGAAATAATATTTATCTGCATCTTCTTCAAAGAATAGTTTCATCCATGGCCATGTAAAGAATTCCATACTCATAGAATGAATCTCACACGCTTCATATGTTGGCCAATTATATTCTGGAATTTCAAATTTACGACTTTCATATACTTGGAAAGCATGACCAGCTTCATGTGTTAATACATCAATGTCACCAGATGTTCCATTGAAGTTTGAGAAAATAAATGGCGCTTTATAATTTTCGATATATGTACAATATCCGCCACCAGCTTTTCCTTTTTTCGCAACTAAGTCTAATAAATCATTATCTAACATGAAATTGAAAAATTCATCTGTTTCAGCTGATAACTCTTTATACATCGTTTTCCCATGATTAATAATCCAATCTGCATCTCCTTTTGGAGTTGGATTACCTGTAGCAAATTCAAAGTTTTCATCGTAATATGCTAGCTTTTCTACACCGATACGTGCTTTTTGTCTCTTTCTTAATTCCGTTGTAACTGGAACGATATAATCAAGTACTTGCTGACGATAATTCGCAACCATCTCCGCATTGTAATCTGTACGATACATTCTTGCATATCCTAGTTCAACAAAGTTTTTGAAACCTAAAGATTTCGCAATTTTCGTTCTTACTTTAACAAGCTCATCATAAATACGATCTAGTTCTTCCTCATTTCCAGCTAAAAATCCGTAGTATGCTTCACTTGCTGATTTACGTTCACTTCTTTCTTTTCCTTGCATAAATGGAATCAGTTGCGATAATGTTCTTTCTTCTCCTGCAAAGTCAATTTTTGCAGATGCTAACAACTGTGTATATTGTGAAGACAATTTATTCTCTAATTGTAAATCTTTCACGATTTCATCTGAATATGTTTTTAAATCACATTCTGCTAGAGCGAATAATTGCTTTCCGTAATAGGCTTCTAATTCTTCACGAAATGGAGAACTAATTAACGCCTTATAATATTTTGTTCCATATCCTTGTACAACTGGAGAGTATTCATCAAAGAAATCTTGCTCCTCCTTATAAAAAGCATCTGTCGTATCAACAGAATGACGAATGTAACAAAGATTCCCCATTGTACCAAAATCATTGCGAATTTCATTAATTGAATTGATAACTTGTTTTTGTTCTTCTACAGTTTTTGTGTTATCAAATTTCTCTAAAGCAACAGTAAATTTCTCTTTTAATTCTTCAATATTTGGCCGTTTATATTCATAGTCTTTAAATGACATGAACGAGCCTCCTCTCCATTATGTATACCTTTACTATAATTCAATACTTCTTCCCAAATCCCCTCTTAGTTTTCAACAAAATTCGGCAGCTGCCATCTTACTTACTTATATGCAAAAAAGCCTTGGATTTTTTATCCAAAGCTCCTTTGGAACATAGTATCACTTTTCATACTTTCCAATTTTTTTCAACAAATCAAGTAATTCATCCTTTTCATCCTTCGTTAACATTTCAAAAGACTGATGTATAACTTGCTCATGCCCCGGAAAAATAGAAGCAATAAAACTCTCCCCAGACTCCGTTAATTGCGCATAAATAACACGTCTGTCATTCGGACATGGGATTCTCTTTACTAATCCCTTTTTTTCCAGCTTATCTACAACATATGTAATGCTGCCACTAGCTATTAAAATGCGCTCACCAATTTGCTGAAGTGGTTGACCACCTTTATGATATAGCAGTTCTAATACAGCAAATTCAGTTGGATTTAACCCGTTACTTTGTATAGATTTATTTGTAGTATCCATAACAGAACGGTGTACACGAGATAATGCAATAAATACTTTTAAAGATTGAGAAATATCTTCTCGTTCATTATTTGATGTCATACAACTTTCAACCCTTCACTTAAATTCTCAGCAATAAAAAGAAAATACAGCTTAATACTTCATGTGAGTTCCGAATGAGCATTCACTCATCCATTTCCTCTCCCCTAATATATTACGAATGATTCTTGAATAAAAACATGACAATTTTAACATAGTTTATATATAATGATAATAAAAAAAGAAGGAGTACCACATTTGAAAGTCAAATTCCAAAGCATAGTTTTATATATATTGCTTGTTATCCTACCAACGATAGTGATTGGTGCTACATTTTATTCCTATCATACGTATAAAATGAAGCAGGAAAACAAAACATCTGCTCATACGGTTCTCTTTTTATATAGAGACTATTTAGATCATCACCTTGGTGAAGCAATTTCTGCCTTAGAAATGCTTGCAAAAGTCGTAGGTACCGAGACTGGTAACATAAATGGGATTAAACAAATTGTACATGATACAGATGGAAACGATGCGCGCTTTTCTGGTCTATATTACGTTACACCAGAAGGAATCATTACCATCGCATCAGAAAGCGAATCAAGACCTGTAGACGTCTCAGACCGCAAGTATATTCAAGACGCATTACAAACTAAGAAAACAACTGTATCATCCGTCATTACAGATCGCGTCCTTGGACATCAAGCTATTATAATCGCTTCCCCAATATTTAACAAACAGAAGGAACTCTCAGGCTTATTGTTAGCAAGTTTACGCTTTGACTACATTTCATCTTCTTTAAATGCTATTAAACCACAATACCATTTCGAAGTAACTGATAAACATGATGTAGTTTTTCTAACTGATGACAATAATGAAACAAGCGATGCGCATTCTAATATGCTCACTACCCCACTCCAAAGGTTAAATTGGAAGGTCTCTGTTTCTCCATTACCTATCCACAAGCAAACTTTATACCAATGGGTTGCAATAGAATGTATAGCTACTTTATTTTTAATGTCTATCTTATTTTTACTCGCTCAATATATGTTATTAAAACGGCAAACAAAGCTGGAAAGACAACAAAATGAACTGCAAAAAATTGAATTGGTTGGAACTTTTGCAGCGAGTACAGCCCACGAAATCCGCAATCCTCTTACGGGAATTAAAGGACTCGTTGCGCTATTAAAAGAAAAATATAAAGATGAACAGGATCAGTTTTACTTTTCCATCATCGAACAAGAAATAGAGAGAATTAATGAAATTGTAAGTGAATTTCTTATTCTTGGAAAGCCAACTGCTATCATTGAACAAACATATGATGTGAGAACTATTCTAAATGAGGTAGCATTGATTATTCAATCTGAGGCGAATCTACATAACATTGTATTCCATCTACATTTGCCAGACCATCCTGTTCATATCCGTTGCTCAAAAGACCATATGAAACAAGTGGTTTTAAACATTACAAAAAATGCAATTGAAGCCATGACTTCTAGTGACACACTAACCATTGTCATAACAGACAATGAAACACACGCACAATTGCAAATTATTGATACTGGAAAAGGTATTCCAAAACATATTCAAAAACACCTCTTTCATCCGTTCTTTACTAATAAAGATACTGGAACAGGTCTTGGACTTGTCATATGTAAACGAATTGTAGAGATGTACGATGGGCATATTTTTATTGACAGTAAAGAAAACGAAGGAACGACAGTTCATATCGAAATACCGTTACATAAAGTATAATTATCCTTATCACAAAAGGGTAATTATACTTATTTCATAAAACCCGCCACAAGCATTCGCCAAAAATTATTCGATTTTCCTTCATATCCGATTTGGAAAATAGGTACCTTTATAATGGAAAACCATTTTGGTGTTTGTTTTTCTTTATAGCGCTGGTATTGTAAAATAAGCTTGTCCAATTCTTGACTAACTTGAATTGTTTCCCTACTAGTTAACCCGCTTGTTAATCCTAGTTGAATCATTTCTTCACGCTTCATATGAATATCACGTGAAAGCTTTTCTAATGTGTACTTCCTTTTTACAGTAAACATCCATATCCCCCTTATTATTCTTCCATGCTCTCAACTTCACTATTGACCTTTTACCTGCTTAATCATATTCAAATTTGAAGAATCAGAAAATTAAACATTTTCTCCCTGTAATTTACAAATCTTTACCCTCACTTTGAGAATTATTACAAATTATTCTATCTTTGTAAATACATTCGCAATAATAGACATTTTTTTCATCTTCTTTTTTTACAAATACCAATTAAATAGCGGTTTCTCTATTTAACATATACTTTTCTTCGACATTTTTTGTTTAATTTATATAAAAACGCAAAACATAATGATGATTGATAAAGTGAAACCTTATCAATCACCAATCGGGCGTTTACGAGCAGTGGATCTCCCCCTAACTTCTTTGCTCCAGCCGAATTTTGAGGTGAGAATCTTACTGCCCGCAAATAGCGGGATAAAATAGAAAGGAAATATTTATATGCGCAAATATACGATTGCATTGCTCATTTTTACTATGTTCTTACCATCCTTCTTGTTTCCGATTCAAGCCAATGCCCATACAAATAAAGTAGCTATTGTCATTGACGACTTCGGAAATAATATGAAGGGAACTGATAAAATGTTATCACTTCCCATTCCACTGACTGTTGCTGTTATGCCTTTCCTTCCTTCTACAAAAGAAGATGCAATAGCAGCCCATAAAAAAGGCCATGAAGTTATTATACATATGCCAATGGAACCTATTAAAGGTAAAAAAGAATGGCTTGGACCAAAAGCACTTACAACTGATTTAAGCGATGAAGAAATAAACAACCGACTCGAACAAGCGATTAAAGAAGTACCGCATGCAATTGGAATGAACAATCATATGGGATCAAAAGTAACAGCTGACGAAAGAATTGTACGTCTTATACTTACAGCTTGTAAAAAACACGGTTTATTTTATTTAGATAGCAAAACAAACCCTAATAGTGTCGTCCCACAAATCGGAAAAGAATTAGGGGTGCCTATTATTGAAAACCAACTATTTTTTGATGATGTTTATACAGCAGGACATATTTCAAAACAAGCTCAATTACTTATCAAAAAAATTCAAGAAAAACCAATTATGGTAGCTATCGGACACGTTGGGCCTCCAGGTGAAATTACATCACGTGTTATAGAAACCTCTATTCCCAAAATTCGCGAGCATGCAGACTTTATTTTTTTGTCTGATTTAGCATTATCTCCACCTGCTGTTTCAAAATAAAGTGAAACTTTAATTAGTGGGGCATTCACCACTAATTATTAGCCCTCACCAATCGGGCGTTTACGGGCGGCGGTGCTCCCAAAAATAGTGGGAGACAATTCATCACTTACACGAAAAAAAGGTACCACTCTACATATAGCAGATTGGTACCTTTCCTTTTCACTTAAATATAATCTACATGACTCACTCTGAATCCTTTTTTTTCTATTTTTTCGATTAATTTCTTTAATCTTTTTTCATCTAACTCATCTGATATATTTACGATAATACGGCGAATATATTGATCACCGTTATCTAGCGTAAACAACCCACCGATATTATATGCTTTTAACAATGTCCCAAGCTCTTTAATCGTTCCCTTACAATCTTGTGTTGCAATTGTTAATATATAACCACCCGTCCGCATACCGAATGAGTCTTCAATAACATCAAATACATTGGAATGTGTTAAGATACCAACAAATTCATTATAATCATTTAGCACCGCTAAAAATGGGAGACGACGAATCACATAAAAAGCTCTGAAGAAAGAATCCTTTTCAAAAATAAATGCAGAGGAATTTTCTAACATATCTCCTGTACTTACATGCTCTAATCCGCTATTACACTTCTTTTCTAATAAATCTACTTTATAAATAATCCCCATGAATAGCTTCTCATCTTCTGCTAATACAGGGATTGCTCGAAATCCCGTTTCATTCATAATTTGTAATGCTTTTTCACCAGTATCATTTATCTTGCAATAAGTCACCTGCTGTTTTGGCAGAAAATGATATTTAACTCGCAAAATATGTTCCTCCTTACATGTCAACATGTAATCTATATATAATAAGGAGACCTATATTTTATGAGTAAAATTATTTTTAAAACGCTTTCATTTATTTATGGAATTGTAACAACATCGCAAACATTTTTATATAACAGAGCTCTTCGCACCTTTTATCATTAACAACTTTACATGATAGTTCATTAAATATTCTATACCCTCTAGCCATTTTTTCGCTTCTTCTGGCGTTTTCCCCCACACAATCATGCCGTAATTATGAACGAGAACTACTCCTCCACCTTCAATAAAATTCGGAACATTACTTTCTAACAAATCAGCAAATTTCTTTTCATCTTCTACAATTGGAATTGTCATTTCTGTTATACCTTCTTTTCCAAAAACACGTTCCACGCTACGTTTATCGAATGTTACTTCTCTTTCTTCTCCGTATAACTCTGATATTAAATGGCTATCTACAGTCTGTACTTGTAAAATACATTCCGCACTGCTTTTTTTATAAATATCCGCATGCATAAATGACTCTGCCGCTGGTTTTTCCTCGTTTTCAAACACTGGCTCACACATGCAATTGACAACAATAAAATCCTCTTCTGAAAACAATCCTTTATCTCTTCCCTCGACATTCACTAAAAATGTTAATGGCTCTTTTGACGTACATAACGATAAACTAATTTTTGTACCATAAAACCAATCACGAAGTGCCAATTCAGATTTCACATCTTTTAATTCATTCCATTTCTTCAGAAAAAATAACATTTCGTCACCCCCGTCGTAATATTTATATAATGTTCGAATCCTTTCTATGTAAAAGGAGTATTTTTTGATTATTCTAAAAATTTAATTGAATTATCACATGAGAATGCTTTTTTGTCAATATGATTTCAACGCTCCTCGTAAAAATAGGCTACTCACATACCAATCCCGCCGTCCATGTCCTACTTCATGTTACAATAAAAAATACGTTATTCTTCTAATGAAAGAATAACGTATTTTTCTCATTTGCTTTAAGTTCGTAAAGAATGACGGATCTTTTATCTTCGCATTCGCAACTGTTAAAAATTTAAAATGCGGCATATATTTCAATGCACGATAATCAATAATCTCATTCGTATTTAAAAACAAGTCCTTTACTTGCAATAACTCTTCTTTCGTAATTGGTGTATTTAAATCTTTTCTATTACATACTTTTTTATTAACAAATTCTCTTAATTATTTATCTGTTATCATATTTTGGCTATCCACTTGATTCTTTGTTTCCGTATGGCATGAATTAGAGTTATCATCTGCTTTCTCTGTTTCTTTGTCGCCTAATGTTGCTACTACTAGCGCCTTAATATAATTTTTTCAAAATAAAATTCCCTTATATTGATAACTGCAATATTACATGTAAAATATGTTTCTAGCGATACACAATAAAAATCCCTTTATTCAAAGGGATTTTTTACCTATCGTATGAAGAATTTCACTTTTTTCTTTCTCATTAATAAAACCAATTTTTTGTAAAATATTTGCATACAATACAAGTTTATTATATATGCGTTCTGACATATTCCCCCTTCTTTCCTTCAGCCAACTTTTTTTATATTGGTAAATTATATGAAGGAAATGAGAAAATGTGTCCACTTTTTGCATGAATGCAAACCTTTTATTTCATTACTGCTTTCACTTTATTTAACACACTGTCCATTGAATATTATGCTTCTTAACTTCTTCTTCAAAACTATATGGCATTTTCTTATCACAAATAACATGTTGAATACGAGAAAATCCTGCTATTCTATAATTCCCTTTTACACCTACTTTTGTATGGTCGCATAAAATATATGTTTTCTCAGCTAATTTCATCATCGCTTCCGACAGTTTTGCTTTTTCTAATTCAAAACTGGAAACGCCAAAACTAGGTAATAACCCATCAATCGAAACAAACGCTTTATGAAAATGAAATTGATGAATCACTTGCTGAGAAATAGATCCTGATACACGCGAATGCTTTGGTGATACTTTTCCACCAATAAATAAAACTTCACCGTGAAACATCTTTTTATTAATAGAAGAGATTAATTGTGTCGCTACTGGAAAAGAACTCGTAACAATCGTTAAATTTTTTCGATGAACAAGATATGGAACCATCTGAAGTGGTGTACTTCCGTCATCAATTGCAATGACATCACCATCTTCTACAAATGTTGCTGCTTTATAACCAATTCTTTTCTTCTCTTCTATATGTAGCATTTCTCTTTCTAACATCGGCGCCTCTATCCCGGCACCTGGAAGTTGAACAGCTCCACCATACACTTTCTTCAACTTTTTTTCACGATCTAACTCTTCTAAATATCGACGAATTGTTTCTGTTGATACAGCGAATTCTCTCGCTAATTCTGAAACCTTTACTTTTCCTTTAAACTCTACTTTTTCAAGAATAGTCCGCTTTCTTTCTTCTCCTACTACAGACATAGCTTCACCCCATTTGTATCTACCTCATAAAGTTCCTTGCTTATACAAAATTATAATTTTCTTTTTCAGTGAAAACCTCTTCATGAATATAAATGCCGCGCTTTTCTAGTTCATCAAAAACAAGTTGTGGGTTTTCGAAAGCTTCTTCAGGCGTAACAACACCCATTTTATTTACATTCCCATTTGCAATTAACTCGGTAGCAATTCCAAATGGAATACCGACGTTTCTCGTATAAGCTCTTAAATTTTCCCATCCTACAATAGATCCATCAGATAACGGATGTGTATGATATAATACATGTCTCTGTTTCTCATTATTTTTCATACCTACTACTTCTACATGAAGTGCATAACCGTATACTTCCGTCTCTTGACCTTCTTTCGATTGTAATAAATACTGCGAAATACAATCCATAATGCCAATTTCTTTCCCGTTTATTTCAATTTGATCATTACGCAATATGCCGTAATCATATAAAGCACGTACGAGCTGCATATTTTTCTTTGGCCAAGTTCCTCTCGTCTCTATCAGTTTGACACCTTTATTTTCTAGTGCCTTTGCTAACGTAATCGTTTCAGAATGCGGAATGATATACTGCATTGTTTTACCATAAGGCGCTGGCAATTCAATTTCTCTTGGTCGCGCAAAAGGCGGTACTTGCTTAAACTTACCATCTTCATATACTGTACGCGATGGTAAATTTGGATCATATTCATATGTCGTTGTTTCTGTAATTGATGCAGAAAAAGCAATTGGACGATACGAACCGTGACTTACACGAACATACTCTACAGTATCTAGCTGATTTGCTGCATGCATGGCCATCATTTGCGTTACACCTGGTGTCATACCAAATCCGGGTAAACATGTTTTTTCATTTTGAACAAATATAGCATGTGATTCATTTTCTTCACCAAATCCATTCAAATTCACACCGTGACACCCAGCTTCCGCAATACAACGAGTAGACAATCCATTTAACTTTATCGTCGTACCATCCATTACAATGTCATAGCCTTTCATTTTTGCAACTGTATCCTCATGATTTGTCACATCGACTTTCACAAAATCAACACGAGGATCGTTGAGCCATTCTACTACTTTACGGCCTTCTTCTTCGTTAAAATCGGCTACTGTAATCGTCTCAAAAGATGAAAATTGAACTAAATCCAAAATCGCTTCACGACAAATTTTACCTGCTCCACCTAAGCAAAATACTTTCAACCTATAACAACTCCTTTGGCGATACTATCAACTAAACGATTTATATCTTCCTCATGTACATCACCGATATTTCCAATACGGAACGTATCTACTTTCGAAATTTTCCCTGGATAAATTACAAATCCATACCTCTTTAACTCGTTATATAACTCCTGAAATTCAAATCCCTCTGGGTAAATAAACGATGTAATAATAGGAGATTGATATTTTTCATCTACTAATGACTTAAATCCAATTCCTTCCATTCTGTTCACCAATAATTTTTGATTGCTATAATATCGATTGCAACGTGCTCTTACTCCGCCCTCTTTTTCTAGTTCAAGCAAGGCTTGATAAAAAGCGTGTACAACATGCGTAGGTGAAGTAAAACGCCATTTCCCATTTTGCTCTTCCATCGTTTCCCATTGATCATATAAATCAAGAGATAAAGAGCGTGCTTGCCCTTTACACTTTAATAATTCATCACGATTTGCGATAACAAAACCAAATCCAGGAACACCTTGAATACATTTATTCGCACTACTAATTAAAAAATCAATTTGCAAATCAGCAATGTCTATTTCAATCCCGCCGAAACTACTCATTGCATCAACAATTGTAACCTTCTCGTATCGCTTTCCTAATTTACATACATCTACAATTGGATTAATAATACCTGTAGTTGTTTCACAATGAACTACTGCAATATGAGTAATCTCTTTATCTTCTTGCAATAACTTTTCTACTTCTGCAATATTAGTAGGTTCCCACTCCTCTGTTTGACTCACGACCACATTTATATGTAACATCTCTGCCATTTGCACAATCCTCTTACCGTATGCACCATTTGTACAAACAAGAAGCTTTCCGTTTTTAGGAACGACAGAACCAATCACTGCTTCAACTGAAAACGTACCGCTTCCTTGCATTAAAACCGTTGTATATTTCTCTTCTTCTTTCGTTGCTAACGATACAAGTTTAGCCCTTACATCTTGCACCATTGTGTTATATTCAACATCCCATGTACACCAATCGTATAGCATAACTTCTTTTACCGTTTTTGTTGTCGTCAATGGTCCTGGCGTTAATAATAAGTAGTGATTTCCATTCATGATCCTTTGCCCCTTTTATGAAATAATAAGTTCTTGTTTCTCGATATGTTCAATTACGTTCTCGAGTTCTTGCATCGTTTCAATCGTAAAATGAGCTCCGTTTTCAACGAAACGATTACGAACTACTTCCATCTTTTCATGAAGTTCTACCGGATCCATAGTTTCAACTTCCCACTCGCTTAAGCCGAGCTCGCTACTACCGAGAATTACGCCAACAGTCCACATCCCAGCATTTCTGCCCTCGTTCATATCTGACACCGTGTCTCCCACTTTTATCATATGATTCATCGGATACACACCAAGTTCCATCGCATTTTTATAGCACATCCACGGGTACGGACGACCTGCTGGAACATCATCTGGCGTCACAAGAAAATCAGGTTTATACCCTTGTAATTTTGCTTCTTTTGCAACAATATCCATCATTTCTCTCGTATAGCCAGTTGTTGAGCCAATTTTAATGCCTCTTTTACGTAATGAAGCCATCACTTCTCTTATCCCATCAATTGGCGTGGCATAGTTTGGCAGAATAGCAAAGAGAATTTCTTCAAATTCTTTATACATCTCATGAATGTCTGCTTCTGTTGGTAATTGTCCGAAAACACGCTTCCACTCATTCGCAATACGAGGCATTTCTGTTAGTGCTCTTACATGATCTATTTTTAATAATCCCATTGGCTTACGTGCTTCTTCTGCTGTAACTTCAACACCACGTTTATGAAAAATTTTCATGAATACTTCCAGTGGTGCAAAACATCCGTAATCAACTGTCGTACCTGCCCAATCAAAAATAACTGCTTCTATTTTCATTCTATCCATCACCCTTCTTATTTATCTCGCTGTTCGCCAGGCAGTAAGACTCCCCCTCGCAAAGAAGTTAGGCGGGAATCATGCTGCCTTAAAAGTCCGATTGGTTCAACTATTAATCAGCGGGGGATGCCCCCACTGATTAAAGTTTCACTTTATCTTTGTTGCCATTTTGACGTTCGGTTACGAAGTGCTTTCGTTCCCCATTCATATACAACTCTTACTACAATATTAGTAACAACAACAAGTACACTCATCGCAGCTGCTGGTGCCACATTTCCTGCATCATCCATATTTACAATTGACACAGCAGCTAGTTTAAAATCAGCTGCGTATAGGAATACAACTGCCGAGACAGTCACCATGGAATTTACGAAATAGTACATTACCATTTCTAAAATGGCTGGTAGACACATCGGTACCGTAACTCGAAAGAATGTTTTATAAAACGGGATCCCCATCGACTGTGAAACTAGTTCAAACTCTCGATCTAATTTCTTTAAAGCTGTCGTTGCCGTAACAAATGTTACAGAATAAAAGTGAATGATATTAACTAGTACTAACACAGCAATTGTTCCGTATAGAGAATGAAACGGGTTCGTTACGGAAAGTCCAAATATTTGTATTGTTGGTTGACTAAAGAAGAAAACGTAGCCTAACCCAAGTACTAAACCTGGTATTGCTAAAGGTACGATAGAGAAAAAGTAACCTGTTTTTCGGAAAAATTGTAGTTGGTCTATTTTCTCAATTGCATACGCGAACACAAATGTTAAAATTGCCCCAATAACCGCTGTAACCGCTGAAACAATTACACTATTTTTAAACGCTTCAAGTCCATCTCCCGTTAAACTTGAAAAATTAAAATGCTCAAATGTAAAACTCATATTATACGGCCATACTTTTACACTTGCAGCAATACCAACTGCAACGAATAAAAGAATAATCATAAGCGTTATTACGCTACAATATACGAACGAAATAACATCTCTTTTCTTATTATTTATTATTCTGTAAGGTACTGCTTTTGAAGATAAAAAATTCGCCTGTTTTCTTTGCGTAATACGATCAACTGCAAAAGCAAAGATAGCTGGGATTAATAAAATCATTCCGACAGTTGCCCCCATTGGCATATTTTGCTGTCCAATTACTTGTTTATATACGTCAGTAGCAAGCACATTATATTGTCCTCCTACAATTTTTGGCGCCCCAAAATCAGTGAAACTAAGTGTAAATACAACGAACATTGCACTAATTAATCCGTACTTTACACTAGGTAAAGTAACAGTAAGAAACTGCTTTGTTTTACTCGCTCCTAACATATTAGAAGCTTCATATAAACGATAGTCAGATCCTTGAAAAGCAATTAATAAAATAAGGAATGCTTGCGGAAATGTATACATAACTTCAGCCATTACAATTCCTACCGGTCCATATAAAGGGATTTGTATACCTTCAAATAAACCAAACATTCCTTTCGTTACTAGCCCTTGATTACCAAATAAATATGTAAGTGCTATACCGTGCATCATCGTTGGCGCGAATAATGGTAATAACGCTACGTACTGAAATATGCGCTTTCCAAAAACATTCGTACGAGCGATCGCATATGCGTAAATGAAAGCGAGTGTAACGGAAATAATTGTTGTCGCGCCCGAAATCCATATCGTATTTTGTAATGATTGAACTAAAGTTGATGTTGTGAAATATTTACTGAAATTCGCAACACCAACGAAAGCTCCATCTTTATCGTAAAAGGCTTGTGTAAACAATTGTAATAAAGGCAATACAAGTATGATAAGAAATGAAAGAAGCATACCGATAATTACTAGTCTCTGTATCCACTCTTCTTTACCGATACGTCTCTTAATCTTTTTTTTCGTATTTTCTACCTGATAATTTTCTAACATCTCCATCTATACAATGACCTTCTTTCCATATGACAACATATGATTTTCTGAGAAAGAGATTTGAATTTGCTTTCCTTTCCTAATAGAAGTTGCTTCTACTTCTGATGCCAATATATCCACTACGATTTTCTCGTTATAAAGGTGTGTTTTCTCTTCTATGACCCGCACTTCCGTCCGGTATACAGCCCCCCGGAATTCCATGCTTTCTACAACAGTTTTCATACCATTATTGTGCACAACTGTTACATGTTCAGGACGAATTGCGTGTTCTTCATTATTTTTCGAAAAGAAATTAATAGAACCAATAAAATCTGCCACAAACGGATTGGCTGGTCTTTGGTAAATCTCCTCTGGTGTTCCAATCTGCATAATTTCCGCATGATTCATTACAACAATTTTATCAGCCATCGTTAATGCCTCTTCTTGATCATGCGTTACCATAATAGTTGTTACTCCGACTTTTTCTTGCAAATCACGCATTTCTCTACGCAACTTTTCACGCACTTTTGCATCTAAAGCAGATAACGGCTCATCTAGTAACAAAATATCGGGAGACAGAGCGAGCGCACGTGCAAGTGCTACTCGCTGCTGTTGTCCACCAGATATTTGAGCAGGATATTTATCTTTTACATTCAGTAAGTCAACAAGTTCTAACGCCAATAGCGCTTTCTCTTTTACTTCTGCTTTTTCATATTTTTTTGTCTTTAAGCCGTATTCAATGTTTTCAAGCGCCGTTAAATTCGGAAATAATGCATACGATTGAAAAACCATTCCGAAGTTCCGCTTACCAGGCGGCAATGCTGTAATATCTTTTCCATTCACAGCTATACTACCTGTTGTCGCTTCTTCTAACCCTGCTAAAATGCGAAGCAACGTCGTTTTCCCACAACCACTCGGTCCTAATAAACAAACAAACTCATTTTTTTTCACTGTAAAAGAAATATCTTTTAACGCTGTAAATGTATCAAACTGTTTTTGAATGTGTTGAATTGATAAATATTCGCTCATTTTTCTCTCTCCCACTCACTTACTTTTTCGGTTCTGCTTTTTGACCAAACTCTTTTTCCCAACGCTCTAAAATTTTGTCGCGATTTTCTGCTGCCCATTTAAAGTCATTCTTTTTGTATAACTTTTCTGTCACATCTTTCGGGAATCCATCTGGAAGTTTATAGTCATTTTTAATTGTCGCAAATCCATTTTTCTCGAAGTATAACTTCATTACATCATCTGTAATTGCCCAGTCTAAAAACGCTTGTGCTAATTTATCATTTTTCGCATTATCTTTCTTAATAAGTGCATTCGCTTCTACTTCCCAGCCTAGTCCTTCTTTCGGCAGTACAACTTCAACTGGTGCACCTTTTTGTTTCTCTTTTAAAGCGCTATAAACCATTGACACACCAACTGGATATTCACCTGCACCTGCTAATTTCGCTGGTTTTGAACCGGAATGCGTATAAGATGCCATATTATCATGAAGTTTTTTCATGTAATCCCAGCCCTTATCTTCACCCATAATTTGCAACCATGCAGAAACTGTTAAAAATCCTGTTCCAGAAGAAGCTGGATGTGGCATAACAAGTGTTCCTTTATATTCTGGTTTCGTTAAATCTTCATATGATTCTGGCATCGGTAAATTTTTCTTCTTTAATTCTTCTTTATTTACAGCAATCCCCGTCATAAACGCAGTATTACCTACCCATTTTTCAGGTTTCTTATCATCTTTAAATTGCGGAAGGACACGATCCGCTCCTTTTGGAGAGTATTCTTTTAACATATCTTTTTTCTCTAAAGCTAATAGACTAGACGCCGCAGTTCCCCACACAACATCTGCTTGTGTATTTTTTCCTTCAGCTAGCAATTTCGCTGTAATAACTCCTGTTGAATCACGAACAATGTTCAACTTCACATCCGGGTATTTCTTTTTGAAAGAATCAAGATAAATCGGTACAAGCTCTTCTTCAATCGCTGTGTAAACAGTTAACGATCCAGATAATTTATCATCTTTCACTTTTGCTCCAGCACTTTCTTCTTTCTTTGCACCACACCCCATTAATAACGAAAATACCATTCCAGTTGCTACAGCTTTAAAGATTGTTTTTTTCACTGTCTCTCTCTCCTTTTACAAATCTTATGTACAACTCAAATATAAACAATTAGTGTAAAAGCAGTATTAAACCAACATTAATCTTTTGTTTGTTGTTTGTTTTTGTGTAATACGTTGCTACTTCTATGTTTTTTCACATTTTTCTGCTAATAGAAAATATTAAATTTACAAATAATTAAAAAAACCTTTATAATCCCACAAAAAAACGAGGCGTTTGTAAAAAACGCCTCATTTTTGTTTACCTTTTTTTGAATTTCGATTTGCATACTTTGCACTGTTTTCTCCTTCATACTCTAATGCAAATTCTGCATCTGGTAAGCTTTCTTTCGGAGTTTTATTATTGTTAATTGCTGCATTTTGTTTCACTTTTCTTTTTACCAATACGTTCACCTGCTCTCAAGAAATTACTTTCTACTCTAGTTTGGAGCAATCTGAAATAACTATTACTGGCAAGTGTTAACAAGTACATAAGAGCTTATAGATGGAAATACTACATACGAACAAACCTTTACAAAAAGGAGCGATTACTTTGAAAGAGAAAGAAACAATCCAATCGCCAATTTTAGACGAGACGCTCCCTCATCAAATGAACTTCCCTTCTTTTAAAGGAACAGGAAAAAAGATGCAACAACCTTTTGTAAATCAATATGATGTTGTAATTGGAGACAGTAAATACAATTCCGAGAACAGCCCCTTAAACAATTGGAGTGATGAGGTAGACCCTGCCATTATGGCTGGGGATGAATGGATCCATCCTACAAATGATATCGGGTGGATTGCAGAAGAAAATCAAGAATTACTTAAAAAAGAAGTTGATAATAAAAACGACGCTTTTATGCATCCCCAATTCGGAATTAACGATTAAAAAAACCATTCTACCTAACGCAGGTAGAATGGTTTCATACTATCCAATAATAATTCTTTCTTTCGGATATTTATAGCGAGGTGGTTGTTCTCTTCCACCACTAGCTAATATAAATGTTAAAATACCGACGCGTCCGATAAACATAAGTACAATAAGTACAAGTTTACCCACAGTTGTTAAATCTGGCGTAATACCTGTCGATAAACCTGTCGTCCCGAAAGCAGAACAAACTTCAACGATCAAGCTCATAAGCGGTACATTTTCCGTAATGGATAAAATAAATAGTGCTGTGGCACATAATAATATCCCCATCGTCATAACGACAGATGCTTTTAATACATCCTCTTCATGTAGCTGTCGTTTAAAGACTCGAACCGTTCTACCGCCCCTTGCAAATGTATATAACGATAATATACTAACCGCAAATGTTGTCGTACGTATCCCGCCCCCAACCGAACTTGGAGATGCTCCAATAAACATTAATATACTCATAAATAAAAGCGTTGGTTGTGACAATTCACGTATATCCATTGTAGCGAGTCCACCGCTTCGCGTCGTCACAGATTGGAATAACGTATAGAAAACCGTTTCATGCCATGACTTTCCTACTAAAAAATGATTTCGTTCTAGTAAAAAAATCATGATGGTTCCAACAACAACAAGTGCAAAAAATGTTGTTGTCGTCAATTTTGTAAATAACGAAAAACGAAAAAGTTGTTCTCTCTTCTTACTAAGAAATTGCTTCACTTCCATTAACACAGGGAAGCCAATCGCTCCTAAAATAATGAGTAACATATGAATCATTTGAACGATATAATCTTTTTTGTACGGGATTAGCGATTGTCCTGTTAAATCGAATCCACCGTTCGTCGTTGCACTAACAGCGGCAAAGAAACCGTGAAAATAAGCTTCTTGCCAAGTCGGAAAGTACAGTAAAAATCTTGTACCTAACAGGATTGCTCCAATGATTTCTATCGAAATAATTACAATTAAAATAGAACGCATTAATTCTACAAGACCCGATAAATTTCCTTGATTATGGTCTGCCATAATTAATCTTCTTCGCTGCAAACCAATCTTTTTACCCGTTATAATCCAAACGAATGTGCCAAGTGCCATGATGCCTAATCCGCCTAATTGTAAAATTAGAGCTAATACAATAATTCCTGCTGTTGTAAACGTATCTGAAATCGTAACAACTGAAAGTCCTGTAACACTTACCGCACTAACAGATGTAAATAGGGCATCGATAAATGTCCATTTCACACCATCCTTCGTAACAAATGGTAAACTAAGTAATATTACCGATACGACTACTGCTAATAAATAAAACAAAACAATAAGTTGTACGGGACGTAATTTTTGTAAAAACTTTTTTATATCTCTCATTCCATCACTTCGCTACCTTTTTTCTATCGATTAAATAAAGAAAAATCATCACTTTCTTTATTTGTAAATAACTGCTGAAATAGTTTTGCAAATACCATTCCGTATACAGTTCCATTTCCCCCATATGGCAGTGCGTAATATAAATTATGTATCTTTTTATCTTCTTTTAAAATAGGGAGACCATCATGACTACCACCAAATGCTGCTGCCCAATAATACTCTGCCTGTATATTATTAAACTGCGGGAACATTTCTTTTACAATATTAATAAGGATATCACGCTTATGCAATAATTTCGTATCGCCGATATTTTGAATTTTCAACGCCTCATCTAATCCGCCTACAATAATGCGGTTTTGATACGTTCGAAAATATAGGTAAGGCCGTGCCGTTTCCCAAATTAATGATTTCTCATGCCAACCTTCGAACTGATCTATCTTATTTGTAACAACTGCATAAGACGTTTCTACTGTTGTATTTTTTTCTTTCTTTCCAAAAAGCGCTTCATAACCTGTCGCCATAATAATATTCTTTGCTACTATTTTATTTCCTGTTTTTGTGTAACAAATTAAATCATTTTGAATTTGTTTAATATGTATTGCCTCTGTATGTTCATATATAGTAGCACCCATTTGCTTTGCTTTATGCAAAAGACTATGTGCTAACAAATATGGATTCACTTCTGCGTCACCGCTTGTATATAATG
This sequence comes from Bacillus cereus group sp. N24, assembly GCF_016483345.1. Lineage (NCBI taxonomy): Bacteria > Bacillati > Bacillota > Bacilli > Caryophanales > Bacillaceae > Bacillus > Bacillus cereus group sp. N24. The sequence continues at coordinate 66,509 of NZ_JAEHCA010000007.1, forward strand.
CTGCTTGTTTTGCAAATGAATAACGTTTCTTAATATCAGACTCTGTAAAATATTCAACCGGAAATTCATAATAGCGTAACGTATTATATTCTTCTTGTAAAAATGAAATATCCTCATCTCTACTCGCATAATACAAACTATTTCGCGGAATAAAATGGGGATCAATATCGAGAGTCGGTACAACCTTCTCCATTGTTCTAAGGGCTTCATAACAAAGCCTATATGCCCGTACCCCTTTTACTTTCCCAAATGTATGAATAAGAGAGGTTAACGATTTATCATGAAGAAATTGTAATAAACCTGTATTGGCAGCTGTGCTACCACATGCAATTGCTCTTTTTTCAATAAGCGTAACACGCATTCCTATCTTCGCTAATGAATACGCTATATGAGCACCCGCTTCGCCACTTCCGACTACGAGCACATCACATATCATATCATTTTCTAACGTTGGATAACAAGGTACAGAAACTCCTCTATTCCAAAACAACTTACCAGTCATAAGCTTCATAATTATACTCCTAAAATGTAAATTTCTCCTTTCTATGTTTTGTTATTTTCCATAAAAAAATCCAACTAACACAACGCTAGTTGGATTTTTTATTTTTAATTGGAACGCTCTTCAAGCCAATTTCCAATCGTCGGATATGTTTGTTTTACAGCTGTTCCACCGTAAACGATAGACATATGCCCTGTTGGTAAACATACATATTGTTTATCTGTGCTAGAAATATGATCTAGTAAAGCTTCTACTTGACATGGCAGAGCGATATGATCACGTTTCCCGGAAATATTTAAGACATTCGCCTTAATATTTGCAAGGTCTACCTTTTGTCCACGAATAACGAGTTCACCTTTAACCAATTTATTATTTTGATAAAAATCACGAATCCACTGTCTGTATGATTCACCCGGGAACGGAATGCCATCGCCAACCCACTTTTGAACTAATTTCCAGCTTTCGACGAAGCGCTCATTTTCTGAACGATCAACTAAAGCAACGTATGGACCAACAAAATTCGTAATTGGTTTTAACATCTTATTTCCGAAATCAATCATTTCCGGCGGAATATTTCCGAATGTATCAACCGCCTTATCTAAATTGAAATATTTCTCATCTAATAAAGGACCATATAATCCTGTTTCAGAGAAATCGAAAGGACTTGTCATAAAAATTAAGTTACGAATTGGCATATGCGGATGAAGTGCCGCATAAATAGACGTTAGCGTTCCACCCATGCAATAACCAAGTAAAGAAATCTCATCCGATTTTGCAGTTCGCATTACTTTTTTCACTGCTTTTGCAATATAATCGAACACGAAATCATCAAATTTCAAATGACTATCTTCTAAACCAAATGTACCCCAATCAAGCATATACACATCAAAACCACGATCTACTAAATATTCCACTAAACTATTTCCAGAAGTTAAATCCATAATATATGGCTTATTAATAAGAGCATATATTAATAAGATTGGTACTCTCTGTGTTTTTTCTTGTTTTGGAATGTAACGATAAAGCTTCGTTTTATTCTTCGTCCAAATAACCTCTTTCGGTGTTAAACCAACTTGTGGTTCTGGTTCGCGTAATAAAATTTCGCTCGCTCTTTTCACACGGCGATATGCTTTGCGATATTCTTCTGGGTACAACTCCAATTGCTTTTCCCATTCTGTTACGAATGTAGTCATTTTTCTATCTCCTTTTCGGTCGATTTCTTTCTAAAAAAAGAAGTGCATTCCTGATATGGATATGCACTTTTTTCTTACTTCATTACATGTATAATCCACCGTTAATGTTTAATTGCTGACCAGTGATATACGCACCGTCACGGCATAGGTATACTACACCTTTTGCAATTTCATCAGCTTGTCCAAAACGTTTTTTCGGGATTTTCGCAACGATTTTTTGACGCACTTCTTCTGGTACCTCTGCTACCATTTCAGTATCGATAAATCCTGGGCAAATTGCGTTTACAGTTACATTTGTTTTTGCAAGTTCTAACGCTAATGATTTTGTAAATCCTAGCATACCTGCTTTTGCTGCTGAGTAGTTTGTTTGTCCAAATCCACCAGCTTGACCAATAATAGAAGAAATACTAATGATTCTTCCTTCTTCTGCTTCCGATATGTATGGAAGTACCGCACTTGTCGTATTAAATACACTACTTAAGTTCACGTCAATTACGCGCTCCCAATCTTCACGATTTAATTTTTTGAATGTACGATCTCTTGTAATACCAGCATTATTAACAAGAATATCAACTTTACCAAAATGATTCACAGCTTCTTCTACAAGTCGGTTTGCATCTTCTACTTTAGAAACATCCGCTTGAACTGCATAAACGTCATGCCCTTCTTTTCCTAGTTCATTTACTAAGTTTTCAGCTGCTTCTTTACTGCTGTTATAGTTAATAACTACTTTTGCTCCCTCTTGTGCTAATGCTACTGTAATTGCTTTTCCAATTCCTTTTGCCCCACCTGTTACGATTGCTACTTTGCCATTTAATTGAACCATTTCTTTTCCCCCTTAAATGAATTTGTGAACAATTATTATGAATCATTTTGGTACCCATACTAATAGAGTCCATATATTAATTATGTTTCGTTGTTTATACGTGAAAACGAGATTCTCCCTCTCTCTTTTACACGTTGTAAACAAACGCTATTATCATTTTTTATTTTCTGGCTTATTCGCCGGCTTTACTTCTTCTTTTACAGGTACTTGTAGTTTAGCTAGTACTGCATTTTGCTTTTCTAGCAATTCTAAAATTTGATCAACTTTCGTTTCTAACGTGCGAATATCTTGTTTTACTTTCGTAACATCACGCTTTAATGTAGGAGCTTGTCCTAACGAATCCACTTTCTCTTCTAGAACTTCCTCAATATTATCAACTTTATTTTCTAAGTTAATAACAAGCGTAGCTACTCTAGCGATATCCTCTTTCGTTGGCACGTTCACTTGTTCTAAATAACTTTTTGTCGTATCATTTAATGCTTTTTGATAAAACAAATTCAAGTCTAGAACGCTGCCCATCCAAGCAGAATATTCTTCTGTTTTAATTGTTTCATTGAGCGCTTTTCCCCAAAATGTTTCGGTTTGTTCATAAGCATTTTTCCATGCTTGCAATGGATCGAATTTTTGATCAATCACTTCGCCTACACTCCCTTTTTTGTTTTTGAAACAATTCAACCTATTCACTATTTTCTAATATTCTGAATAAAACTTCAAGTCTATATTTTATTTTTCTTTATTTTCCAACAAATGTATTGACATTAAAAACAGATAGGTGTAAATTGCACTTATAAGCAAAAAATTCCATCTAACTGATTCATGAGGTGATGTACAATCATGCTACATAATGAACCAGAACACCCAGAAAGTTTGGAAAAAAACCAAGCGAAACAACCAAACTCCATGCCAAAAAACTTCTTAGTTCCTTTCTTACTTCTCTGTCTAAAAGACTGGAGTCTTCATGGTTACAAACTCATTCAAATGCTAATGGACATCGGCTTTTCTTCTGTTGACCAAGGTAATGTTTATAGAACACTACGCAAGTTAGAAAAAGAAAACCTTATTTCTTCTACTTGGGATACAAGCGATGGAGGGCCAGCAAAAAGAATTTATTCTTTAACTGAATATGGAGAGCAATATTTATCAACATGTGCGACTTCTTTTGAACATTATCAAAATATGTTGCGGACGTTTTTCACGTTATACACCAATGCATTCTTTCCATTTTCTACTTCTCCAGAAAAGGATGAAAAGGATTCTTCATCTTCACCTGGTGGTACAGCAGAGTAATCTGCGTTCACAATATGCAAAAAAACATTTGGAGGTCAAACAATGGAAACTAAACCATACGAATTAGTCGATGCATTTTGGAAAAACTGGTCTCAATCTCTTTCCCTCTTCTCTTCAGCTGGGAAACAATTAGAGCAACTTACTTTAGAAACGTTAAAACAACAACAAGACGCTTTGCATAAATTAACATCAGGAGTAAATGAACTAGAAAAAGAACTACAACAATTCACAGCTCAATTCAATAACCAATATACAGATTACGTGAAGCAATTAACTGGAAACTCCTTAAATGATCAAATTAACGAGTGGCAAGGGAAATGGAATGAGCTTTCTACTCAAATGCATCAACTTACTGTTTCTCCTACAAAAACATCTTTGTCTATTCTTACTCAAACTAGCGGTCAATTTGAAGAAACAACAAAACACTTTATTGAACAACAACAATCGCAACGCGAAGAGGTTCAAAAACAGTTAGAAGTTTTTTTGGGAGAGTTCAAGTCCAAACAACTAGAACTCGCAAAGCAGTTCGAGGAAAACTCAAAAAATCTATTTACTTCCATCAAGTAAGAAAAATGTGGCAACTAACTGCAGCACAAACAAAACTCTTTCTTCCTCCTACTACATCAAGATGGCTTACATTTTTCGATATGGAAAAGAAGGAGGACAAAATGAATCCATTTCAAGAAGCACAAACTGTTCCGGAGCTTCGTTATGATGAGATTCAAGTCGGTGATCAAGCATCTCTAACAAAAACAATTACGGATGAGGACGTTATCAATTTTGCAAAATTGACTGGAGATGTAAATCCTATTCATATTTTAGACTCTTTTGCAAAAACGACAATGTTTAAAGAACGTATTGCTCACGGTATGCTCGTTTCAAGTTTTATTTCTACCGTTCTTGGAACGAAACTCCCAGGAAAAAATACGATTTATTTATCCCAAAACGTTTCATTCCGTGCTCCTGTCAAAATCGGCGATACACTTCGTGTAGTGGCAGAAGTCATTAAAAAACGGGATGATAAGAAAATCATTACATTACAAACAAACATCTACAATCAATCCGATGATATTGTCGTGGAAGGTACAGCGACAATACTGAAAAAAGAGTAGCAAATTTGCTACTCTTTTTTCTATCCAAGAACTTCTAATCACACCGATTACTTCCGGGTATGAGTACATCGTTTCCACATAAAATAACGTTACCAGTTTAGATAGTACTTAACTTGGCTGAACTGGACTACTCAAAAGGATGTGTGTCAACATGGTAAAAACAAACAAATTACTAGTTCCAGGTGCAGAACAAGCACTTGAACAATTTAAATATGAAATTGCACAAGAATTCGGTGTTAGCTTAGGCTCAGATACAGCATCTCGTTCTAACGGTTCCGTTGGCGGTGAAGTAACAAAACGTCTTGTTGCTTTAGCTCAACAACAATTACGCGGATAATACTATAACATATGGCTTAGAGGCAGATATTCTCTGCCTCTTTCTATTTGCAACATACATAATAGCACTTTTTCACATACTAGTAAGAACAAACTGAAAGGAACGATATGTGAGATGAAACGGATTAATATTAGCATGAGCCCTCCTCGTGTTCTTACTTTATCTTTTATTGTATTATCAATTGTCGGCACATGCTTATTAAAACTACCAATTGCTACAACAACATCTATTTCATGGCTCGATGCCTTATTTACAACGGTTTCTGCTTGTACAGTTACAGGGCTTGGTGTTGTGGACACTGGAAAAGTATTTACCTTATTTGGTCAATGTGTAATTTTAACACTTATACAAGTTGGCGGTCTTGGCATTATGAGCTTCGCTGTTTTAATTGCAATTATGCTTGGCAGAAAAATCGGTCTTCAGAATCGCATTTTGTTACAACAAGCACTAAATCAAACGAATATCGGCGGTGTCATTCGTCTTGCCAAAGCATTATTTCTATTCTCTTTTACAGTAGAATGTATTGCTACTTTGCTCCTCTCTTTTGAATGGGTACCAAAATACGGAATTGCTAAAGGGTTCTATTATAGTTTTTTTCATTCGATCTCTGCCTTTAACAACGCTGGTTTTTCTGTGTGGAGCGATAATTTAATGTCCCATTCTCATAGTATTCTCGTCAATCTCGTTATTTCTTCTCTCATAATTTTAGGTGGAATCGGTTTTACAGTGATTATAGATATAAAAAGAAAAAAGAACTTTAAAAACCTTACATTACATTCAAAACTCATGCTCTCTTCTACTCTAATCGTCAATATTATTGCTACCGTTTTTATTTTCATATTCGAGTTCCATAATTCTCTTTCTATGAGAGGTTTTACCCCATTTGAAGAAGGAATGGCTGCTTATTTCCAAGCAATTTCAACGCGCACTGCCGGATTTAATACCGTTGATATTTCTGCATTAACAAAACCTTCCCTTTTATTAATGATGCTTCTTATGTTTATTGGTGCTGGTAGTGCTTCAACTGGTGGTGGAATTAAGTTAACAACATTTTTAATTATGTTTTTTGGCGTATTTAAATTTTTACAAGAACAAGATGATATTGTTGTGTTTAAAAAATCCATTAAAGATACGCTCATTGTCAAATCATTGACCATTACTATTATTTCCATTTCATTTATCTTTGCTGCTATTTTAATTTTAAGTATTACTGAGCGAGTTCCTCTATTGATGAGTGCTTTCGAAGTATTTTCAGCATTTGGAACAGTCGGTCTCAGTATGAATTTAACGCCACACTTAACGATAATTGGAAAAGCTATTATTATCTTTATGATGTTTTTTGGAAAAATGGGACCATTAACATTGGCTTTTTCATTTGCACGCAAAAAGAACCGGAAAATAAAATATCCGAACGAAGATATTTTAACAGGTTGACAACCGTATAAATTATCCATATAATGAGAGTACAATAGCATATCTCCAAAGGGGAGTAGCGTCCAAGAATATTTCTTGGAAACAAAGTCGTCATTACGTAGAACTTAGTTCTTCCGGCTTTGTTGGCATTTTTATTACATATGTCTAGCAAGACCTTTGCCTATTAACGGCAGAGGTCTTTTTTGTATTCATTACCAAATTCTTCCAAAGTTAATAGGCAGGAGTATGGGGAAACTAAATAGTGGGGAAATTCTTCACTTATTTAGTACTTATAGAAATGAGAGGAGAATGTACATGGATGTATCATTATTATTGGAGTATGGTTGGGTATTACTCATCCTGATTGCACTTGAGGGGATTTTAGCGGCTGATAACGCGCTTGTTCTTGCAATTATGGTAAAACATTTACCAGAAGAAAAACGTAAAAAAGCACTATTTTACGGATTAGCGGGGGCATTTGTTTTCCGATTCGGATCGTTATTTATGATTTCGTTCTTAGTCGATGTATGGCAAGTGCAAGCAATCGGTGCTATTTACCTTATGTTTATCGCTGGTAATCACTTATTTAAAACGTATGTTAAAAAGAATACGGATGAAGACACAGAAGAAAAAGAAGCAAAGAAAAAACAAGAGAATTTTTGGTGGACTGTATTTAAAGTCGAGGTTGCTGATATCGCCTTTGCAGTTGATTCAATTTTAGCTGCTGTTGCATTAGCAATGACTTTACCGAAAACAGGACTAGGTACAATTGGTAGTCTTGATACTGGGCAATTCGTTGTTATCTTTGTAGGTGGACTTATTGGATTAATCATTATGCGATTTGCAGCAACTGCTTTCGTACAAATATTAAAACGTAAACCAGGACTTGAAACTGCAGCATTCTTAATTGTAGGTTGGGTTGGTGTGAAGTTAGCAATCTATACATTAGCACACCCTGCATTAAATGTAATTCCGCATTCATTCCCAGAATCTACTCCGTGGAAACTTACATTCTGGATTGTATTAGTTGGAATCGCAGTTGGCGGTTGGTTCTTCTCGAAAGAAGTAGAAGTAAAAGTAGAAAAGAATTTAGACGAAAAAGCGCTGTAATTACAGCGCTTTTTCTTTTTTATTTCAATTCCCTCTCTATTTTTAGAAAAAATTCCATTATACTACCTTTTGTAATCGCTTTCTTATTTTATGTATGTCCTTTTTGTGAAACATTGCACAAACTTATTGAAACTGTGAACGAATCCATGTACTTTATTCATATAAGGAGTATTTATAGAAGATTTACTAAAGGAGCGTATGACTCATGCTAGAACAAGGATTAGATTATGTTGTCAAACTGGCTAAGAGCAAAAAGAAAATGCTAGATATAAATCCGATGCAATATTTCATTCGTGCTGCACTTGCGGGCATTTATATCGGTTTTATTATTGTACTATGTTTTAAATTAGGTAACTTTTTTCACATTGCAGATTCACCAGCAACTTATTTAGCTGCTTCCATGTTTTTCGGGATTGCCCTCGTACTTATTATATATGGTGGTGCTGAATTATTTACTGGAAATACAATGTACTTCACAGTAGCAACTTTAAGAAAAGAAACAACGATTTCTGATACACTTCGCAACTGGATTGCATGTTATGCAGGTAACTTAGCGGGTGCTTTATTCTTTGCCTTACTATTTTACGCAACTGGCATTTTCGAAGCGATTGATCACGGTCATTTAATGAATAAAGTAGTTGAAGGAAAGATGAATACACCTACAATGCAATTATTCTTTAAAGCAATTTTATGTAACTGGCTTGTCTGTCTTGCCTGCTTCTTACCTTCTCAAGTGAAAGGTGACACAGCCAAAATATTAATGATGATGATGCTCGTTTTCACTTTCTTTTTATCTGGTTATGAGCATAGCATTGCAAACTTATCACTGTTTGCTTTATCTTTAGTATCACCACATCCTGAGACAATTTCTTTTGCAGGCGCTATTCATAACTTAATTCCAGTTACAATCGGTAACATTATTGGCGGGTCCGTATTTGTCGGTATGGTATATCACTACTTAACAAAGAAAACACCTGATGTTAAACAGGAAGAGACTGTAATCGCAGCAGCTCAACAAGAAGAGATTATTCCTTTACAAGCACATATGAAACATTAAAAACTCCAAAGTTAGACTTTGGAGTTTTTAGCTCCCCACATATTTCACAATAATACTTGCTTCAATCTCTCCTTGTTCTTTTCCACCCTCTATTCTTTGTTTCATCTTATCCATACCAATGACATCATTTGTGTGAAAGTGGATTTCCTTAACATATAATCCCTCTTTACAAAAAATATTTACGAAATCAAATCCATTACTCTGCCGCCATCCCATATTAAAGTCGAGAGAAATAATATTTACCTCATTCTCCCTAACAAATTGCAAGGCAGTTTCTACTGTAGTTGCGGGCACATATCCGAACGGACAACTTCTTTGATCATCCATATATATATTCATTCTCTATCCCCCTCTATTTTGAATACACAATTAATACATAACATATTGCTCCAAGACTAATAAAAGGGCCAAATGGAATTGGTTTACTTGCTTCTATACGCTTTAATAAAATACCCATCCCGAAAAAACAAAGACTAAAATAAGACGCTAAAAATAAAATAATAAAAACCCCTTTCAATCCCACTATAAATCCAAGTAGCGAGAGTAATTTTATATCACCTCCACCAAGCCCTTCTGGATATATCTTTTGCATACAATATAACAAAAAGAGTATAACCCCACTACCAACTATACTATCTATCCACGTAACTAACGGTACAAAAATACATTCTAAAATAAGCAGAAAAGCAAACGAAATTAAAATACGATCAGGAATTAACATATATATATAATCTGTAACGGAAATAATAAGAAGTAACGAAAAAAGCGATAAAATGATGAGAAGCTCTCGTTCTACTCCAATCATATATACAGTAAGAAAAAATATTGTACCGGTTACAAATTCAAATACTACGTACAGAATCGGAATTCCCCTCTTACAATTCGTACAGCGCCCTCTTTGTATACAAAATGAAATGATTGGAATTAGTTCTTTTGGCTTTAGTACATACTTACAATAATGACAATGCGAACGCGGTGTAATAATAGACTCGCCTAAAGGAACCCTTATTGCGATTAGCATAAAAAAAGAACCAAACACCATACCCACTAACAATGCATATATATAAGTGAACATCCCTTCCTCTCCTTTCCAAAAGAACATAACAAAAAAAGGAGAGAACTTCTACTTCATATTATCCTTTATTCTACTAAAAAAGCAGGCCATTTTCTGGCCTGCTTTCCCCTCTTTTATACGATGAAATATACCGCTTTTAATGGTCCGTGTACTCCGACAACAAGATTCATTTCAATGTCAGCAGAGTTACTAGGTCCTGTAATAAAGTTAATACAAGATGCCGCTGTCTCGCCATTTTCTACACGTGAGTTCATATCCTGAACTGCTTGCGTAATACGAGGCACAAGTGTTTCACGTGGAATAATAGCAAAGTATACAGTCGGTAAAAAGTGTAAAGAACGTCCTTGCCCTTTATGACTTTGTACAACAATTGTACCAGATTCAGCTAATGTATAATCACTAAATGCAATACCGATATTCGCTTTTTCAGCTATACGCATATTTTCGTCTTTTCTCTCTGGATCCCATACGTTTACTTCAATGTCTCGCTTTGGAAGTTCTTCTTTAAATAAAGATGTTAAACCATATGCATCAAAGCGTTCATCTGCTGATAATAAAATAGGTCCCCCGCCGTTTTCCATGATTACTTTTTGAAGGTCTTCATACAAACGGTCATTTGTCGTTTCTACTACAGTTGTATGAATGTTTGTACATTGCTTTTTAAATACTTCTAGTAATTCTTCTTGTGAATAATCTTTTAACGTTTCTATATTCACATTACTTTTCCATACTGGACGCTCGACACCTTCTCTTTTACGCGCACGCCCAAGTTCTTTTGCAATGTTATCTAGAAAGGAATCACGGTTTTGAATTAATCCTGCCATTATTTATTCCCGCCTTTCTTATGATCTTTATACCAATCACGGAATCTTTCTTTACTTGGCGCTGGGAATTCACGAATATCCGTCCAGTTTTTAAGTGGTCCAACACCTTTTGATACACGGTTACCAGATGTGAATGGACTCATTGCTGCTGGTGCCATTTTTGAGCCCATTTTGTATAATGCAGCTGAAGAAGCACCCATACTAAACATTTTCATCGCTAATTTTTCTGCAAGTGGCGCACGTCCTTCTTGTTCAACGATTACTTGGCGATGCTTTAATAATAAATCATGTAATGGAATTTTTACTGGACAAGCCTCTGTACATGCTCCGCATAAACTAGATGCATAAGGAAGCTCTTTGTAATCATCATATCCACCTAAAAGTGGTGTTAATACCGCACCGATTGGTCCTGAGTAAATCGATCCATATGAATGTCCACCAACGTGACGATATACAGGACATACATTTACACAAGCTGCGCAACGAATACATTGCAATACTGAACGGAATTCAGATCCAAGAATTTGAGAACGACCATTATCAACAACAACTAAATGGAACTCTTCAGGTCCATCAACTTCCTCTTCTTGAATTGGTCCTGCTACTGTTACATAACTTGTTAACTTTTGACCTACCGCACTACGGCATAGTAAACCAACTAAAACATCTAACTCTTCCATTGTCGGAACCATACGTTCCATACCCATTACTGCTATTTGTGTTTTCGGAATTGACATAACAAGATCCGCATTACCTTCGTTCGTTACTAAACAAAGAGATCCCGTATTTGCAACAGCGAAGTTACAACCCGTCACACCAATTTCCGCATCCATAAATTTCTCACGAAGTTGTTTACGAACAAACTTTGTCATCTCATATGGATCATCAGAATTTTCATAGCCAAGTTTTTCTTTAAATACATCGCGAATTTGCGTTCTATTTTTATGAAGTGCAGGCGCAATAATATGTGAAGGTGGATCGTTATCTACTTGCAAGATATACTCTCCTAAGTCACTTTCTAACACTTCACAGCCAATTTCTTCAAGCGCATGGTTCATACTAATTTCTTCTGTTACCATCGACTTTGATTTCACTACTTTTTTCGCTTGTTTCTTTTTCGCGACGTCTTGAATATACTTTGCTGCTTCCTCTTTCGTTTTCGCAAAGTACACATGGCCGCCTCTTTTTGATACATTTTCACTTAACTGCATTAAGTAATAATCAAGATTTTCTAACGTATGTTGACGAATTTGTTCACCTAGTTCACGCCACTCTTCCCAGTTTCCCAATTCGTCCGCTGCTTTTAATCGATTCGTATATAAACGCGTTTGTGCAGAAGATACTGCTCCACGCATAAACGAATCTTGAATTCCATCGCCTACGCGATCATTAAATTTTTTCTCACTGATTTTCATAGACATAGCTTATGTTCCCCCTTCATGAGCGACTATTCAGTACCTCAGCAATATGCATTACTTTTACTTCTTTTCCTAAACGCTCAATTCGTCCGCCAATGTTTAACAAACACCCACAATCTGCACCGATTAAATAATCAGCACCTGTTTCCATTACACTATCTACTTTTTCATCTACCATTTGCTCAGAAATCGGAGTCATCTTAACTGAAAACGTTCCCCCAAACCCACAACAATTTTGCACGTTTGGCAGTTCTCTCACAGTTAATCCTTTTACATTAGACAATAAAATTCCTGGTGCCTCTTTTACTCCAAGCAGGCGTGTCATATGACAAGACTTATGAATAGTAGCTATTCCTGGTAAACTTGCACCAACATCTGTCACTTTTAAAACATCTACAATAAATTGTGTAAATTCATATGTTTTATCAGCAACCTTTTGTGCACGTTTAGCCCATTTCGGGTCATCTTTAAAAACATGCGGATACTCATGAAACATTGTCGCACAAGAGCCAGATGGCGTAACGATATATTCTGCATCTTCGAAAGTTTCAATCATATGTTTCATCGCTTCTCTTGCTGCTTCTACATGGCCGCTATTATAAGCAGGCTGACCACAACAAACTTGTGCTTCCGGAAATTCAATTTCACAACCTAAACGCTCCAATACTTCAACTGTTGCTTTACCGACATTTGTTTCAAACATATCGACTAAACAAGTAACAAATAAAGTAACTTTCATAATTATTACTCCCCCTCTTTACAACTTCGCCAACAAACATATGGTCATCAGATGACTTAAGAGAGAAGAAATAGGCTCAACCATGGCCTATCCTCTCCCTTTTCTAAAGAAAACGCTTACTTAATCTTTCTCTATTTTATCAGAAAATTAGATTTTTTAAAGATTAAATTACGAATTTATATCGTTTCTACCTGTGACAATATGTTCTACATTTGTTAAATGATCTAGCATTGCTTGCTGCGCTAATTCTACATCTTGTTTTAAAACCGCATCATATATAACTTGATGCTCTTCTATAAGTCGTTCTGATGTCGTTTGTTCACCATATAAAATAATGCGTCTTGATTCACCAATCGTTTCAGCAATCATCTCTGAAACATGATTCATGAGTTCAAGCAAAATGCTATTATGCGAAGACTCTGCAATTCCCATATGGAACTGAAAATCTGCTTTTTCGCCAGCCTTTTCATCTCCAATGCTCTTTGCCATTTCATCTAACCAATGTTTCATATTTTGCAAATTATCTTCCGTACGTTTTGCCGCTGCTGCTCGAACTGCCCCCACTTCAAGCACCTTTCGCACTTCTAATAAATTCAAAATATCTTCTTTCTTCATTAATAATCTATTGTTTAATGATTTTGTTAATGAAGAAGAATCAAAGTTCTTCACATATGTGCCTTCTCCTTGCTTCATTTCAATTAAGCCCATCGCTCTTAGCGCACTTAACGCTTCACGAACAGCAGATCTGCCAACTTGAAACTGCTCAGCTAATTGATGCACAGGAAGTAGCTTGTCACCAGGTTTTAACGTACCATTTTTAATCATTGTTAAAATAGCTTCAGATACTTCTTCGTAAATTTTTTTCGGTTTAATAGATTTGTACTCCAGTTAAATCACCTCAGTATCTTCCAAACAACAATTGAAACGATTTATAAGAACTTAGCATCCATACCTATTTTAGAACGAATTGGTAAGAAGTACAAATGTTTTGTTCATAAAATAGTCAAATTTTTAATATTTATTTGCTATTAATTTATATCTATTCCTATATTCATTTATATTCAATTGAAAAAGCATGTCCTTTACATTAGAACATGCTTCCTTCATCTTGTATTTTTAACTTAATAAATACTGTTGTTCCCTTACCTTTTTCACTTTCTATTTTCCACTCACCATCATGTATATGAACAATTTGCCTTACAATCGCAAGCCCTAAACCTGTTCCACCATGTTGGCGACTTCTCGCTTTATCAACTCGGTAAAAACGCTCACCAAGATTCTCTAAATGCTCTGCATCAATACCTATTCCTGTATCCTTTATTTTCAACTCACAGTAATCGTCTATTTGCTCTAGCGTTATTATGATATTCCCGTTTTGATTTGTATACCGTATCGCATTATCTAACACGTTATGAAGAACTTGTTGCATACGATCTTCATCAATCATTACGATAATTTCAGGATTTAAATTCGTTGAAATACGAAGTTTTTTTTCTATAAACTTTAGTTCATACGTATCTAACACATCTTCAATAAGCTGCGAGAACACAATAGGTTGCTTCTTTAGAGGAAAATGTTCACCTTCTAGTTGCGCTAAATCTAATAAATCATGAACGAGACGCTGCATACGATCCGCTTCTTTATGAATAAGCTGCGTCACTTTTTCTTGCTGCGGTCCCTTTGCTACACCATCTAAGATAGCCTCACTATACCCTTTTATATAACTAAGCGGTGTTCTAAGTTCATGCGAAACGTTAGCCAAAAATTCCTTACGCTTTACATCTTCTGTTTCTAAAGAATGCGCCATTTTATTAAATGCTTTTCCTAATCGTCCAATTTCATCTTCTGAAGAAATGGTAATCCGCTCCGAGAAATCTCCAGTAGCGAAATGATTGGCAACCCGCTCCATTTGCGAAAGCGGCTTCGTAATCGCTATAATAATTTTTCTCCCAATCCATATCGTAATTAAAATCATAGCAATTGCTAGCGGGGCTAAAATAAGACCCATATCATATATTAAGTCTTTTATACTTTTTAAAGGAATATAAGAATATACAATTCCAACTAACTTTTTATTATCTAAAACAGGGATAACAACCCCCATAATATTCCGATCAAAATGTTCTTCATATCCTACCTTTGTCACCGTTTTACCATCTAGTAGTGTTTGTCTATCCCCTTCACTTATAAGAGAATGATGATGCACATCAAAAGGCAAACATGCGCTTAGATCACGAGGATTGGAAACGAAAAGAACGTCTGAACTAGATATTTGATCAAATGCTCTTACTTTCTCTTCAAAAGTTGACATTCCTTCATTCTTATCATATTGCGTTGCAAGACGCTTTCCTTCCATTACTAATGAGTCTTTTAAATTATCAACGTATAACTTTTCATACGAGTATAAAGATACAAAATAAAGAAAGGAAACTGTTACACATACTGCACATACTACTGTAAGCCAAAGCTTTTGTACCATCGTAAACATACGTTACACCTCAAATTTATAGCCTACACCCCAAACAGTTTGAATGTAGTTTCCACTTTCTCCAAGTTTCAAACGCATCGTTTTCACATGTGTGTCTACTGTTCTTGTACTTCCCGCATAATCATACCCCCACACCTTTTCAAGCAATTGTTCCCGGCTAAATACTTGTCCTGTATGTTGGCAAAGGAAATATAGTAAATCAAACTCCTTTACTGTAAGAGAAATCGGATCGCCATCTGCCTCAATCCTCCTACTTTTTTCATTAATAAGAATGGGACCAAATTGAATCTCCTCTTGCTGTTCTTGCTTTGTATAACGTCTTAGTACAGCTTCCATACGAGCAATTAATTCACCTGGACTAAACGGCTTTACAATATAATCATCTGCTCCCATGCGTAAACCGTTCACCCTATTCCACTCTTCACCTTTTGCCGTTAAAAATATAATTGGCACATCTGACGTTTTTCGAATCTCTTTGCAAACTGAAAGTCCATCCATCTCTGGCATCATAATATCTAATACAACGAAATCATAATGATCTGACTCTAATTTTTTAAGAGCCTCTTTTCCATTTTCAGCTTCTCCCCACTCGTATCCGAAGTTATCTAAGTACATTCCGACAAGTTGCCTCATGTCACTTTCATCATCTACAACTAGCACTCTATATTTACCCATTGTCCTTCCCTTCCCTCTCTATGAGTTGAAATGGTCCTTTTCCGACTTTAATTGTTTGTTTTATTTTCATACTCTTCATATCCATGACGCACACTTCATCACTATCATAACTTGCTACATATCCTTCTGCCCCGCTTTTCAAAAATGCAAATGGATTTGAGCCTACTTCAACGGAAGCTACCTCTTTATACGTACTAATATCAAATTTTCTAAGCGTATTCGAACCATGGCTTAATGCATATACGTACTTATTATCTTTCGTTATGTTCACAGGCATAAACGGGGCGTGTAAAGAACGTACCATTTCGCCGCTCTGTAAAGAATACACTAATACTTTCTCATTCACTTGATTTCCATCACCATGTCCGCCAATCCATATCTCTTTTCCATCCGGACTAATCGTTGCTCCTGTTGATGCTGGTGGAATCATAAAGGATTGTATAACCTCTTTTTTCTTTGTATCAATTGTCGTTAGCTTCGTATCATAAAAGTTTAGTACAGATAACTGGTTATGATACTCTACCAGGGTTATCGGTCCTTTTCCTGTTGAAACACTTTCTGTCTCTTTCCCTTCTATCGTAAAGAACCTTACCTTTTGTGCATTTTGATCGGCGGCAAACAATTGTTTTTTATCTTCTGATACAACCACATTTACAATGCCTTTTCCAGTTTTATATTTTTCCACTTGCCTTCCTTCTGCTAGTGAATATACATACATGTATTCTAACTGCTTACCATATACAAGTATGTCCTCGCCGTTTGGAAGTAGTGCAATTCCTGCCATCGGTTCATTTAATTCCCATGTCGTAATTAATTTATTAGTTTTTTTATCAATAAAACTAATACTGCCTTCTTTTATATTCGTTGTTATAATAATACTTTTATCTTCAGTAATTGGTGTATATGAACTTCCTTGACACCCTACTAATAGAAATAAAAAACAGAGAAGAAAAACATACTTTCTCAAAAGATTCCCTCCATTTTCGAATGATTTCGTTATAATTGTAAAATAACAAATAAATGTGTGGAAAGTGTGAAATCTTCCTTTCTTATTCAACTTACATATATAATGTACAACAAATAGAATTTGAGGTGTGCAAATTATGCTTTTTCCTGATTTAGCGAATAAAATTGTACGGGAAGTACGCAGACTAATTACAGAAAATATTATTATCATTAATATACAAGGTGTTATTATCGCCAGTACAGATGCAAAAAGAATCGGTCAATTTCATGAGGGAGCACTCCGCTGCGCGAAACAAAAGAAAACCGTCATCATTACAAAAGAAGATGAACGACGGTTGCAAGGTGTAAAAGCCGGGATGAATCTTCCTTTACTATTTCATGACGAAGTAATTGGTGTTATTGGAATTACAGGAGAACCCGACAATATTTCACAATACGGAGAAATATTACGGAAGATGACCGAATTATTAATTCATGAAAACTACTTTTTAGAGCAATTAGAACTTGAACACCGTTCTTATGAAGCATTTGTCTTTGATTGGCTTCAAAATACAGACTGGTCTTCAAGTTTTCTCGATCGTGCAAAAACACTTGGCGTTGATTTATATAAGAAGAAACAACTTATTTTGTTTTCGATTGATCAAAATGATACGATGCTCCAGCGTAAAGTTTGGCAACATATTCGCAATCTATTAGCAAAAGAACATCTATTTGTTCGCTGGGGAAATGATCGATTTATTTTATTTTCAGCGATGAGCTCTAAAGAACAAACTTACCTATTTTTAAAACGGTTAAAACATGACTGTGAAACTTTATTTTCTATCCCTTTATATATCGGGATTGGGCAAACCGTTACGCCAAGCACGATGCACATATCATACGAACAAGCACTACGAGCGCTTTCTGTGTCACTTGAAACGAAAAAAATTGTATTTAATGAAGATTTACGTTTAGAAATGTGCTTACAAGATATTTCTATCGAAACGCGAGAACAGTTTCTAGAGCGTACCATTGAAAACTTAGTACAATCTCCTGAGCTCATGCACACTTTACGTTTATTTATCGATTATAACCAATCTTATAAACAGACAGCTGAGCAATTACATATACACATTAATACATTGCATTACCGACTAAAAAAAATTGAAGAACATACCGGACTTGATCCGAAACAATTCAAAGATTTAAATGTTTTATACTTCGCACTCCTTTTATTAGATAATCATACAAAAAAGAACGATAAAACAGATTAATCTTCAGATGATTATACATAGAAAGAATCCTCCAACTTTTTTATCATTATAATGAAAGCACTGTTACAACGTTTTTATTATGACTAAACACGTTAACAGTTTGAGGAGGATTTCCAATGTTAGAAAAGCAAATTATTCATTTATTCGTATCCATTGTTGGCAAAGATAATGTAGATACATCCAATATGGGGCGCTTAACTTATAGTTATGATGCCACTCCAAACTTCCAAGCAATGCCTGATGCAGTCATTGCTCCTCGTAATACAAATGAAGTAGCTGAAGTGTTAAAAGTATGTAACTCTCACAAAATCCCTGTGTATGTTCGTGGTTCTGGAACAAACCTTTGTGCAGGAACTTGTCCACTAGAAGGCGGTATCGTCCTTATTTTCCGCCATATGAACAATATTTTAGAGATTGATGAAGAAAATTTAACAATTACCGTACAAGCTGGTGTCATTACACTTGATATTATTAAAGCAGTAGAAGAAAAGGGATTATTTTATCCGCCAGATCCAAGCTCGATGAAAATTTCTACAATCGGCGGTAATATTAATGAAAACTCAGGCGGATTACGTGGGTTAAAATATGGTGTAACACGTGATTATGTAATGGGTCTTGAACTTGTCTTACCAAATGGTGATATCATTCGTACTGGCGGTAAATTAGCAAAAGATGTTGCTGGTTACGATTTAACTCGTCTATTTATCGGTTCTGAAGGAACACTTGGAGTAGTAACAGAAGCGATATTAAAACTTGTTCCTATGCCTGAAACGAAGAAAACAATGCTGGCACTCTACGAAGATATTAATGAAGCTGCACGTGCTGTTTCTTCTATTATTGCAAATAAAATTATTCCAGCGACACTTGAGTTTTTAGACCAACCGACAATTGAAGTTGTAGAAGAGTTTGCACAAATCGGTTTACCAACTGACGTAAAAGCAATTTTATTAATTGAACAAGATGGTCCACCCGAAGTGGTCGATCGAGATATTGAAAAAATGGCTAACGTTTGCCACTCTATGAATGCAGTTGATGTTCGCGTTGCAAAAGATAAAGCGGAAGCAGATGCACTTCGTACAGCACGCCGTAGCGCACTATCAGCACTTGCAAGATTAAAACCGACGACAATATTAGAAGATGCAACAGTACCTCGTTCACAAATTGCTCCGATGGTTGAAGCTATTAATGCCATCGCAAAAAAATTTAATATTCCTATTTGTACGTTTGGACACGCTGGTGATGGAAACCTACATCCAACTTGTATGACAGATGCCCGTAATGAAGAAGAAATGCACCGTGCTGAACAAGCTTTTGCTGAAATATTTGCGAAAGCAATTGAGCTTGGTGGTACGATTACTGGTGAACATGGTGTTGGTGCGATGAAAGCTCCCTATTTAGAAATGAAATTAGGTAAAGAAGGTATTGCCGCTATGCAAGGGATTAAACAAGCCTTCGATCCAAATAACATTATGAATCCTGGAAAGATGTTCGCGAAAGACACTCGTAAAAGAGTGGTGGTTGAGCGATGACAACATTAAATAAAGAAAACATTCAAAAGGAATTTAAAGAACGATTAAGTGAAGATGAGCTACTAAACTGTATGCGCTGCGGGTTCTGCTTACCTACTTGCCCTACTTACATTCAATCTGGGTATAAAGAATCACATTCGCCGCGCGGACGTATCGCATTAATGAAAGCTGTCGTTGATGGTTTAATCGAGCCAGATGAAGATGTTGAAAATACTTTAAACGTTTGCCTTGGCTGTCGTGCTTGTGAACCTGTTTGTCCATCTGGTGTGAATTATGGACATTTATTAGAAGAAGCTCGTGATATTATTAATCAAAATAAAAAATTCTCTATGCCGGTGAAAGCCGTTCGTAAAATCGTTTTTGAAGGATTATTCCCACATCAAAATCGAATGAGAACTTTAACTGGACTTATCGGATTTTACCAACGTTCCGGCTTACAAACGTTAACTCATAAAACAGGTATTATGAAGTTATTCCCTGAAACACTTGCAACGATGGATCTCGTTTTACCAAAAGTCCCTAAAATGAAAGCAATGAAAGATCGTCCTACATTTTTATCTGCTGAAAGTACAAAGAAAAAACAAGTTGCATTCTTCACAGGCTGTTTAATGGATACAATGTTTTTAGAAACAAATAACGCAACGATGAAACTTCTTCAATTAGCCGGTTGTGATATCGTTATCCCGCAAACACAAAGTTGCTGCGGTGCATTACATGGACATGCTGGTGAAAAGAGTGGAGCAAAAGAATTAGCGAAACGAAATATAAAATCATTCGAAGACTTAAACATCGACTATATTATTACGAATGCAGGTGGTTGCGGGGCTTACCTCGTAGACTATGATTATCTTCTAAAAGATGATCCAGAATGGGCTGAACGTGCAAAGCAGTTTGTTTCTAAAATTAAAGATATTACCGCTATTCTAGTAGAACTAGATTTCCATAAACGAACTGACTTACGACTCACGCCGCAAATTATTACGTATCAAGACTCTTGCCATTTACGTAACGTTATGCGAACATCTTCTGAACCTCGTATGCTACTAGAAGCCATTCAAGGCGCAACATACCGTGAAATGAAAGATGCGGATCGCTGCTGTGGTTCGGCTGGTATATACAACATTGTACACTCAGAATTATCAATGGAATTTCTAGATTATAAAATGGACCGTGTACATGAAACAGATGCAGCAACAATTGTCACTGCAAATCCAGGGTGCCTATTACAAATGAAACTAGGTATTGAACGTGAAGGTCTTTCTCATAAAATGAGAGGAATTCACATTGTAGATTTATTATTAGAAGCAATTGAAACTAACTCGTAATAACTCGTAACATACGTAATAATAGGAAAACGGCTATCTCCTTCGTCTATGTAAAGAGATAGCCGCTTTTTTGTCTGCTACAACATTAAAAATATGTTACTTTATTATAAAAAAGAACAACAGAAACATTACAGTTTTGTAAAAAACAATCCAGTATATTCCTTAAAAAAACGTTCAAACCATTGATACAATAGGATTCTTCATTTTCAATATAGGTACATTTATCCAAAAAACTCCTATTAAAACGAAGTATAAAAATGCTAAAAATTCCTTTTACACTCTACGTTTCTCTTATTTCTCTCCTTTTCTCTCCTTAGGATAAATTAGGTAAATTTTAAGTCTATGAATTTTTTTCCATCTTTTTTCTCGTAAATTGTATGCTACGATGGATTTGTCAGTCAGACAGGCTGTCAAAAACAAATCGTGTGAAAACAAATTAAAACTTTATATAGGGGGACACACATCATGAAAAAGCGTGTTTTATTATCTGTAGCTGCTGCAACAGCTCTTACTTTAGGAGTATCTTCTTTAGATGCACAAGCTGCAACAGTACAACCATCTAACACAAAGGTTCAAAATATTCAGCATTCAAAAGTGATGATGAAGCAAATGAACCAACAAGAGTTACAAGCATTCTTACAATCTATGGGAGTTGAATCATTAGCACAATGGCAACAAGGAAACTTCCAACCAAATTGCTTCGTTCCTGGTCAACAACCTACTGAAAATGTTGTAACTGAGCAACCAACAGCTAAGCCAGAAACTCAAAAGCCTGTTGAACAAAAACCAGCTGAGCAAAAGCCTGCTGAACAAAAGCCAGAAGCTCAAAAGCCTGCTGAAAACAACAATACGCAAAAACCTACAGAACAAAAACCAGCTGAGCAAAAGCCTGCTGAAGAAGCAAAATCTTTAAGCGAGTTCGAACAACGTGTTGTTGAATTAACAAACGCTGAGCGTACAAAACAAGGCTTACCAGCACTAAAAATCGATACTGAATTAAGCAAAGTAGCGCGTGTTAAATCTGAAGATATGCAAAAAAATAACTACTTTGATCATAACAGCCCTACATACGGGTCTCCGTTTGACATGATGAAGAAATTTGGTATTTCTTATACATCTGCAGGTGAAAACATCGCTCAAGGCCAACGTACACCTGAAGAGGTAGTACAAGCTTGGATGAACAGTGCTGGACACCGTGCAAACATCTTAAATAACGGCTTCACTCACATCGGTGTTGGTTATGTAGAAAGCGGTAACTACTGGACACAACAATTTATTACGAAGTAAATAGATAAAAAGAGTCTTCTCATAATGAGAAGACTCTTTTTAAGTTTCGTAACTTTCTATTATGTATGAATATAAAATGTAGGACATAAACAAAATAGATCCGCAACTTATTACGCTAAGCAATACATAAAATCCCCACTTCAAGTTCAAAAACAAGGAAAACAGTATACCACATGCCATCACTTGAAAAATTCGTCTACTCACTAAACGAATTTTTTGTAATTTAATTGGATCTTTTTCTTTACCCTTTATCTTTTTAAAATCTTTGCTAAGCATAAAAAGAAACATACTAATCCCGATCGTTAATCCTGTCTGAAAGGATATAAAACTTCCAAAATTAATAACGAGAATAAGCATATGAATAAACAACATAAATAAAGTAATCGTCTTTATAAATCCGCCTATAATGAAATGCTCTCCTCCATTAAACTTATATATATTATGTGAAATAATATACACAAATCCATGTAAAAAAATAATAAGAACCGGAATAAATGCAACAACAACTTGTTTACTCATAAATTCGTTCGGCCCACCATTTTCGTTCCAATGTACTGCCAAACGTTCTGGTAAATATGGATAGATGCATAGGGTAAATAAAAGACAAGCGAAAAATATTCCTAGTATATATTTATATTTGACCAAGTAATTCTCACCTCTCTTTTCTCTTTACGGCTTCGCTTCTTTTAGAGAAATTCCTGCAAAAATTTACTTTTCTCAAATTAAAACTTACACTTTACACATTGTCCCTTTGAAATTCTTTCATTGTATTGTTTAATTTTGCAGGAAACGGTACATCAATTTTGATCTCTTCTTTCGTAATTGGATGCAAGAAATTAATTTTCATTGCATGTAACGCTTGCCCTGACATATATGTTGTTTGTCCACCATATAACACATCCCCAACTAGAGGATTACCATTATGGCTCATATGCACACGAATTTGATGCGTTCTACCTGTTTCTAATTGTAAGGTTACAAAGGTTGTATTGTGCTTTTTAAAATACTTTTCTACTTTATAGTATGTAATAGCTTCATCACCCTTTGGAGAAACACGACGTCTCGTAGCATGATGTCGATCCCTTCCAATAGCAGCTTCAATTGTGCCCTTCTTCTTTTTCACTTTCCCTTCAACAAGCGCAGCATACGTTCTTTTTATTTTTCGTTCCATTAATAAACGATCCATAATCGCGCCAGCAATTCTATGTTTAGCAAACACGACACCACCTGTCGTATCTTTATCTAAACGATGAATATGGCGAACCTTCGTCTCTAAACCTTGCATTTGAAAATGAAAAGCAACAAGGTTTGCAAGTGTTCCCGTTCCACCTTTTTCGGCAGGGTGCGTGTCCATTTTCTCTGGTTTATTTACGATAAGTACGTGATCATCTTCATATACTACATGTAACTCACCATATTCTGGCTCTACACCGTACTCTTCCTCCATAAACATGTGAACTTGGAATTTATCGCCCTCTTTTAAAAGCTCATTCCATCTTCTCTGTTCACCGTTAACAGTAACACCTTTTTCCATACGAAGCTGATGTAATAACTTTTTCGGTAGTTCCCATTCTACTTTTAATAACGATTCGATACTTATACCATTCCATTTAGCCGGTACAGTAATTTCGCACCATTCGCCCTTCTTCTTTGTTTCCATACTATATCACCTTATTTCTATTGATTCTCTCATTGTAACGGAAAACACACTTTGATGCATCGTCAAAAATAGAGGACAGCCTTATAATCGACTGCCCCTCACGCTCTAAGCCTTTTCATTTCCTGCAATACTTCTTCAGCTTTTTGCTCATACGATAAATCTTTGAAGAAATCCGCCAATCGTTTATAGTCGTTGTATGTATCTAATAAGTCGTCTATTTTCTCTCCTTTCATAACTTGCTGCTTTTGCTTCATTTTTACTGGATACCGATAGCCCGATAGCTCTTGTATTTTGTAATACTCATCCTCTACTTGAATAACCTTTACAAGTTCCTCCTCTTCCGCGTCCATCGTATATCCATCAAACTCTCTAAGCAGTTCATAAATGATATGAGTCCATTCATCTTTTGGATAAAATCCTTTTTCTAATCGATAACCGACAATGCGATACATATGCCCATCGTTTTCTGAAAACTGTACTGTATCATTTAGCTTAAATTTGAAATAACGAAACATTGCCTTCACCTACTTATATGTAATGTTCTTATCACATACTATTTGCAAAATGTAGGCCTTGCTATTCATAAAAAAATACTCATCTATAAGATGAGTATTTTTTATGATGATTTTTCTCTTTTTTTCCGAAATGGCAGCCACCAATTCCAGTCTCCAAACAACTTCATTAAGCTTGGTACAAGCATAAGACGAATAACGGTTGCATCAAGGAATATCGCTAATGCCACGCCTAGACCCATTTGCTTTACTGGTAAAATATCAGTAAATGCGAACGCACCCGTTACAACGATCATAATTAAAGCAGCTGACGTTATAATTCTACTCGTTGAAACGAGCCCTTCTAACGTTGCTTGATCATTATCTCCTGTTTCTTCATAAAGCTCATGAATACGTGAAATAAGAAATACTTCATAATCCATGCTAAGCCCAAATACAAGGCCGAAAATGAAGATTGGTAATACAAATAAAACAGGACTCGCTTCTAAACCAAAATGACCACCCTCAAATAACCAAACGACAATTCCAATTGTTGCACTTAAACTAAGTACGTTCATAATAATTGCCTTAATCGGAATGAGTATAGAACGGAATGCAAATAATAAAATGACAAAGGTTGATCCGAATATAACTGACATACCAATTGCAACTTTATCTTTAATTTCATCTTCTAACTCTTTTTGGAACGTCGTCATTCCGCCTAGGTAGTACGTAACATCATTTTCTTTATAATTACTTTTGAAATCACGAACCCACTGTTTCGCAGTTTCTGTACGAGGCTTCGTATCCAAAAAGACTTCTATTATTGTCTTATTTCCTTTTGAGTACGCTTCAAATACAGGAACTATTTTTGCCGCTTCTGGCGACTGCAATATACCAGCAACTTGATCTGCTTTCATTCCGGTTAACCCATCGTATAAACTTCTTACCTCATATACTTTCTCATCATCTTTTAACTTTTGAACAACTTCTTCTATCTTTTGTAAACTCTCTTTTTCTTTTATATTTTTTTTCGTCTCTACTACTAATGTAACATCAGCATGTGTTTGGACCGTTTTATTAAATGCTTCTTCATATTTCTCATAAGCAACTCTAGTGTCACTCTTTTCAGGTAACGCTTCAACACCAGGAAACTGCAAATTAGCTGTACGTAGCGGTAATAAACAAATAACAATAAATGTTGTAACAGCAATAATCATTATGATTGGATGTTTCATTACAAATTGTGCAAATTTACGCCATGCCTTTGCCGGTGTATGTGCTACTTGATTCTTTTTTAATATTCGTTTTCCAATTAAAGATAATAGTGCTGGAAGAAGTGTAAGTGAGAATAAAATACTCATAATCACAACAATCATCCCGCTTATGGCAACAGACTGAATATAATCAATTTTAAAGAAAAATAAGCCTGATAAACCAACGAATACGCATAATCCTGAAAATACGATCGCACGTCCTGCCGTTTGATACGTAATCGTTATCGCTTCTTTCACCGTTCTCTTCGCAACTTCCTCTCGAAAACGATTCACAAATAACAGTGCAAAATCAATGGATAGTGCAAGTCCAATCATCGGTGCAACATTTAATACGAAAATAGATAACTCTTTGTCGCTACCTATAAAATATAAAATCCCCATCGTACTAATGACACTAAGCGCGCCATTTACAATCGGTAAAATAGATGCCAAAAGGCTACCAAATGAAAATAGTAATACGAAAAATGCAATTGGTAAACCAATCATCTCTGCTACTTTTAAATCATTTTGCGTTCTTTCATTAATCTCTTGATTAATTTTTGGAAATCCTGTAGGTGTTACTTTTAATGCTGTATTACTTTCCTTCTCAATAGTATCAGCGAACTGTAATGTCTTTTCCATACGTTCTTTATTTGTTTTCCCGGAAAATAATATTGTCGCATAACCGATATTATCTTGTAACATTTCTTTATTTTGCACTGGATGATGGAAAGATTCATATTTCTCGTTCTCTTCAACCTTCTTTACAATGTTCTCTATTTGCTTTTTAAAATCCTCATGTGAAGCATCCTTATTCCTTTCAAAAACGAGTAGGAGCGTATCTTGAGACCTCTTAAAATCTTTATCTAAAATTTCTTTCGTCTTTTGATAGTCCCCTTCCGTTTGAAAACCATCACCACCTAATACTCCCGGTAGCTTTGGAGCAAAAATACCGAGTGCTATCGCAAGCAATAGTAGCGCTACAATTACTGTATAACGAAACTGATACAAAAAAGTTCCTAACTTCCCCCACTTATCCACTTTATGTACATTTGTCTTCACACATTTTCACCTACTTTAAATAATTCAATTATCACTTATACTGTATCACATCTTCATACAAACAAAAAACGTCTGGAAACACTATAATGATAGTTTTTCCAGACGTTTTTTATCTCTCTTTATTGAGCTGAAGCCTCTTAGTAAGTAAACGATGATAATAAATCGCGATAATTAACAAAATACCACCTACGCAATAACCTGCTAAAATATCAGTTGGATAATGTACATTTAAAATAACTCTACTTAATCCAATCGATACAATTAATATACCCATCAAAATGGTTATAACATATTTCCCAGTTACACTCTTCAAATTTGCCGCAATGATATAAGTAAGAAAACCGAATGTCATAATAGATAACATCGCATGCCCACTAGGGAAGCTATACCCAAGTGCATCTAATGCTTCATTTAACGACGGACGCTCCCTTTTCACAATTTCTTTTATTCCTTTATTAACGAGATGTGTGATCAAAATCCCCATTGGATACACGATCATTGCAGCATAATAACGTTTTTGCCAAAAAACAAGCAAACTTATAATAAGTATAGTTACAATTCCAATTGCTGATCCTAACTTTGTAAAGTATGAGAAAAAAGTAAGTGAGCTCTCCGTTTGTAACCCCTTTACTAATCCGCGGACATATGTATCCATCACTGTAACGCCACCTGCATGTACGCGCCAAGCAATAATACTAAATACCGTAAGTAATAAAATAACACACATTACCTCATACTGATGTAACTTCTTCTTCAAACGATTTCCTCCTACTATGAAAAAATGCGATTTCTACTTTAGAAACCGCATTTCCTTACTTATTTACCTTTTGTTTTTAACTCTGTCCAGTAACGATCATAGTCTTTTAACTTATCGTCTACATCAACAAGCCATTCTGTGCGATCTAATTCTTCTTTCGTTAAGAAGATCATATGGTTCTCACGATATTCTTTACTATGAAGAGGGTGAGCTTTTTCATTTGGATTACTGTACCCAATTGACTCGTAGTTTTTCACACTTACTTTCTCATCTAATAAATAGTTCATAAACTTCTCTGCAAGCTCTTTGTTTTTTGCACCTTTTGGAATTGCTAGCGTGTCGGCCCAAATTGTGCCGCCTTCTTTTGGTACAACGTACTCTACATCTTTATTATCTTTTGCGATAAATGCTGCATCTCCAGACCAAACTGTTCCGATCCAAGCATCTTCTGTAATGAACTTTTGTTTAATGTTATCTGTATCAAATGCTAATAAATTTGGAAGTAGCTTCTGTAAATCAGTAGCTGCTGTCTTTAACTCTGCATCGTCTTTCGTACTGTTTGAGAATCCATGCTTCTTAAGACCCATTCCTAATACTTCACGAGAATCATTTAGTAACGTTACATGTCCTTTATATTTCTCGTTCCATAAGTCAGCCCAGCTTGTAGGTGCTTCTTTCACATACTTTTTATTGTATGCAATCCCTGTTACGCCCCAAGTGTATACTAAAGAATATTTATTCTCTGGGTCAAATGCTGGCGTTTTGAAATTAGAAATCATATTTTCGATGTTCGGGATATTCTTCTTATCTAACGGCGCTAATAAATCCATTTTCGCCATTGTCTTAACCATGTAATCAGACGGCTGAATTAAGTCATACTTTGCGCCACCAGCTTGTAATTTCGCAAGCATTTCTTCGTTACTTGCATACTTATCATAGTTAATTTTTACGTTATATTTCTTTTCAAAATCTCTTAGCACTTGCTCATCAAAATTGTCAGCCCAGCTATAAATGTTTAACTCTTCTTTCTTTTCACCACAACCGGCAAGTACACCAGCAACAAGGCTAAAGCTAATTGCTGCGCCAGCTATTCTTTTCATTAATTTCATCGTTTTTACCCCCTCGTACTTTTTATATCGTTCGTATTATAAAGGAAGGTGTCCTCCAGAGTTTTCTTCACCATCTGCACCTTTGTTACGGAAGATTTCCGATAGCACCATTAATCCTACAATAACAACAATTAAAATTGTAGAAAGAGCATTAATTTCAGGTGATACTCCGCGCTTAACCATACTGTAAATGTATAATGGCAATGTTGTTGATCCTGGTCCTGATACGAAGAAACTAATTACAAAATCATCAATTGATAATGTGAATGTTAATAACGCTGCTGAAACAACTCCCGGTGCAATTGCCGGAAACGTCACATGGCGAAACGTTTGCCATGGCGTTGCTCCTAAATCATTTGCAGCCTCTTCTAAATCACGTCCCATGCTAGAAAGACGGGCCGCTAAAATAACAACAACAAATGAAATACTAAATGTAATATGTGCGATAATAATTGTTGTTTGTCCAAGTTCCATACCTAATTGACTAAATAGGATAAGTAAAGATAATCCCATTAATATATCAGGAATTAAAATAGGTAAATATACAAGACCATTAATGGCCCCTTCAAAACGATATTTGTAACGATGTAATGCTATCGCAAAAAACATACCAAGTATCGTTGTTACAACTGTTGTTATAACTGCAATCGTCATACTATTTACAAACGCATCAATAACATCTTGTTTTTGAAATAAATCTGTATACCAATGGAATGTAAAGCCTTCCCATTCCGCATTAATTCGAGAATCATTGAAGGAATATACCATTAAAACCATCATTGGAAAATACAAGAACAATAAAATTAACCAAGAATAAGAAACTAAAAACTTTTTCATTTTTGCCTATTCCCCTCCGTTCCCATCATATTTATATACTTTCGTTGCACGATAATATAAGTAAATTAACAGAACAGAGAATAGAACAACAATCATAGATAACGCAGATCCAAACGGCCAGTCACGCGCACCTAAGAATTGGTTTTGAATTACGTTTCCGATTAATGCTACTTTCGATCCACCCATCACGTCTGATACAACAAACATTCCGATAGAAGAAACGAATACTAAAATAGAACCAGTAGCAATTCCTGACATCGTCATTGGTACTGTTACATTCCAAAATGCTTTTACTGGTGTTGCACCTAAATCATAAGCTGCTTCTAGCTTACGCTTATCCAGCTGCTCAATTGCTGCATACACTGGTAAAATCATAAATGGTAATAAAGAATATACCATTCCAAGTATTACAGAAGGCGTATTATATAATAAATTTAACGGTTCACTAATAATACCTAATTTTAATAACAGTGTGTTCACAAGACCTTGTGAACGTAAAATAACAATCCACGCATATGAACGAACAAGGAAGTTAATCCAAAACGGTATCGTTGCCAATAATAAAAGAATAGAACGATATTTACGATCAACAATTGTAATTGTATACGCAAATGGATAACCAATTAATAAACAAAGTACTGTTGTAATAACAGCAATCTTTACTGTTTCCCATAATGTTCCCATATACAATGGGTCAAACACACGTACTATATTATCTAGCGTAAATTGCATTTCCACTGTTCCGTATGCTCCGCGCTGCATGAAGGCAAAACCCAATACGAATACAAGTGGAACTAAGAAGAAGATTAACAGCCACGCGACTGTAGGTAGTGCGAGTAATTTCCCTTTTTTCAATTTAAGGTCACCTCGTCCTCTTGCTCCCATCCTACATATACATTATCTCCAATGCTCCACTGTGCTGCTTCTTCAGCTGTTTGATATGCCATCAATAATTCTGCTGTTTTCTCATCACGTACATAAAGCTTTTCCATATTTCCAACAAACTCAATGTCTTCAATATGTCCAAGATGGTAATCTTCTAAAATTGGTTCTTCAACCGAACGGACCTTTACATTTTCAGGGCGAATTGCTACATAGTCTTCCCCGTTTTTCACAATATTATTTTCTCCGATAAATGTCGCAACGAACAACGTTTTCGGCTTATTATAAATTTCTTTCGGTGTTCCGATTTGTTCAATATGTCCTTTATTCATAACGACAATACGGTCACTCATGCTCATCGCTTCTTCTTGATCATGCGTTACGTATATGAACGTAATTCCTAAATTGCGTTGTAAGTTTTTCAATTCACGTTGCAAATCTTTTCTTAGCTTAAAGTCAAGCGCTCCAAGTGGCTCATCCAATAGCAATACACGTGGGTTATTTACAATCGCTCTCGCAATTGCTACACGCTGTTGCTGCCCACCAGACAGCTTCGTAGGTTTACGATTACGGAACTCAAGTAACTGCGTTAAACGCATTGCCTCTTCAGCACGTTCTTTCTGTTCTGCCGCTGGTACTTTTTGCATTTTCATACCGAAACAAATATTTTTCTCCACATTCATATGCGGGAATAGTGCATAATGTTGGAACACTAAGTTCATATGACGCTTATATGGCGGCAAATCGTTAATCTTTTCATCATCTAATAAAAGATTCCCTTTAGTTGGAGTTTCAAATCCTGCGATCATACGAAGTAACGTCGTTTTCCCGCAACCACTCGGCCCTAAAATTGTTAAAAACTCTCCTTCTTTAATATCTAAAGAAAGCGGTGGGATAATCACTTGATTTCCAAAATGTTTTTCTACTGCTTCAACTTTAATAATTTTTTTCATTTTCCCGTCCTATCTACCTTAAATTTTAATTTTTATATTCATGAATAAATATTTATGTTTTATAGACTATTTTTTTTTCGATCCAAACAAAATGGTTATTTAGCAAGCGTTCACTTCTATTCTTTATGTAGTATGTTTGATTCATTTTTTCATGATACATAATGTCGAACAGAAAAACCCCTTCCATTGCGAAGGGGCTATTATCATACGGCTACGCCTACTGATAAACACCATCATCATTTTAACAACTTTCGTATGAATTTTAAAGCACTTTTTGTAGAAGAGTAACGAATTTTCATATCGAATGCCGTAGATTGGGCTAAAATGCTTTTATAATGTGAAAAAGTCCGAAAACTTTCTTCCCCATGATAACTACCTAATCCACTACTTCCAACGCCCCCAAAAGGTAAATATGGCGTTGCAAGATGATAGACAACATCATTAATACACCCTCCGCCATATGAAATATTACTCGTCACTTTCTTTTGCACTTCTTTATTTTCAGAAAATACATATAGCGCTAACGGCTTCGGATGTTGCTGAATTGTGCCAATAACATCTTCTATTTTGTCATACTCTATAATCGGTAAAATCGGACCAAAAATTTCATCTTCCATAACAGCATCTTGCCACGTGATATCTGTTACTATTGTCGGCTCAATATGTAATGTATCTTTTTTATAGTTCCCGCCAATTACGACTTGACCATCTTGTAAGAATCGACATAATCGTTCAAAATGACGCTCGCTCACAATTTTTACGTAATTGTCATTGTTCAGTGGCTCTTTTCCATACTGCTCCGTAATTTCATGTCTTAACGCCTCGATTAACTGTTCTTTCACGGAAGAATGAACGTACATATAATCCGGTGCTACACATGTCTGCCCTGCATTTAAAAACTTACCCCAAACAATCCGCCTTGCTGTCACATCTATTTTTGCATCTTTATGTACAATACATGGGCTTTTTCCGCCAAGTTCTAACGTAAGCGGCGTTAACTCTTTGGCTGCTGCTTCCATCACAACTTTTCCAACGCCAACACTACCTGTAAAGAAAATATAATCAAACCTTTCCTTTAACAATGCCGTACTCTCTTCTATACCGCCTTCTATTACCGCTACAAGCTCTTCTTGGAATAATTCCTCTAACATTCTCGTAAGCACTTTTGAAACGTTAGGCGTTAACTCTGACGGCTTTAAAACAACTGTATTCCCAGCTGCCAGCGCCCCTACTAGAGGTGCAATTGCTAACTGAAACGGATAGTTCCATGGCGCAATAATAAGCGTCACACCATACGGTTCTGGTACTACCTTCCCCTTCGATCCGAAATGAGTTAATGCTGTTCGAACTCGCTTCGGTTTACTCCACGATGACATATGTTTCAATTGAAAAGAAATTTCTTTTAATACATATCCCACTTCCGTTGTAAACGACTCATGAACTGACTTATTTAAATCTAATTTCAATGCTTGAAATATCTCTTCTTCAAAACGCTGAATCCCATCATAAAGCTTTTTTAAATTATTTTTTCTTGTTTCTATACTTCTCGTATATCCATTATAAAAATATTGCTTTTGTTTATTTACAATAGAAGAAATGCTCATCTATTCACCTTCTCCCACTATTTTTATCCAATTCTTTCATTATTTATATAGAACTGTTTTACTCGTAAAATTACATTATATATAATTTTTTCTTTTATATAAAATTCATTGCTCACAAAAAACTACCGAAAGAAAATCTCTCGGTAGTTTTACGGTATTAACGGTATAAACGAACAGCACCTGCAGAATTATCATCAGCTTGTCCTACTACTTCAAACTTAAGACCAAGCTTCGGTAAAATACGTCCTGCATCTGGAATCTGTTGATTAATATACGTTTTCGAATCATCAAACTTCGGTACACCAGCTAAGCCATTGTACGTATACGTTCCACGCGTCGGAGATACAACTTGCCAAGCTGGCGTTTTGTCGAATGAGAACGCCGCATCAGCGATTTGGAATCGTGTACTACTGTCAATTGTTGGCTTACCATTTAAAGTTCCTACAATTGCTTCTGGATGAGAATCAACTACACCAAGGAAACCGTGTCCTGGATGTAAACCAACCCAGTTATCTGAGTAAGCTGAGTCTGCATACCATACAACCATACCTGAGTTATATTCTGGACCGCGAGCAAATTTCAATGCGCTATCTGATCCAGTATGGTTTCTCCACTCTACATAGTAGTTATGTTTTTTCTTCTCTGTTCCGCTAGAAACAACGAAACCATCTAATTTAAATTGTGATGTACCTTCTGCATCATCTGAGAATGCAACTTTACCATCTACTGTTAATGATGCATTATCAAGTAGGAAACCATTTAATGCTAAACCACCATCTGTAATGTACTCAAATGTTAATTTTACTTTCTTACCTTTGAATTGACTTAAATCATATGATTTATCAATCCATTTTCCATTTGTCGAATCTGCATTTCCGCTATTTGCTTTCTCGCCAAGTCTTTCAATTAACGTTTGTTGTCCATCTTCTGTTACAGCGTGTACTTCAAGGAAATCATACTCAGCTTCAATCTCATATAATGATTTGAAATCGAATTTCGCATTCGTTGCATTTGTTAAATCAAACAGTGGTGTTTCCATTTTCGTGTGAAGATTGTCACCTTTTGTGCTGTAGTAATACTGTTTACCAAATGCTGGCTCAATTGTTTTTACATCTTTATCTGGTAAGTTAACACGAATCATACCTGGTCGGTTAGATTTCGTAACACTTTGGTCTAAATATGTTGCTAGACCAATACCTTTATTTAATTTCTCGTAATCTACTTCTACGATATTTGCCCAGTTACCACCGATTGTTTTTTGGAAAAACTCTTTATTTTGTGGTGAGAAACTTGTTGGCGTTGTTCCAGCGATTTTACCAGCCCAGCTACCGCCACTCATAACAGACCAAGCTTGAATTGGCTCACCATGACCCGTATAGTCTGTATCATACTCATCTGGAAGACCTAAATCATGACCATATTCATGCGCGAATACACCAACCGCACCATCTTCTGGTTCAATTGTGTAGTCGAATGCTGCCATCTTTCCGCCCCAATATGGAACTTTCGCTTGCGTACCTTCAATTGCGAACGGCTTTGGTCCAACTGTCCAGCGATGTGACCAAATTGCATCATCACCTAATTTACCACCGCCAGCTTCTTGTCCAACACCCGCATGAATAATCATTAAGTGATCGATTAAACCATCCGGTTGATTTTGATTTCCATCACCATTTACATCGTATTGATCGAACTGATCAAACTGTGATAAATCAAGACCGCTATCTACAGCTGCTTTTAATGCATCTTTTACTAGATCACGTGGTCCTTTTGGTCCTTTATTATCATGACCTGTAGCAGCATCTGCACCGTAATCAGCAGCTTTACCAGGAACTGTTAACCATTTTGTAACTGTTCCGTCCACTGTGTAACTACCACCGGATTGCTCTTCGTAATATTGTTTAAACGTTTCGATTTTGCTTCCATCCTCTAATGCGAATGGCTCATCACCGAATAACATTTTTTCATAGTGTTCTTTGTTAAAGTCTTCCGAATACATATAACCAGGTTCTTTATCAATGTTGTTATGTTTAAAGTCAGCGTACTCTACAAGTAAAACAAGTACCTTATCTTTACGAACATCGCCGTTATATGCTTTTTGTTTTGCTGGAGAAGTTGGTACTTTACCATTTAATCCGCCTTTAACTGGGCCTGTCGCTGCAGGTGTCCCTGTTGCTGGCTGATTTAGTTTTTCTTTCGTGTCTGCTTTCGCATCTTTCACTTTCTTTAAAAAGTCAGATGCTTCTTTCGTAAGTTGATCCCCATTCGTTGCTTCTTTCCCAGGATTTTCACCCTTTTTGTTCTCTACATACTTTTCGACAGCTTTCTTTGTTTCTTTCTCTGAAGCTGACGAATCAATTACCCCACGCTTTTTCAATGCATCTGCTAAACGCTCTTCTGGAATTAAATGGTCATCAACTGGGCTCGTAGCTGCTTTATTCCCAGGCGTTTCAGCGTACACAGACTGAGTGCCCGCGCTAAATGAAAGACCTAATACAGCTGTCAAAGCAATTGATGATAACACTTTGAATGGTTTCTTGTTCATCCCTTATTTCCTCCCCTAATAAATAATATGTATTACAATTTGAATTTTATTAAAAATTCAATATTTTTTCAATATTTAGTTATATTATGTAATTTTTTTAATATATTTGTAAAAATTTCATAGTTAGTATACGGATATATCACAATTCAACAATGTTTTCTGAAAATATTGAAAGTTTTTATCGAACAATTTATAATTATTTCCATCGAGGGAGTTTAATGGGGATTTTATCTTTGTTTTACCTACACAATATTTGATAATTCGATACATAAAATAAAAAATTCGGTTTTATTATCATTTATTCTGTAGCAGCAGTTATGACCGATAATTAGGGAGGAATTACAATTGTACAAAGATAAGACGGACACACTGGATCAAGAATGGATTGATTTAATACTTGAAGCTCTAGATGCTGGTATCGCCCTACAAGATATCGAACACTTTTTCCAACGTATGAAGCCATCAAGTCAAGCTCAATAGCCTTGTTCTTTTTAACGAAGTTTATGTTATAATAATGACATCATAAGACGACGACATATTGATAGAAAGGTGCGCAAACATGATTGGAGAACGTATAAAACGCCTTCGTTTACAAAAAGGTATTTCATTAACTGAACTTGCCGAAAAAGCTGGTGTTGCTAAATCTTACATTAGTTCTATAGAACGAAATTTACAAAAAAACCCTTCCATTCAGTTTCTTGAAAAAATCGCAGCAGTTCTACAAATTCCAGTTGATACTTTACTTCATGACGAAACAGAAAAGGAAGCTCGCCTAGACTCCGAATGGACACAGCTCGTTAAAGACGCAATGAACTCTGGTGTCTCTAAAGAACAGTTTCGTGAATTTCTTGAATTTACACAGTGGAAGCGAAATCAAAAATAACATATATAGGAAGGAGCGCATAAGACTAGCGCTCCTTTTTTCTTTATAAAAAAAAGCGGGTATCTCCCGCTTTTTTTATTTATTATTTCTCTTCGCCCTCTGTTTGGCTTGCATTGAATGTCCATTCTAAGTTCAATGTATCGCCTTGGAATTTGTTTTGATCTTTACCGTCATCTACGAATTCAAACTGTACCCATAGATAGTCTTCTGAATTCGGTGCTAGACCACCATTCTCTGCCCACTCTGGAGCAAAGATGTCTTTAGCTAAAACGTCTGGATCCACATTTTGTAAATCTGCTAAAGTTGTTTCATATACAGGCTCACTTTGTTTATCCCAGTTCCAAAGGAATTTCACTTTAATATGCTTACCGAAGTCTTCGCCAGCATTATCTTTTTTTGCATCTGTAACAGTGTACTTTGTCGCTAATTTAACATCTTTAATTGCTAACGTACCGTCGTTCTTTAATAAGAACTCTTTCTTAACAGAATCCCCTGGTTTTAAATCTTTAATATCTACAAGCGTTTTAGGGTTTAATGTAAGATCTAACGTCCCAGCTGCAAATGTATTATTTGACACTTCTTTATCGCTAAAGAATGCAAATGTTCCTCCACCAATTAAAGATAACCCCAATGCTGCTGATGCAACTCCCATACCTAATTTCTTTTTCAGACTCACAATCAATTCCCCCTAGCTGTTTTTTGTATTTTTATCTCTTATTTCAAAATAAGAGGTGTAACTAAAACTATATTAGCGAAGCTAATATTTGTTCTTTTTCAAAAACCTTAAGTTCATTATAACGAACAAGCTTATGTAAATACAACAACATTTTTTAGTATTTTCAATTATTTTTATTTCTCAACATTGTTTTGATTTTTCAGAAAATAATATATGCTACTTTATACTAATTTATAACTTTTTTCACACGCAAATACATTTCATATTATAAGAAAAAAGAAAGACAAAGAGGTGAGGGCTAACGTCCCCTCACACTCATATAAACATTAATCGTTTTGCTTATTCGCTCGTTATCTCTTGCACCACATTCTTGTTTCCCAGCTGTTTCACTAAAGCAGTTACCCCGCTTTTATCTGTTTCTATTTTTTCTGTTCCTCTGCTTTCTTCTGCTCTTCTAGCTTTTGCTGTTCTTCTACTTTCTTTTGTTCTTCTTCCTTCTTTTGTTCTTCTGCTTTCTTCTGTTCTTCTACTTTCTTTTGTTCTTCTACTTTCTTCTGTTCTTCTACTTTCTTTTGTTCTTCTACTTTCTTCTGTTCTTCTACTTTCTTTTGTCCTTCCGCTTCAAGTGCAACGTTTAATTGTTGCTGTAGAGCCTGAATTTGCTCATCAATAGCTTTCAAACTAACTTCTTTCTCAATATAATCTCGCTTCTCTTTTATAATCTGAAAGCCTTCATTCACATATAAGGCTACTTTTTGAATCGACTCATCTTTAGTTACTTTTAATTCTTCCTGTATTTGGTTGTAAGGAGCTTCTATTTCAGTATATACATTTTGCAAGGCTTCCTTCTCAGAAACAATTTTCTCACGACCTTGTTGCCATACAGAAATTGCCTGTTTTATTTCTTCAATAGAAGTTACTTTCAGTTTCCCCTTCATTGTTCCATACTCATGCTCAATAAACTTTTTATGTTGCTCAGCCTGTTCTTTTAATGTAGTAACTGTTTTCGGAAATATAATTGCTGTAGAAATACTCGCTTCTACTTTCGTTTCATGAATGAATGCCGCTTCTGTATGCGTCATAACTTGAGATCCTAAATAAAACGTAATAGAGCACATACACGGCAATATAAGCATCTTTTTTAAATTACGTGGTCTTTTCAGCATCTTAATCTCTCCCATCGAACATTCCGTTCTTTATACAGAACATTATCTTTATTATAATAAAGAACTATATAAAATGATAGCTATATACTAGAAAAATAGAAAAAGGGCTATCCATATGATAGCCCTTTTTTATTATTATCTTTCTTCACCTGCTGTTTGTTGTGCATCAAACGTCCAATTTAATTGTAACTTATCGCCTTGGAATTGATTTTGATCTTTTCCATTATCAACGAACTCAAATTTCACTTTGAATTTATCAGATTTACCTGCAGAAATACCTTTTTCATCCCAGAACCAAGCAGCTAAATCATTATCTACGGCTGTAAGTGTGTCACCTTTCAATTTATCTAATGTAGTTTGTTTCACAATTGTCTCATGCTTATCTACATTTTTTAAGAATGTTACTTTAATATGTTTACCAAAATCATCTTTATTATCTTTCTTTGCATCTTCTACATTATAATCTGTTTTCAGTAGAACCTTTTTAATATTTAAAGAGCCTTTATTTTCTAGTTTAAATTCTTTTTCAATTGTATCGCCAGGTTTTAAATTCGATACATTAACAACTGTTGATGGATTTAATACTAAATCAAGTGTACCAGCCGCAAATGTATTGTTTGACACTTCTTTATCACTGAAAAACGCAAATGTTCCTCCACCAACTAATGCTGCTCCTAGTACTGCTGATGTGATACCCATTCCTAACTTTTTCTTTAAAGTCATGTCCATATCCCCTTAATATATATATATATTTGTTAACTTCCTAAACGGAAAGTATAACCAAACGAACTAGACGGATTGTTCTACTTTTTTATCTTTCTTTTCTCCGTCAATGCTACGAATAGCGCCAAAAATAGAAATCGCGGAATAACCAAGTAAAAAGACGCCTGGAATAATAAGAAGTAATGCTGCTCCCGCTTTTGAATTCGCATAATTCAGTAAATAACCAACGTACGGAACTGTAATATCTGCATATTTCCCAACTACATTTTCTGCAAGTACTGGTTCTAAATCTGGTCCGTTGTTGTTATCTCCTTTTGTTTCATACATTACTTTTCCATTTGTATCTTTCACACCGATAATACGGTGAGTGATAATTTTTTGATCTTTCTCTTTAAAGGTAATAACATCACCTTTTTCATATTTAGAACCATCTTTCTTTGGTTCTATTGCAATGATTGATCCTGTTAAAAACGTCGGTTCCATCGATCCTGAAAGAACGCTCTTAAACTGATATCCCATCACTGTCGGATCCCCACCGCTCGCTTTTGAAGAAATGACTACAAAAGCTAAGAAAACCATCAATGCAAATAAAACAAATGAGATCGCGTTGCTAATTATCTTCCAAATTAATTTCATCGTCTCTCTCCCTCTCCGTTGTTTTATATTATTTGAAGTATGCAATGCTTCTTTCGTTCTTTAACAAGAACACAAGTAAATGATATAACGAACTTTGAGTTATTGCAATAAGAAAATTTACAATTATTAGTTAAACTTCTTTTCCGTATATAAAAAAGACTGTGACAAAATCTCTTCACAGTCCTCATGCTTTTTTTACTTTTCTTCTGATTTTATTCCTTGTCTATTATGGCGCACCACAGCATATAAAATGACTCCAACTAATACAATCGCACCTATACCAATACTTATCACTTTCACATTTGACTCTTTTATTTCAGGCTCAATTGTATCTTTTTTAGGCATCGCAAAAGTAACATCTTCTTTTGAAAGAACATTTATCGTCGCAATTGTTTGATTATTTTTCGTGATATCAACTGCACCAACTACCTCACCACGATGGATTCCTTTATGATACAAAGAGTCTTTATCTAATGAAGCGGCCCGAAAAATAGTTTTCACATTTTTCCCTTCATCTTTCTTAAGCATAAGCTCTGCACTTTTTTCAAGTTCGCTATCAATATCTTTATTTAAATACGTTGTCTTTTGATGCCAACTATGTTTATCTAGCACCGTTTGTTTCGTAAATTGCCCAAAAGAATATTCCGCCATCTGCTTTAAATCCTCATAGATTTCAGGTCTTTGAGAAGCCATTACTACATTTATAATACGATTTCCATCTTTCTCATTTAATAAAACGAGCGTATTACGTGCCTCATTCGTAAACCCCGTCTTACCGCCGATACTATATGGGTTCTCAAAATAAATAGATTTATTAAAAATAGACACCGTCTGCCTAGATGTAGTAACTGTCGTTCTTTTCGTATTCATCGCTTGCAAAATTTCAGGATACTTTTGCACACCTCTCGTAATCATAGCGATATCATACGGCGTCGTATAATGGTTCGGATCATGCAGTCCATTTGGTGTTACAAAGTGACTATCTGTAGCGCCTAACTGTTTTGCCTTTTCATTCATCATATTAGCAAAATTCTCAACACTTCCACCAATATGCTCCGCAATCGCATACGACACATCATTCGCACTTAACACCATTAAAATCATAAGCGCGGTATTTCTATTCACCGTCTCGCCGGGTTGAAACTCAATTTGATAATTACTCTTCTCTTGATCTAATGCTAATTGCGAAAATGTAAACTGATCCTCTGGCTTCGTATGCTCCATTAACAAAATCGCTGTTAACACTTTCGTCACACTAGCTGGATACGCACGATGATGTGCATTTTTGTCATACAACAAATCACCTGTTTTCGCATCAATCGTAGCTGCAAACTGACTAAAAACATTCGGCCCTTCCTTAGGTGGTGGTGCCACTTGCCCCGGATTCACTCCAATATTCGTCTCAGCACACAACGTCATAGGTGTCAATAAAAACAAACTAATAACTGTAATAAAAACCAAAATTTTCTTGAAATTTACCATATGACTCTCCCTTTTCACTTTACTCCTACAGATAAAAAATGAATCTACCAATCTATATGTAATTTGTATTAAATTGGAAGAAAAATCACTATTTTTTACTATATCATACTTTTACGATAAAGGACATAATTATACAATAAAAATAAGAAGGAATTACTCTTTCTTATCCTTCTCATCAATCAACGAATCTATTAACTTCTGACTTGCTTCCTCAGGCGTAATCTCATCCGTCATCCCCATAAATGACCAACCTTTAGAATCGACCCACTCAACAAGCTCTTGCAAAAACTCATCATGCGTAACATCTACATCAAGAATCGAGCCATTAATCGAAATCGTTCTATTTCTAGAAACACGCATCTTGAACGTTTTTCTTACCATTACAATAATTCTCCCTCTACTCTTGAATATTTATAAAGTGAAACTTTAATCCGTGGGGGTTTTCTTCATCCCCCACGGATTATTAGCCTTCACCAATCGGACTTTTACGGGCAGTTGATCTCCCACCTAACTTCTTTGCTTTCGCTGAATTTTGAGCGGGGATCTTACTGCCCGTTAATGCGGGGTAAAATAATCTTGTATCTCTGTTATACATGATTTTAAGTAAATTGTAAAAAGGATATATTGGCCAATTGGAATATTGAAAGTGAAAATCTCTTATTCTACATAGCCATCACACCTTATACAATTTGTCACACATTACTAAATACATCCGTATAAAAACAACACAACTTACATTTTATCACATCAAATACACTTTGCTTTCGTACAATTAAATGGAATATATTAAAAAAACTAAACATGAGGAGGAACTCTATGGCACGTTGTACATATTGTAAGACGAAGTGGAAAATAAAAGATGTATGGTCGTTACTCATGACATTTGAAAAAGATTGTCCGTATTGTTTTGGAAGGCAATATCTTTCTAACGATACCTTTCATCATGCTAATGCTGCTTTACCTTTGCTATTCCTATGTCCTTTACTTGTTGATTTAAGCGATGAAAACCCTTTGGATAAATATCGTAAATAATATAACCTCTACATTTAAAACCTACTTTCTATTCAGTTTCCTTCTTATTAATTATTCCTTTATTCACTTCTGGCATGATTGTACAAGATCCATCTTTAAAAACTTCCTGTATAAATATTGTAAAATTTCAGTTAATTATATATAATTGCTTTAGCATTATTATTAAAGATGCTATTACATATGCATTTTTGAAGATCCCGTAGCTCAGCAGGGAGAGCGCCACCTTGACAGGGTGGAGGTCGTGAGTTCGAACCTCTCCGGGGTCATACAGTTAGTTATATCAAGGGTTTGAGTACGTTTCTTAACAATTAAAAATGTTATGGTCATTACCAAACCGGTACGACTAAACGAAAACCACTTCGCAAAAAAATGCGGGGTGGTTTTTTGTTGTTAAAATTTGCTGTCCTTGATTTTTTGGACGATAGAGAGTTTAAGAATGTTACACCGAAAACGCTACAAAGCTATCGGGATATTCTGAAACAGTTTGAAAATTTCTGTTTAGAACATGATGTTATCAATGTCGAGGATATTACTACAAGTATTATGAAGCGATATATCTTGCATTATCAAAAGAAAGGAAACAACGCAACCACTACAAACTCTAAGTTGCAACGTATTCGTGCTTTTCTTAATTATATGATTGAATGTGAAGTCATTAAGAATAATCCTGCTAAGAAAATACAGAAAGCACGAGAAGATGTACGTATTGATGTATTTACTGATTATCACATTAAACAAATGCTTAACTACTATAGAAGGATTAAACAGCGTGAAAAAACCTTTTACGCATATCGTGACTATTCCATTATCGTTGTTTTACTTGGTACAGGGTTGAGACAATCTGAATTATGTTCCCTAAAGTGGACTGATATTGACTTCAAATATCAAACTTTATCTGTATTTGGGAAAAGTCGTAAAAGAGAATCTATTCCTGTTGCCGATAAGGTAATTATGGAGTTAGCGACATACAAAACATTTTGCGAACAGATTTTTGTAGAAAAAGGACTTTCAGAATACGTTTTTTCAAACCGTACTAATAAACAACTAACTCCTAATGCAGTACAAAACGTCTTTAAACGTCTAGCTAAGATTATGAATTTTAAAGATGTACGTCTTTCCAGTCATACATTTAGACATACATTCTGTCAACGCTGTATCCAATCGGGAATGAGTACATTTGCGGTTCAAAGGTTAATGAGACATTCGTCCATAGTAGTAACTGAAAGATACGCAGCTATGTGGGGAAATGACTTAAAAGAACAAAACGACAAGTTTAATCCTTTAAATACGATAGATATATAAATAGGAAAAAAGCCACCTACGGCAATAGGTGACCAAAATTCAAATTCAAAACTAAATAACGGAAATTCCGTACATTCAGCACCTCCATTATAAATTTTTCAAAAATATAATGCAAGAGGTCTAGTTCCCTATTGTCTTTTTTAGCTAGTGTACAGCAATTTCCGAACGTGGGAATGACCTAACACCACGATAAACACTTGAACAGGTTAGCTAAGCCAATGTCATAAAATTAAGCGTCCTAACAGATAACGTTTCCTTGTTTACGTTGTTAGAAGTCTAGGTGAGAACGACCATTAACGGTTCGGCTGGTTGCTTGGTGTACTACGGTACAGGTAGCAACGAATAAGAAAGATTATATTAGGTTACGAGTAATTAAGGTTATGTCAGTAGTAAAATTCCTTCCCTAAGTTTTTTCAGCATGTTGGACAAGCATGACATGTTAAAAGTTCGTTGCAGATGAAAATCTAGCGTTCAAACAAGGTGATACGATGGAAACCTCAGCAAACTCAGTTCAATTCAGTATTAAAGAACGTCTACTTTTAT
Organism: Bacillus cereus group sp. N24; assembly: GCF_016483345.1. Lineage (NCBI taxonomy): Bacteria > Bacillati > Bacillota > Bacilli > Caryophanales > Bacillaceae > Bacillus > Bacillus cereus group sp. N24. The sequence goes on from NZ_JAEHCA010000007.1 coordinate 110,521, forward strand.
AGCACTTTGTTTTCTGAAGTGTTATAAAGGTAGTCATTCTTCTGTCCAATATTTCCTAGACAAATCTAGTTAATTCAGCGAAAAGGAAAACCTAAAGTCAAGAGATTCAAATCATTTTAATTACCACTAAATATGGATATTTGTAGAAGGAAGTAACCACTAATCAAATTTATTTGTCCTATTTTATTCTTTTCCTGCAAGTAAGTATATGTAAGACGAATCTTACAGAACTATAGAGGAAAAGGAGTTTAGGTATGTTATTAAAACGTCCAGTACAAACAAAAATTAACATTATTGATTCAATTATGGGTAGTGGTAAAACTAGTTGGGCAATACAGTTCATGAAGAACGCACCAGCGTATCAAAAATTTATTTACATTACCCCCTTTATAAATGAGGTAGAACGAATAATTACTTCTGTTAATCGTAACTTTCACCAACCACAAGCTGATTGTAAAGGAGAAACAAAGCTAGAAGATATAAAACGTCTCATCTCAGAAGGTAAAAACATTGTTTCTACACATTCACTTTTTAGAAATATAAATAGTGAAGTCATTGATTTGTTAGACATGGAGAATTACACGCTAATCCTAGATGAAGTTATGGATGTTATTGAACAAGTAGATGTTTCAAAAGATGACTTAAAAATGCTAACAGAAAACGAGGTAATTGGAGTAGATCAAAACGGTGTTGTTCACTGGAAGCAACTTGATTATAGAAAAGGGTACTTTGAAAAATTGAGGAACCTAGCTTATTCAGGGAACTTAATGATGTATGAAGACAAAGCAAATGAACCGAGTGCAGTATATTGGATCTTCCCTGTGGAAATATTTAAGCGTTTTGAGGAAGTTTTTATTCTGACCTATATGTTTGATGGACAGATTCAACGTGCTTATTTTGATTTATTCGGTCAAGAGTATGTCTATAAATCAGTTGTAAAGGAAGGTAGTAACTATAAGTTAGCACCATATGTGTCTTTTAAAAATGAAGACCGTTCACATTTGAAGGAACTGATTAACATTTATTATCTTTCACTTAAAGATAAAAAGGATATGAACAAGATGGGAAATAAGCATAATTATTTTAGTGTGTCTGATTTAAAAAAGAAAACTAAAAATAAGGATACAAAGAAAGTCATTAGAGATAACGCTTATAACTTCTACCGTAATAAATGTAATGTACCTACAAATGAGGTCATGTGGACTACTTTTAAAGAGTTTAAAGATAGCCTAGCACCTATGGGGTTGAAAGAACACTTTGTAAGTGTAAATGCACGTGCTACAAACCAATTCCAACATAAAAGGACATGTATCTATTTAGCTAACATTTATACAAATCCTTTGATAAAACACTTTTTTAATAAGCGAGGGGTACAACTTAATGGTGATTTATTTGCATTATCAGAACTACTTCAATGGCTTTTCCGCAGTCGTATTCGTACAGGAAAGTCAATAGATGTTTTTATTCCATCTAAGCGAATGAGAACGTTGTTGGAACAGTATCTCAATAATGAAATTTAATTACTTTCTCTACTTTTATTGCTTAGTAAAGAAACGCTGTAACCCTTGATAACACTGGGTTTCTTGAATATTTCCTTATAAGAAAGATATAAAAATATTATAAGTATTAAAAGACAATCCCGAATAACACTACAAGGGATAGCCTAAGCTACCCCTCTTCGTGATTATTCAGGGCATACTTTAATAGCTATATAGAATAGTATTATTTCTAGAAATAGTGGTGAGGGCATTCTTTGCCCGAACACGAGGCGTAGCCGAGGTAGAATAAAAAATCAATAACATGATATAAGTATAGGAGGAAATGGCTTGGAACTAGAACGATATTCTTACAATCCATATAAGAAGAAATACAAAGGGCATTGGCACTATCGCTGTAGACATTGCGACAAAGTTATATATGTTCCTAAAGAACCTGAGGGTGGTGGATATTATATTTGGATTTACTGTGACGAATATAGCCCGACAGGTTCAATGTTCTGTTCGAAGGAATGTATAGAAGAAGTTGACCAAGAATATAAGAAAAGACGAGGATGGGCATAATCGCCTATCCTTTTGTATTTTATAATCACCATTCGAAGTTCTTTATGATAGATAGTACTGGGTATCAGCAAAGGATGAAGTGTTTAGTTTTAGAAGAACTTCAATTATAAAAGAACTTGTATTAGTTAGGTTAATCCACAACATGATCTTTTCACACAAAAACCCCTTATGATATTGATCTTATAAAAAAATTATCAATCTGATGTCCTATTATGAAATGAAATTGCAAGTACCTATATGTAAGGGCTGATTCAAGCCCCAAAAAAATACTTGGAGGTACTAACAATGAAAACAAACGTTAAGAATGGCACTATTTATTTAGGGGAGTTTGCTACAGATACAGAAACTATTCGATTAGGGGACTGTGATATTTTAGGACTACAAATAAAGACAGAAAGTAATGGAGGTTGGTTTTCTGTACTTGGTGAAACAGATGAAAAAGGAATTGTTAAGCGTTTAATTATAGACCTAGAACCAATTGATGAGAATCCACATGAAGAAGATTATGATAATTGAATAAGAAAAGCGAATTAAAAGGCTAAATTATTTGGAAAGGAAAGGTGTTTATGAATGATATTGGATTTAACAACGTAAAATTGACAGATAAGGACGTATATAAAATACTGTATCTAAACAAGGTGAAAGGTTATCAGCCTTACCAGTTAGAAACAATGTTCCCTGTCACTAAGGCAACTATTAGAAGTATTGTAAATGGTAAGAGTCGAAAAGATTGTTATGGCTTGTTTATGAAATACAAGGATAGCCACAGTGACGAGTTTATGAAACTAGCTAAATAGTGACTAGCATAATCTTAATAGTATATTAACCCTCTCAGATTATTTCTGAGGGGGGGTATTATATATCGTAATTTCATGAATCTTATGTGTGAATTCAGTTATGGGATGCACAATCAGTGAAATGTTGAAAAGTAGTGTTCAGCCCTTGGTACGACTACATTCATAAAAATGGATTAGTTGTGCTTTTCTATGCAATTGTCACTTTTTTCGCTTCCACTCCCTCTTTATACAGTCGCCTCAAAATTATTTTTTCTGCACAAATAAAAGAGGCTATTAGTTAGCCCCTTGTTCTTCTCGGTATTCTTTCAGCCTTCTTTTAAATGTTGCCACGCTACACCCAGCAAATTCAGCACCCTCAGGCTGTGATATGTTACCAGCTTCAACTTCTTTAATAGCATGTAATAAAGCACCTTCAATTTTATGAGTTTTGGACTTTCTACCAAACTTCACGCCTTTCTCTCTTGCGTCCTTAATGCCTTCTTGAGTTCTCTCAAGTATCATAGAACGTTCAAATTCAGCAAATGCACCTAATACATTGAATAATAGTTTTGTCATAGGATTCTCCATTGTCTCAGCTGTAAACATTCCCATATTGATGATGTGTACCGCTACACCTCTATTAGTTAATTCAGTAACGATTGTCTCTAATTGTGATAAAGAACGTGCTATACGGTCAGCCTTAGTTACTACAAGCGTGTCACCAGCTTTAATTACTTCTAATAGTTGATTAAGTTCTTTTCTGTCAGCTTTTGCCCCACTGATCTTTTCTTTATATATTTTTGTAGCACCTGCTTCTTTTAGTGCTTTAATTTGAATATCCAGTTCTTGTTTATTTGTGCTAACACGTCCGTAGCCATAAATCATAGTTAAATTCCCCTTTTTTATAATTTCTATTTGATACGACTTTTTGATACTCTGTAAATCCTATAATACAGCCATTCTTTACGAGTGTCAACAATTGTAAGGTTTATGATACGGAACAGGTGAAAACACTTGCTGAAAGCCACACTACAATTACTTTCAATCAAAAGTGTCAATCAAAAACGTATTGCTGGAACATAGATAAGGAAGGACTGTATAATACCAATACTGGTCGGTACTACGTTGGTAAGATAATAGGTTAAGGACTAAGCTGGGCGTACTATATACCCTACTATCAGCGACAAGGATACCAGTAAGATAAACGAAAAGAGAAGTAACAGACATGGCAAAAGACACGAGGCGAGGTGAGGGCAACAGGCAAGAAAAGAACGAATGAAAGAAGAACGAAAGAAGAACAAACAACAGATAAGTAATAAACGAGATCAACGAGGACATTTGCGAGGACGCTGGGCGGTACATATGGATTCGCTATTTTTTGTATTACAATGCCCCTACCCTATGGGGGCGACCTCTCTATATGGGCTGGTCTAGTAAATGAAGAATATACAGGACGGTCTGAAAATACCATATGGTATAAAATGGAATATTCATAAACAATTTTGAGACGATTAACTTTTTCTTTATGGACAATCCCCTTACTAAATGCACTGTACAGCATTATGGAGAAGAGGGTGGTTCAAGTTTTTGCTATAATTCAATAACCGTTTCTTAAAAAATTATTTTGCAATGGGATTTTAAATTATTTTAGGAGGTACAGCTGTAATGACTAAGAAAATGACAGCCGATGAGATTTTAGTAAATATGTATAAAATGGACGATACTGAGAAACTTGAATTGTTAAAGGTATTATCAGAAAAGCATTTCGAAGGTACTAAGTCAGTTGAAGAAATTCGACACCTAAACTCTATAGCGGTGTTTGGAGACGAGGAAGAAGATAACAATGACCAAAAAACTTGTGAAGAAATGATTAAATACATGAAACACATGGAGAACAGTGAGAGGTTTAGATTGTTAGATTATCTATTTCATAACCATTCCGACTCAAAAAGACCAGTTGGTGTAAGTGCACCTACAAAGGCTTACATTGAGGGTTATTTAGAACGTAAACTTACAATTGATGAAATTGTAATCTTGAAGTTGGCTTATGACTGGGGGCACTTTGTTGGGGAAGAACGTGGAATGAAACAAGTTTAAAAAGTGATGAGAATAAAAAGGGGTAAGGATTTACCCCTAATTTATTTAAGTCTATCTTTTAGTATAACAACTTTTTCTTTAGATAATCTTCTTCTATAATACGTTCAAAAATTTTTAAGTGGTCTATTTTTAGAATATGAGGCAAAGCCTCGTCAAAAGATATTCTGGAATATAACATGTATTGTCTGATGCCGTGTAAAAAATTTTCGTATAACTCATACGTAGGATTTTCGGATAGTTCTTTTAAAGTTGATCTTGAAACTAAAGGAGAATTACGTTGATGAGAGAAATCATACACAATATCATAATTTCCTTCAGTAGTATTTCTTTGTCCACTAATGCTACCACCTACACTATTCCATGAAGGTAATCTATTATGTCGCATCCTGAATGCTTCAATTAAAATCCCTTCAATTTGACGAAGGTCATTTTTTGATTGTTCGTAAACGAAATCTCTAGTAGAAACTTGAGATAAGTCGTGTTTAAACCATGTATCAATGTTTTTTCTAGTGACAGGTTGGCTTAATGGTGATTGAAGAAACACACTGTATCCTAGTTTCTCATTAGTAGTAAAGTATTCTTGGATTTTAATGAATTTACATCCGTTTTCTCGCATAGGTATTATACCATTGTGTTGCTTGAATCTTTCTGCTAGATCGACAGCTAGACCAATATAAAGAACCTCTTTGGTATTATAATCCCAAAATGAATATATGCCTGCTGAAGCCCAACCATAAGAATCATTAGGTGAACATAAATCTTCTAATGAATTAACAATATCTAATACTTCATTTTGCTTGTAAGCATTTTGAACAATAGTTGCGTGCATTAAGAATCCCCCTTTTTACATTTAGTTTTATAATAACACTATCTTGGGGGTGTTTTTCCTTTCAACGAATTAAAGTCCTTTTACCAATCCCCTCAAATTTTCAAATTCTTTACAGCTATCAATTAGAAGTAATTGTAAGGCGTGTTTGTTTGTAAATTTATTCAGACGCCCCTCTTTAAAACTTTCATTTTATTTAGCGATAGTTTCCCTTATTGTGTTCGTTCCGCAATAAGGTGACGTCACCTTTAGAAAGATGACTTAAAACTATATTGAATTGGGATCTATCAGATGTAGTTCCAGTAAAATTTTTAGAGTAGATTTTTCCACAGTTTTTATTTTGTAGTGCTTACAAGTGTACATCTAAACCTTGACCTATTATAGACACTTTAGCATATCCGTATTTTTTCTATATGGATTTATGCCATTAAGTTACGATACCCTTAGATACCTCGATATTACAGAGGAAGCTTATGTGTGTTAATTCTTTTAAGTTATGGCACCGATGTATAACAAAAGGCAATTACCTGTTGAAGAGGTAACTGCCTTTTTAGAGGTATATATTAAATGAAAGTAAAAGTTAGTTAGCGATTTGTTTTTTAATAATAGCAATCTCATTATCATTCAAATTGTATAAAGTGTAAACTTCCTTGTCTATTTCGCATTGTACAGCTGTAATTTGTTGTTGTGTTAAAATTATTTTTTCTTTTTTCTTTTCAAAGACAGGCTTAAAATCAAAGGCTTCTACTTCGGTTAACTTCACCTGTTTTTTATTTAATTCACCTATAAATTCTTTATAAGAGAGATCAAAGAATTTATCTAGCTTTTTCGAAGGTTTTTCTAGTCCTTTCATCTCTTTCAAATAATCTAAGAAGGATTGTTGTTCGTTATACAAAGATGTATGCAACTCAAGTAGTTGATTAGCTAAATTTTCGATTCTAAGCTTCTCAGCACTTTTAGGAGTTTTTACAGGAAAGTCATTAAGATACTGACGCTTAAATCGTAAGTATCCACCTCTGATTGCAGCACCTGTTGCAAACATATAGTAAAAAAGGAGTTCTGAGTTCAATAATCCTAATAAATATTTTGAGTCAGAAGGAATAAAAAAGCCAGTCATATCTACATACCTACCTACTGTATCAAGAGAAAAGCGTGGTATAGGTGCAATATCAGGAAAGATGATTTTTACTTTCTTATATTCTTCATAATAAGAACAAGCCCTTAACTCGTACCATTCACCTTTACCCTTAATATCACTTCTATTAGATAGAGGTTCTTTATATTGATTAAGATGATTTAAGATACTAGGATAATTACTTATATCTATTCCTTTTTCAACTAAAATAATAAAGCGATCTTTGTCTGCAACTAGATATTGTCGAATATCTGTACCCATAGTGAAAGGGTGTATAATATCCGCAGCCTTAGAATCATCACTGATGAGTTCCATTTTCTTTTCTTCATCAATAATATAAGCGGTGTTATAACCAGTCTTGATTCCACCGTAGATGTCCTTACCTAACCATTTAGATAGAGAAGTCCCTTGCTTTTTTATTTTTTCGAAGATGGAAGTACTCTCTGCATTGCCTATATACCAAAAACCGTCATCTAATTTATTCGACTTAATAGGAAAAGAGTTTTCTTCTAAGTATTCGTCCAAATTTGTAACATTTTTTTCTTTTACATCACATGCTTTAATATCATATGCTTTTTTTGGAGAGGCTTTTTTCATAGATAAGATTAAAGGATAGGTGACAGCATCTTGGAATATAGGCAAATCTCCAAAGTCAATAAGTTTAAGTATTTGATAATTAAGCAAGAAGCCTCTTAAAGGCTTTCCATATCTAGCTTTCATAAACTTATTAGGAAAAATAAGTGACAACCGTCCTTCTTTTTCTTTAAGTAAGTTTAGACTTTTTTCTAGAAAGTAAGTATATAAATCAGCACTACCACTAAAAACTGTATAATTCTTTTCTAAAAAAGGTTTGTATTGACCAATAAATTCATTACGTACATAAGGCGGGTTTCCAATAATGACATCAAAACCTCCATTGTCCATAATGTCTTTAAAAGATTCTGACCAATCAAAAGGTTTTAATGCGGGACTTGCATTGTCTATTAAACTGTTACCACATTGAATGTTTTTATCGAGTGTAGTCAATTCATCTGTTGCATTTGCAGTTTTCAGCCAAAGAGAAAGCTTTGTGATTTCTACCGATTCCTTGTTTAGATCTACTCCAAACAAATTATTTTTTAAGATGTGCTTATTTAGATCAAACAGAGTTAATTGTCCTAATCCCGTAATTGCCTCGTTTACAATCATGCCTTCCTTGTACAAATAATCAAAAGCTTGGTTCAAAAAAGCACCAGAACCACAAGCTGGGTCTAAAACTTTAATATTTGAGAGTACATCTCTATACGCCAACCAAAAATTTAACCATTTATTTTCAGCAGCGGTACGAACAGACTTTGCTGAACTTTTTAATTTTCTTTTTTCGATAGCATCTAGCTTTCTATCATGTTCAGCTTCCCTTTCTTTCAATTTTGTGTTATACCATTCATCAATATCAATAAGTTCAGGTAAATTTGCTTCACCTAACTCTTTTCTTTTAGCTGATAGCCAACCTCCGATAGCATCTTCTACTATAAATCTAGTTATATACTCAGGAGTGTAAAAGATACCATCTTTTTTACGTTTTCCATTCCTGCCAATCTTTTCACCACGTATCTCTTGTTTCATTTCTTCTATATCAGTTATAGACTGTTCAAAAATGTGACCTAAAATGTTTACATCTAAATCACTGTTAAAATTATTGTTTGAAATTCGTGTGAACTCTATAAAGATTGAATCTTGAATGTTAAGAGAGTCAAGAACTCCGTCATATTTAAATAGACCGCCATTGAATTTATTGATGTTGTTTCGTTCATTTCCTTTGTCTATCGACAAAAAGAGATTTTTTAATTGTTCCCAAATTGGTGTATCAGTTACTACATAAGATAATTTTGCAGCTTCAATTACACGTCTAAACGTATTTTCAGGGAGAAGTCCTGTGTCTTCACAAAAGCATACAAAGATAAATCTATCCATCAATTTTTGGGTCTTTTCAAATAAGACTAATTCATCTACAAGAGGATTATGAGTCTTTAAGTGTTCAAATACATTTAAACGAGTCTGTTTATATTCTTTATAAAACTTGTCGCTAATTTCTTCCTTTTCAGCGTCATTTGTATCATAAAACTTATCTGTTTTAGAATCTTTTTCTGAATCGATAAGATGTTCTTTACATAGTAAATAGTAAAAGCGTTTGAACTCTTCTGCGTCTGTTAATTCAATTATGTCGAATCGTTCATACTCGGATTGTGTCGAACTTCTATAAAACCTAATTTCTTTAAAGTTAGAAACAATAACCCACTTACAATTCTTACCTTGTTTAGAAGCATAAGAAAAAGCTTGTTCAACCGGCGTTTGCTGATTTTTCCTCCCACGTTGTTTACTGTCAAGATGTGTTTTTGCATCCTTTAATTCAATGATTACTTGTACATCATGCTTATTACGTGAAAAGTAGCCTAAAACTCCGTCAGCTTTGCTACTATCTGTTGAAGATTTACTTTCCTGTATTAAATTCCACTCATCATTTCCAATTTGATCTTGATATCCTAATACATTTCTAAAAAAGTCAATTAGAAAACTCCCTTGTAAGGATTCTTCTTTAGTTTTCTTAAATTCAGTGTCTTCTAAACTGTGTTTCCAATTAGTCAATATTTTTAGTTTTTCATCGAAGTTTGGAATCTGATCTAATTTAAAATTTTCCAATCGTTCATTTAACAGTTTTCGATTAAAAATTTGTTTATGTATCAATTGATATACCGCCCTTATAAAAGTAGTTATTTCCATATTACCACAAACCAGCCATATCATAGGATAGATAAATCACTAAAAATACAAGGTGTTAGGTGTAGAAAAAACACCTATTGTAATCAATTAAGGAGAAGCGTTAACTAACACAAGTGATTAACTCACTGACAGTACGCAGTGACAAATCATAAACCTTAATCAGTAGTGCCAATCAAAAACGTATTGCTAGAACATGAATATGTAAGGACTGTATAATACCAGTACTGGGCGTACTACATACAGTAGGAGAACCAGCAAGAACAATGCAAGCACGACACGAGGCGAGGACAATATGCGGTGACGTTGTGACGCACTGATTATTTCTATATATATACCCCCACCATAGGGGGCAGGGGGTGTATATATGGTCGGTCTGCCGTCTGGAAAATATATGCTATGGTTTGCGGAATCTATATGGTATTAAATGGAATTCATCTTCCCATACCTACAACAAGTTAAACTTTTAGTGCGGAAGATTAGGGTTCTACTAAAATTTTTAAATTACTTTTTTAGAAAAAAAAAATCAAAGCAAGTTTTATACAATAATTTTTATGTTTATCAGTGTTAACCTGTGCATGTCAGTGTAATCCAGTGAAACCTCGTGTAATCTCGTATTATCTCGTGTAATCTACTAACTTTTAATTATATAAAAATAAGTATTAAAGACGCTGGCGGGGGGATATTAGTATTAGGACGTCCTAATAAATTCAATTGGAGGGATAACATTGAAAAGAGATCTATTAACTAAATTGATTAAGAAGGTTGGTAATGGATTTTTATATTGGTACATTTGGAAAGATGGAATGACATTAAAAGTTCATTCTGGTTCTGTTGGCGATATAGGCGAAACCAGAGAAATGCAGTTGGAGTTACCTGGAAAAGCGAATGAATCAATAGATGAATTAGTTAATCAAAAGATTAAAGAAGGGTTTCGATATATAGAAGAACATGACCTAATTGATCTTTTAGTGGAATATAACTATAAAAAAGATAAAATCGAAGAAACACTAAAAAAAAGACATTCCATGCAAGATATAATTGATGGATGTTTATTTTGGACTGGGAACGGCCATTGTGATGGTGGAGGAATGGGAATGGGGGTTGCCCAAATTTTTAATTATGTAATAGATGTTAAAAAGGCTGCAAAAGAAATTATCAAGGAACTTGAAAATGAAAACTTGGTTGAGGGAGTAGAAATCTCCTATCTTAATCCCTTAAATGTTCATATTACTTTGTATTCTAATGGATTAGAACAATAACCATGAAAAGAGTATTGAGATCACTCAATACTCTCTTTTTATTGTGCGGGGAAGGATAGTAATAGTGACGAGGTAAATATTGTAGAAAGTGGTCAACTGCAAGTCATTAAGCTGTATGGATGGAAGGGGGTGGTTAAGATATTTGCTATAATCGAATGACCGCTTCTTAAAAATATAATTTTGGGGTGGTTTTCAAAATATTTTAGGGGGTCGTGCTGCCATGACAGAAAATGAGAAGAAGTTACTGGAACAGATATATGCGAAGGTATGTGAAATGGAAAAGAAAGTGAATAGCATAGGCGAAGATTTAGATGAGTTAAGTGGTAAGGAAACCTCCACCTCAGTAGAAAGTAAGTTGGGCGATTTGAAGAATGTACATAAAGGGATACAAGCGACATTCGAACAGGGCTTTGCTGACGTGCATAAGGGATTAGAAGAAATAAAGGAGAATCGAAGCATAGCAAAGGAATGGCAAAAGCAAAAGGGACAATTAAATTAGTCCCTCAGCTTTAAAGTGATCTTTAATTATATTTGGGTTAACTTGTAATTCTTGTGCTATTTGTTTAGGTGTGTAGTCCTCTATAATCATTTGATATAGTCTTTTTGCTATTTTATTAGGGGATTCCTTCTTTCTACGTTTGTGAGAGACCATTTTACTACTACTAGCATGCTGTAACCTAGTACCAAAACTATCTCCATAAGGCATAGTACAAATATGTTTTTGATGGTCTTTCCCTATCATATATCTAGCCTTGTTATAAAAATCAGCACCGCACTTATCACAGTGGAATAGCATTGTAGCATGTTGGTTAGTGTAGCGTGTTACAGGCGTTATAGTACCACCATAATCCTTATTTAATCTTGCTTCATATTCTAATTTATCCATAATAGTTCCTCTTTTCATAGTTGATTAAGCAACAGTTTAAGTAGTATTTTTGAGGTCTGAATAGGAATATACCCGACCCTCATTTTTTGGCCTGAGAATGCCTTTATACCAAGCCCTCATTTTGCTAAACTGTTGCGTATTCTACTGTTCCTTTCTGTTTTTCGTCTAGCTGACTCTCTACATATGTCAGAACAATATCTCAATCGCAAATTACTAGTTTTGAATATCCTTTTACAGCCATTGCATTCTTTTGAGGAAACTAAAACCTCTTTGACTACGCCATGTTTAGAATCAATGCCATTTAATAAATTTAAGTAGTCGCACTTAATCTCTTCTTTATCAAAGTTGTAGCGTTCATGTTTAACTAATAACGGACAGTGGGCGTCTTTTAATACACACCAATTACTTTCCCCGTTAAATTCTTTAACTAAGTTGCAACAATCCTTTGCTTCCATTTCTCCATATCTCCTTTAAAACAGAAAAGATCACCAGCTATTCACCAGTGACCTCTTTTGTAATCTCTTTTGCTAATGCTATCTTGTCAGCGTGTGCCTTTTCTTCCGCTTCAATTTCTTTGATAAGGCGTTCTTTGACACCACTGTCTTGTAATTGGTTAATCATGGCCTTTGATAATTCGCTATCATTGACAGGTGATTTTTCAATGTAGTGACCAGCTTCATTTTGCAATGCCAATCCATACTGCATTGCCAATACTGGTGGTAAGCCTTTTAATACTTCTGTGTTACCCTTCCTCAGTTCCGCTAGTACGTCTTGTTTTACAATGCTAGTTAAGTTCATTTATTCCACGTCCTTTGGTTGTTTTAAGTGTTCTGGTAAATTCCCACGAGTAGCGGAAAACATTTCATTCTTAGAAACAACAGATGTCTCAAACCATGTAAAGAATGGCTGGTATTGTTCTTGATTGAATGAGTGTTCCAAACGTGGAAACTCTTCTTTAACTTTTGTATCTTCAAACACTTCATAAATATCAGGTGCAATTTCATGGTATTGTTTTTTGAACTGTTTCCCCATTTCAGCTACCTCAGTTAACAATTCATAGCGGTGACGGATAGCAAGTTCTGTCACGTCATACTCATAAGAAGTAGTTCGGTCTTTTCTCAATACATCTTGAAATACTGGAACATAAGCACGTTTCAACGCTGATCTTTTTCCGTCCAGTTCTTCCATCATAGAATGAATGATTTCTAATTTTGAATTGATTCCCTTTGCTTGTGCTTTTAAATAAATACGTTCTGACAAGTTCGCATTTTCCTGATCCAGTAGAATCGCTGTCATTTCCTCTTGCATGACTGCTAGTTCCATTTGTAGTTCCTGTTCTTCCTTGTCCAGTACCTCAGCTTTTGCCTTGTACTCAGCTATAACTTGTTTTGTTTCAACGAATAAATCTTTTACTTCCATTTCCCATTCCTCCAATAGTAGATATTATTTGTAGCCTCTTGAAGCCTTCATTTCTAAGATTCTGCGAACACTGGCTAACTCAACGTTAGAAACTCGTAATCGTTTAATAGCGTCCTTAAATTTGCTGTGATACAGCGGTGTGAACTCTATTTCACCTCGTTCTAGTTTTCCGATGGTACTTCTATCAACGCCCATGACCTGTTCAAAATCTGATTGAGTCTGATTTCTCAACTGCCTGACAGGTTTAATAAAACGATGGTCAAAGTCCTGTTTGTATTCCAAGTTATTCACCTTCTTTTTTTGGGAACTTCATATAAATAAAAAAAGGCATGTCATACGACACACCTTAGTTAATAGGAGATCAATTCAACTATCATTATCCGTAGGAAACTATTTAAAGCTTCCTCTATTATAATATCTTTGAAACCATAGGGCATTACAGGTAGAAAAGCAATCTTTCAAAAAGTTTTTTAAAATTAAGGTTCTTTATCACCAAAGAATGTGTATATGGCGAATAGAATTATGAAAAAAGACATTCCTTGAAGGTTTAGCCACTTTACAACAATAAATGACCCTTTTATAATAAAATTAGTAAATAATTCATGTGAAGTGGTTTTTTCGTTAAAAACGTAATAAAAATACTTGATATACATAAACCCCCAACTTCCAAACCTTGACAGGGTGGAGGTCGTGAGTTCGAGCCTCTCCGGGGTCATATCCTTTTGTATCAACTGTTGATAATTTCATATTTTGAGCAAAACTAACGGTGAGTACCGCTCAAGTTTTGATCGAAACTCCTCCTTTAACTCTAAATGAGAATGAAGGAGTTTTTTTTATGTCTTTAACATACTTCACAGAAAAAGAAATCGTAAAAAAACGACAACCCCACAAACGGAAAACTAGCAAAATTTCAAAAGAATATTCTGTTGAACGCGTATTCGAAAGATTTATTGATAGTAAAGTAAAACAGAATTCACGCCCCAAAATCATTGAATCAATTCCTTCTTATGTTTAATAGTATAAAAGCATTTCATGGAACAGAAAATGCTCAAATATTCTATATGACCGATATTACAACAAATTTTATTTATGACTGGGTTTATTGATTAAAAAATGAATGTGTATGCTTTGATGGCCATATTTACGTGCATCAAGATACAGAAATAGGAATCAGAACAATGGAGCGCTATGTAGAAATGGGGCTGTTAGAAGATGCAAGTTTGGTAGCGGAAATTCTCAAGGAAACGAGATGCTGTGATTTACTGCTTGTAATAAAATTGTTTGATTTTCAATCCGCTGAGCGAATTGAAACTATCTTACGAGGTAACCCAAGCGCTTACTAAGCACAATGGTATACAACGGTCTATGTTTAACATAGGCCCATTTTTTTATAAGGAGCAATTGCTATGACCGACGTATATATAATGCAACCATTCGATAAAAGGGAATTTGCCAAAACAGAAATTTTATTGACTTCGAAAGTGACTGAAATATTGGGGATTTCAAGGGCTCGTATGAATGCGCTATTGAAAACGGGACAAATCAACACGAGTATATTTCTACGTGAAGGATGGTTAAAGGATATGGAATGAAGGTACAATTCTATAATTAAAGATGTTAAAAAATCGTATCATCAAAAAATTAAAGAAAATGTTAATGAGACTTTATCATGCACTTTTGCATACAGGATTATTTTCTCTTGTAAATAAATAATAGTAGTATATAATAAAAATAACATTTTACCAATAAAAGGTAAAATGAAGGTGGGATAAGTAAATAACCAAAACGTATTAACAGATTTATTCTATGTAAATCATGATACCTATATGGAATCAACACTATGGAATTTTATGTAGGTATTAGATTACTACACAATAAAAGATTAATAGCGAATACACTCGAGGAAAAAAAGCGTTCGATTAGATTAATGTTATAAAACTACTTAATGTGATATCTATTGAACGAATTGAGAATATACTTAGGGGGAATTTCAAGTGAAAACATTTGGTAAAGTATTATTAACAGGAGCTTTAGCTTTGGGCGGTTTCACGGTTATGAACATTGATACACCTAAAGCACATGCTGACGGAGCAAGCGAGTTCTGTCGTTATATCTGTGGTCCTAGCGAAACGATGAATGGTGTTACAGTTCAAGTACACGCTACGGAATACCGATTTGGGCAAAACGTAATTGCAAGAATTACAAATGACCGAACTGAGGATATTCATTACAATGTCAGCATCGAAAAGAAATATGGAGATAGCTGGGGAGAATATGATACTTTCTTCAATTGGAAAAATCAATGGGTTCCAGCTGGAAGTAATGATGAAATTTCTACTTTCACAGGATATGGCGAAGATATTGGAGATAATGGAACATACCGTTACAAAGTTGAAATTGTAAGTGCTGATGGTTCTGTAGATACAATTTACACAGCAGGAATGACAGTTACAGGAAGAGGAGAATAATCATGAAAAAATAAGCTTTTCGGAGCTTATTTTTTTATATATAAAATTGAATATCGATATTCTGAAATAGATAGATAGGTAGGGAACGAAACAGTCCCTACCTATTTTATAAATTCCACGTATTTACCTAATGGTGCATATGTGTTTATGATCCTACTTCTTCTTTTTCTATCGTTTACAACATAAGGTTTTTTAAATTATCAACGCTTTCTAAATTGACAACACATTATTTTATATTTATTTATATACATTTTACAAAAAATAAAGAACTACATAGATTAACCATGTAGTTCTTTGTAAATATAAGTCTCAAAAATGAATGAGCTAATCTTATTTCTTCCCTAACTTGATTGCTTTCTTTATATTACTAAATGCACCTTTACCATATAATAATACGCCGCCGCGGTAAACACGGCTCGTTAAACCAATCATCATACATATTGTTGCTAATAGAATCGCTAATGTAAGCGCAATCTCCCATACTGGAATATTGAGGAATCCAATTCGTACGAGCATAACAATAGGAGTAAAGAAAGGTATATAACTAGTAACGGTAACAACCGTGCTGCTTGGATTTGACATTCCATAAAGTGCGATATACAAAGCAGCAATTAACATAAACATCAGTGGCATAACAGCTTGAGAAGATTCCTCTATACGACTAATAATAGAGCCGAGTAGACAAGATAATGAGCCATATAATAAGAATCCTAATGTAAAGAATAGAATCCCATAAGCCACTAGAGTAGGAGCAACAGAATTTAAATCAATACTATTTAAAATATCATTTTTTGATTCATTAATTGCTATTTTATACCCAATAGTTGCGATCAAGCCCCAAGTTATGATTTGCGTAATACCCGCCAATAATGTTGAAAAGAGCTTTGCATATAAATGTTTTGTAGGTGATATGCTTGAAACAACTAACTCCATTACACGAGAAGATTTCTCTGTTGCAACATCTGTAGCTAATTGCGCAGCATACAATAATATCATAAAATAATTTAGCATGATAAAGGTATTAATTAAAATTCCTACACCCTCTGTATGTTCTCCATCTTTAACCTTATCTGAAACAGTTTTGGTATGAATTTCTACTGGCGTCGTTAACACCTTTAATTCATCTTGCGATAGATTCAATTGCTGAGCGAAATTAGAAGATTGTATTTGAGATAAAATCGTTTGAACCTTGCTAACATCTTGCTGATTTACATCTGTCTCAGTTATATACGTAGCCTTTAGTTGTTTATTTTCCAATTCCTCTACAACGATAGCATATGAATAATCACCATTTTTAACGCCCGATTCTGCTTTTTGTTTATCCGTACTATGTTTAACATGCATCTTACTATCGACATTTTTAAACACTTGATGAATAGTTGTATATAATTCTTCTTTCTCTGTAACAATGACAACTTGCTCTTCCTCGTTACCTACAAAATAGTTATAAATTTTGTCAAAGTTCATCAGTCCTATAATTAACATAGAAATTATGATTGTAATAGCAATATATGATTTAGCTATCACCTTATATTTATAGTTTTGTATAAAAATCGTCCAGAAACTACTCATGCTGTGCACCTACTTTCTCAATAAAGATGTCATTTAGTGTAGGCTCTTCCACTGCGAACTTTTTAACATACCCTAATTTCGTTATCTCTTTAAATAAAACATGCGAAACTTCTTCATATGAAATTTTAAGAGTAACTGCATTCTTACGTTTCTTCATACTTTCTACACCTTTTATTTCTTTCAAATGATCAAAGTCATGATCGCCAACGATTACAACATTCTTTTTACCAAAGTCACTTTTAATTTTGGCAATGTCTCCTTGAACAACAGGTACTCCTTTGTGCATGATACAAATGTGTTGGCATAATTCTTCCACATGTTCCATACGATGTGAACTAAAAAGAATCGACGACCCTTGTTTTTGCATATCAAGAACAGCTTCTTTTAACATTTCAACATTTACTGGATCTAAACCACTAAATGGTTCATCTAAAATTAAAAGTTCAGGCTTATGTATAATCGCTGTTATCAGCTGAATTTTTTGTTGATTCCCTTTTGAAAGTTCTCCTACCTTTTTGTTCAGATACTCAGTTATATTAAAACGCTCCAGCCAATAGTGCAGTTCTTTTTCTGCATCTTTACTTTTCATATTCTTTAATTTTGCAAAAAAGTTAACTTGTTCTTTGACAGTCATTTTCGCATAAAGACCACGTTCTTCTGGTAAATACCCAATCTTATCTGTAACATCATAATTTATAGGTTTACCATTCCATGAAATGGTTCCGCTTGATTTCGATAAAAGTCCAAGTATCATTCGAAATGTAGTCGTTTTACCTGCTCCATTCCCGCCCAAGAATCCAAATATTTCACCTTTCGGTATCTCGATATTCAAATTATTCACTGCAACATGCTCGTCAAATTTCTTTGTTAAATCTTTAATTAGTAAACTCATTATCCACAACCTTAATTCCCAAGATGATTTATTTATAAAATTGTATATCCATAGTCAACCACAATATTTTGCCCTCTAATGGCATCACTTTTATCAGACATTAAAAATAAGATGACATTTGTAACATCTGAAATTCCGACAAATCTTCTATATGGTATCTTCTTTAATAACTTATTTCCCTCAAAGGGCTTCAAATAGCTTTCGTTATTATCGTTTATAATATAGGACGATGGCACACAATTCACTGTAATATCTCATTTTTTATGCTTCAAAAATGAATCATTACCAACAAATGTTATATTTCACATTATAAGGTTAGCATAAGATTTAAAATAATTAATATGCAATTTTGCATATTTTAGCACTCCTAATTATTTACATAGTGTTGACCACCTTTATTTAGAGAAGTCCTCACATTCACTGAAAACACGAATTTGTTCATCAATACTTTTTCTTTAATTTTTCATGGGAGAACTGAAATTAATTAGTAACCCCGTTAAACACCTAAATCTTATAATTAAACTAGCTAATCTTCCTCTAATAAATTGTTGTCTTATTTAACTTCACAATTAATAGTATTCAGCAGGCATAGTCACAACATCTTCGTACACCTCCTCATTAAAACTGAAAGAAAACTAATTAAAATCTGGTCTAAAAATTTTACTTTTCTACATTACAGGATCTGCCTAAGAAAACATAGAATACAGTACCTCCCCTGTTACAACTAGCTTTATGTTATATATTTATAAAATTTTTTAGAATGGATATCGTGAGTTCAAACCTCTCCAGGTTCATAAAAAGAGACACCATATCACCCTACTACGTGATATGATGTCTCATTTTTTATGTAAGTCAATCACTTCCCACCAAACATCTTCTCCAAAGCCTTAGCATTCGCAAACAATACTTCTTTCAAGTTATCGTCAGCAACGATTTTGTAGTCACCATCTTTATTTTTCTTTAAGTTTAGTGTAACTTCGCGTGTTGCCATTATTGCATCTTTATCTGATAAATGTTTGACGATAGCTGACGTCATTGTTTTTTCGATTGCTTTTTCAGATTGCTCTTTATCTTCGCTAAAGACACTAGCGAAGGCCATTGGCATAACTTCTCCCATTGCTTTCGTTACGGCAACAGATAGATCAGCAGATGTAATTTTCACTTTCACTTCTGCTTTGTCATCTGTTTTTGATACTTCTTCTAGTTTTTCAAATTTAAAGTTTTTCGTAATTGCGCTTAGCATTTCTTTTGCTTCAGCATCATCTGTTTTTTCATTTAGTTTATTAAATTCCTTGTCACTTTCAACGAATGTACGAGCCTTCTCTACATCCCCTTTTTGTATTGCTGTTAAAAATTCTTCAGCAGTATCTTTCGGGTTTGCACATCCTGCTAGAACACCAACTGTTAACCCTATTACCATCATCAGTAGCAATAATTTCTTTACCTTTTTCACGTTCATTCTCCTCTTACCTTACCTTTTCTTTTCTAGTAAGCCATCACTATACAACAGTATAAAACTTACATTACAAACATTTTTTAGTATAATATTTATACGATTTATTTTCTATTCTTTCCCAAAAGATAAAGAGCCTTGTAGCATTTCTACAAGGCTCTTTATCTTTTAATCCGTATCCGTAGCACAAATCAGCCACATTTTATGCTCCTTACTATCTAACACCATCCAAGTAGCATCCCATGCAACATCGT
Source organism: Bacillus cereus group sp. N24 (assembly GCF_016483345.1). Taxonomy (NCBI): domain Bacteria; kingdom Bacillati; phylum Bacillota; class Bacilli; order Caryophanales; family Bacillaceae; genus Bacillus; species Bacillus cereus group sp. N24. The sequence goes on from NZ_JAEHCA010000007.1 coordinate 130,378, forward strand.
AAAACCAATCTGTCCAAGGGTGGTCACTTTCAAACACTTTAATATCTTCGTATCGATCTTGAAACATATATTGGCATACATTAATCGCTCATTGCTTCGCAACAACCGGTCGTTCTTGAAATGCTTCATACGCTCCGCCCCACAAAATTTGAGCGGCAATGCTACCATCAAGCATGACTGCCTGATGCTCTTTAAAACGAAACTTATATTTATCTGATGTATGTATTTTTAATTCTTCTAAGTTATTGATTATATCTAAAGAGTTGCAGATTCTTCTGAAAAAGTGCTCGTGTCCATCTTCTCCATGTGGTATTTCTTTGAAAAAGTTTTCGTTATGTACTTTAAAACAGCTTATAACCGCTCCACCATTTAAGTTTTGTTTCTTATATGTGTTTATAATTTGTTCAATAGATGTATGGTTTGTTTCTATTTTTTCAAACGTTCCTGCTCTCCATTTCATAACGCCACTACTCTCTATTAAAGATTTATTACTTCATTATAAATATCAAAATAAAACCCAGCAACTTTAAAATTGCTGGGTTATCCCTTATTCATATTCGAAACAATAATAACAATTACGCTAAGCACATCATGCCCCGCTATCATCCACATACTCCTATCAAAAATCATCAATGATAACCAAAGCGATATATTAATAGCAGCAAATAATACATATAAAATGAAATCTCTCTTTTGTAGCGCCTCTCTATTCATGAAAATGTAAATGGCACCGATAGGAGGCAGAATAAAGCAAAGGAAAAAGACAAATATTTTTCTTAACGACCACGGATATGAAGCTGTTGTCTGCATATGAGTCTCCTTTTCTATTATAGTACTTGCTTTAACATCGGCCTTACTATTCTATATTCATCACCATAAGGTTCCTTTATGATTAAAGGCAATTGATCATCTTTTTTTTCTTCAATCATTGTGAATACTTCTGTTTTTTCTTGTAATGTATTAGATTCACTATTTTTAGTAGGTGCTTTACTTGCTTCAATTTTCTTTGTCACTTCTCCGAGCCTTTGCCCGACTTCTTCTGCTTGAGCAGGTTCATCCGTAACGTAGTATTCTTGGTCCTCCCATACTAATATAGGTGGTACTTGTTCTCTTTTGTTACATATTATATAAGTAATACTAGCTACAAGTAGTAGACTTGTTAATAAAAAGAAGATAGCTTTTTTATTCATATACTATTCTCCTTTTCTATTATTTTATTGGATTATACAATATAGTTTCCATGTAGTAAATGGTTTTTGTGGTAATTTTTAGGTTTTTTTATACAAAAAGAAAAACCTTACAAAAAGTAAGGTTTCATTTTTAAAATTTATAATGATTGAGTAATTAATACAATCATTACGATGATCGCTATAAACATAACAACTAAACAGCCGATCATTTTATAAAATCCTCGTTTCGTTAACGTCCCGCCTTGAACGTCTTTACGAATGAATAGGAACACCGCTAAAAATAAAACGATCCCCATACCAAAAGCATACATCATTTGCATATGTTAATCTTCCTTTCTCTCTTCCATCTTAATATCTTTTTGCCAAAACAACAAATGAGATAAAGACAGTACTCATTGTAAGTGCCATAAGTATATTTAATAGTTCAACCGCAGATAGTGTCATTACTTTTAAATTTAAGCCGATAGAGAAAAGGAGATAATACGCTGTTAATGCAAAAAAACTGAAGAACATCCCTTTATAACGAATGAGTTTCATTCGCTCATCTTTTTCTTTAAATTGCGGGTGTAAGTAACTTAAGCAGAAACACATAATCATCATTGCTAGTAACGTATAAGTAGGACTTGGTGGTGCTGAATGTGTCATTATACCTGCTAGTATCATAAATACACTCATAATTAAAAAGATAATTCCCATAAAAACAAAGTACTTTTGTGAATCATTCATTCTTACTCCCCCTCTTCTTTTCCTTCGTAAATAAACACATATTCTATCGTTGTTTGAAATGTTTTCGCTATTTCAAATGCTAACGGAAGTGATGGATCATATTTCCCTTTTTCAATTGAAATGATGGTTTGTCTGGAAACTCCAAGTTTCTCAGCCAATTTTTCTTGAGATAGTCCAAATTTTTTTCGATATTCGACCATTTTATTTTCCAAGGAAATTTCTCCCTCCTCCCTTATATCGAGTATATATGTAAATGAAACTTTACGTCAAGTTTCCTTTACATATATTTCAGTTTGTTTCACGCTATTTATCCCGCATTAACAGGCAGTAAGACTCCCACCTCAAAATTCAGTGAATGCGAGGAATTTAGGTGGGAAATAACTGCCCGATTGGTGAAGGCTAATAATCAGTGGTGGATGGACAAACCCCACACTGATTAAAGTTTCACTTTATTATAGAAGAAACTTTTTCAATTTCAGCACGTCTATTTTGTAATGCAACATGGAACAATGTATATATCCGTTACTATATCCCTTCTCCATTTTTATAAAAATTTAATATCTCCATATTTGTTTTATCCTTTTAAAATATTTCATTTGCCGCTTTATTGGATGAAATGCGTTATTTGTTTTACGGTATTTTTCGGCATATTAATAGAAACTAACGGTTTATGAAGCATTTTTTATGTTTAGCCACTTTTTTTGTAGAAATCCTTCGTTTTCCTTTCAATATTTAACACTACCGAAATAAAGTTTACTCTAAATTCATAATTTTTTATTTTTTATACTATATTCCGTTATATTGTTGTATAATATCAATGAAAGCGCTTATTATTTCAATATACATAATTCGAACTTTATTTTATCGAAACATTCTAACTATTATACCTATATGTAAATGCAACAATTATAGTTGTTAGTGTAGGTATACCAAATATATCCACTCCATTTTTCTGTAAAATTACTTTATAACATGAAAGATTAACTTGGGTGATAAGTTATTGTGAATGTTTTTTTACAAAACAGATAAGTAATAGTGTTTGGTATTATGTAAATTATTGTAATAACATAAGAGTAAAGACAACATTTACATTAATTATTAGTTCATCAATTATTGAAAAAGAGCAAAATGCACCTTTTGTATAGGAAAAGGATTATATGCATTGGGAGGTTTAAACAAATGACGAGGAAGAATACAACGACAAACCCTTGGGCCAAGTTCCATGGTCCGAACCTTGGTTATGTTATTGAACAGTATGATCTTTACGTAACTGGAGCAGGTTCTGTTGATCCGGAATTACAAGAGCTTTTTGAAATTTTTGGAGCTCCTTCGTTTCAAGATGATGTCGTAACAGGGGACAACACAGCAACACATTTTTCTCCTCAAAACACAGGTAACATTGAAAAAATTCTTAAAGTCGTTCAACTCGTTGAGCAGATTCGTTCTTTCGGGCATACGTTGGCTCACATCAACCCGATGGAAGATGCTGCAAACGGACAATCTCTTCTTGAGAAAGCAATGAACGAATTGAGCGATACTGACTTGAAAGCGATTCCAGCTAAAACAGTATGGCAAGATGCACCAGAGGGTATTCACACTGCACTTGATGTAATTCATAGATTAAAAGACGTTTATACAAAATCTTTAGCTTATGAATTCTCACATATACAAGATAGTGAAGAACGCGCGTGGTTGCATCAAATGGTGGAATCAAATTCATTGCGTCAACCATTATCAAATAAAAAACGAACTGCTCTTTTAAAACGTTTAACAGCTGTTGAAGGTTTCGAGCAATTCTTGCATAAAACATTCGTTGGGCAAAAGCGTTTCTCTATCGAGGGCGTTGATATGCTTGTACCAGTTCTAGATGAAATTGTGCTAGAAGGTGCTAAGGGCGGCGTTGAAGATGTCATGATTGGTATGGCTCACCGCGGTCGTCTAAGCGTACTTGCTCACGTATTAGAAAAACCATATACTCACATGTTTGCTGAATTCAAACATGCAAAAATAGAAGGCGCAGTGGCAAATGCTGGCTGGACTGGCGACGTGAAATACCATTTAGGTAGAGAACAAGTCGTTGGGAATGAAGAAGTTAGCACTCGCGTTACATTAGCGAATAACCCGAGTCACCTTGAGTTCGTTAACCCTGTTGTGGAAGGTTTCGCACGTGCAGCTCAAGAGAATCGTAAAAAGTCTGGTCTTCCAGAACAAGATACTTCTAAATCATTCGTAGTTTTAGTTCATGGTGACGCTGCATTCCCTGGTCAAGGTATTGTATCTGAGACACTAAACTTAAGCAGATTGAACGCGTATCAAACGGGCGGAACAATTCATGTTATCGCAAACAATGCAGTTGGTTTTACGACTGATAGCTATGATTCTCGTTCTACGAAATATTCAAGCGACCTTGCAAAAGGTTTTGATATTCCGATTGTTCACGTGAACGCTGATGATCCAGAAGCTTGTCTTGCTGCTGCTAACCTGGCGATTCAATATCGTACGTTGTTCAAAAAAGACTTCTTAATCGATTTAATTGGTTACCGTCGCTACGGTCATAACGAAATGGATGACCCAGCAGTTACGCAACCACAAGTGTACAAAAAAATTAAAAATCACCCAACTGTAAGAGCAATTTATGCAGATCAATTACAAGCTGCTGGTGTTCTAAATGCAGATGAGGTTGAAACAATTACTCAATTTATACAAGAACAATTAAAATCTGATTATGCACAAGTACCACCAGCTGATACGAGCGATGCAACAATTCACGTTAAAGTACCAGATGTTGTTGCAAAAGGCATTCAGCCAATTGATACTGGTGTTGAACTTGACTCACTTCGTGCAATGAATGAAGGTCTATTATCTTGGCCAGAAGGCTTTAACGTATATCCGAAGGTGAAGAAAATTCTTGAGCGCCGTAAAGATGCTCTTGAAGAGAACGGTAAAATTGAATGGGCACTTGCTGAGTCATTAGCATTCGCTTCTATTTTACAAGAAGGTACGCCAATTCGTTTAACTGGTCAAGATTCACAGCGTGGTACATTCGCGCATCGTCACATCGTATTACACGATACTGATACAAACGAAACATATTCACCATTACATCGCTTACCAAACATTAACGCTTCATTCTCTGTTCATAACAGTCCGTTATCAGAAGCTGCTGTTGTTGGTTACGAGTATGGTTATAACGTATTTGCTCCAGAAACTCTTGTTATGTGGGAAGCGCAATATGGTGACTTCTCAAATACTGCGCAAGCATTATTTGATCAATACGTTTCAGCTGGAAGAGCAAAATGGGGTCAAAAATCTGGTTTAGTTCTTCTATTACCACACGGTTATGAAGGTCAAGGACCAGAGCATTCTAGTGCACGTCCAGAGCGTTTCTTACAGTTAGCTGCTGAAAACAACTGGACAGTTGCAAACTTAACGAGCGCAGCACAGTACTTCCATATCTTGCGTCGTCAAGCATCTATTTTAGGAACAGAAGCTGTTCGACCTTTAGTACTTATGACGCCAAAGAGTTTATTACGTCACCCACTTACGCTTTCAACTGCTAGTCAGTTAAGCGAAGGACGTTTCCAACCTGCTTTAGAACAAGAAAACCTTGGCATGAAACCAAATAAAGTTAAACGTCTTGTTTTAAGTACAGGTAAAATGGCGATTGACTTAGCAACGGAAATCGAGTCTGGTAAACATGAATACAACTTAGATGAAGTTCATGTCGTTCGCATTGAACAGTTGTATCCATTCCCTGCTGAAAAAGTTCAATCTATTATGAAACGCTTTAAAAACTTAGAAGAAATTATTTGGGTTCAAGAAGAACCTCGTAATATGGGTGCATGGCATTACATGGCTCCAATTCTGTTCGAACTAGCTGGAGATACAGTGAAAACAGGTTACATTGGACGCCCAGATCGTTCTAGCCCATCTGGTGGCGATCCGTTCGCTCACAAAGCTGAGCAAGAACTAATTGTGGCGCACGCTTTAGATGTGAAGTATAACTTCCGTCAAGATAAACAAGAAATTGAAGTTTATAGCAACTAAAAGTAACAATGAATTTTTCCCGGCTCAATTTGGGCAGATATTCTGCCCAAGTCGAGCTAACAAATGGAGATTACCGAAGATTAAAGAAGACAAAACACACCGTTAGGCAAATAAGGGGAGGACATTTAAAATGATCGAAATTAAAGTACCTGAGCTTGCAGAATCTATTACAGAAGGAACTATTTCACAATGGCTTATCAACGTAGGTGACAAAGTTGAGAAAGGTGGCAGCGTTGTTGAGCTTGAAACTGATAAAGTCAATGTAGAAATCATTGCAGAAGATTCAGGTATTGTATCGAAGTTACTAGGCGAGCCTGGGGATACAGTTGAAGTTGGCGCAACTATCGCAATTTTAGATGCAAATGGCGCACCAGTGGCAGTAAGTACACCTGCACCAGTGGCTGAGCAACCAAAACAAGAAACAGCTGAAGCACCGAAAGCTGCTGCTCCAACTGCTGAACAAGCTACGGCTCTACAAGGTTTACCAAATACGAACCGTCCTATCGCATCACCAGCTGCTAGAAAAATGGCTCGTGAATTAGGAATCGACTTAAACGACGTACGTAGCACAGATCCACTTGGACGTGTGAGACCACATGATGTACAAGCTCATGCTGCAGCACCAAAAGAAGCACCAGCTGCTCCAAAAAGTCCAGCTCCTGCTCCAGTTGCAAAAACGGAATTTGAAAAACCAGTTGAGCGCGTGAAAATGTCCCGCCGCCGTCAAACAATTGCAAAACGTCTTGTAGAAGTACAACAAACATCTGCAATGTTAACAACATTTAACGAAGTTGATATGAGTGCAATCATGGAATTACGTAAAGAGCGTAAAGATGCTTTCGAGAAAAAACATGATGTACGTCTTGGCTTTATGTCCTTCTTCACAAAAGCAGTTGTTGCAGCATTAAAACAATTCCCATTATTAAATGCTGAAATTCAAGGCGACGAGCTTATCATTAAAAAATTCTATGATATCGGTATTGCAGTAGCAGCTCCAGATGGATTAGTTGTTCCAGTTGTACGCGATGCTAACCAATTAAACTTCGCTGAAATCGAAAGCGAAATTCGTAATTTAGGTATGAAAGCACGTGATAATAAACTTTCATTAAAAGAGCTACAAGGTGGTACATTTACAATTACAAACGGTGGTGTATTCGGTTCTCTAATGTCAACACCAATCCTAAACAGCCCACAAGTAGGTATTTTAGGAATGCACAAAATCCAAGTAAGACCAGTTGCAATTGATGCAGAACGTATGGAAAACCGTCCGATGATGTACCTTGCACTATCTTACGATCACCGTATTGTTGATGGTAAAGAAGCAGTTAGCTTCCTTGTTGCTATTAAAGATATGCTTGAAGATCCAAAATCATTATTATTAGAAGGTTGATAGACTAATAGTCTATTAGAGGCTGTAGAATAAATCATTCTACAGCCTTTTTTTATTGCGTTCATACGGGACAAATTTCATGACATAAGCTAATAATGTATGCTTAAAACGTAAGGAGGATTAAAATGAATAACCTTCCAGCTCATGCAAAGCTTAAAGCAAATAAGGATACTTTCTTCCTCCCCGACTCAAACGGGGGTGTCTATTTTCGAAATAACGCCAGTTCATTCCGCATGGACGGTGATGGAATTTATAACTGGATTGAAAAATTAATGCCTATGTTTAATGGTGATCATTCTTTAGCAGAAATAACCGATGGTCTTCCTCTCCCCTATCAACATCGTGTATTTGAAATTGGAGAGATTTTATATGAAAATGGTTTTGTTCGTGATGTAAGTCAAGATGCACCTCATGAATTAAACAGTGCATTACTCAATAGGTATGCTTCGCAAATTGAATTTCTAGAAGCTGATTCTCATTCAGGTGCTTTAAAATTCCAGACGTACCGCGCAGCAAATGTCCTTATACTTGGTTCTGGGGATATGCTTACTTCCTTAGTTTCTTCTTTACTAGAATCCGGATTACCTACATTTCATTACCTTGTCACAGATTATATGGAAACAAATTACGACCGAATTCATGAACTAGTAGAACGTGCATATGAAGTTGATGACAATGTACTTGTTCAAGAAATAGATACTACAATTGACCGCCCCCTGCATGAAGTGTTCGAACCCTTTGACTGGATTTTATACGTTTCTCAAAATGGAGACATTGAAGGCTTAAGAACAGTTCACACGATTTGCAAGGAAGTAGGAAAGAACTTCATACCCGCCATTTGTTTATCAACATTCGGTTTGGCTGGTCCTGTCGTAACAGCTGATCGTGAAGAATGCTGGGAATCAGCTTGGCATCGGCTACATGAAACTACTTTGCAAAATGAAAATGCATCAGCTCCTTTTTCACCAATTACTGGCGCAATGTTAGCAAATATAATTGTTTTTGAATTATTTAAACACGTCGCTGATGATTCATATCGAGAAAAAGAGCCACAATTCTTTTTATTAAACTGTGAAACACTCGAAGGGACATGGCATCCTTTTATAAAACATCCTCTCGCAACTGATGAAAGTTTTACAATTGATACAATAGAAAATCTTACCGAAAAACTTGCGCAGCGGTCCAACCAACATACTTCAACTGAATTGTTCCGTTTTTTCGACTCATTAACTTCTAAAGAAGCTGGTATATTCCATGTGTGGGATGAACAAAATTCATATCAACTACCGTTATCACAATGCAATATTCAAGTAGCTACACCACTATCCGATGGTCCCGCTTCCCTCCTGCCTCTTATGACTTGCGCTGGTTTGAGTCATAATGAAGCTCGCCGTGAAGCTGGTTTAACAGGAATTGAAACATATGTAGCTGAAATCATTCATCGCCTTATTCCTGAACATAACGATATCGGTATTGGTGCTGGGGAAACGATGACAGAAGGTGTATACCGGGCACTACAACAACATTTAAACAATAAACTATATGAGCGGCAATCACATATGCTAGAAGAAATTACAACGATCGACCTAGCTGAAATTCATGATACACATTGTAAGTTTTATTACGATGCTCTCTCTACAATTCATGAAGCACCTAAAATAGCAATGAGTGAAGAGATTCTTAGTTTTCCAGTCGTTTGGGTCGGTGTAAATGATAGATGGTATGGCGCATCCAGTATTAATATGACGTTAGCGTTACGTAACGCACTACAACTATCTCTTCTTCACATTCAAAATGACGAAACTCCATACAGAGCTACTGTTTTGCCTGAATCATCTATTATTTTATATGACACTGATTCTTTTCGAATAGAAATACAAGCGGACGAAGAAATTCCAGATGTGCAATCTTTACAGCTTGCCTTGCAGCATTTAGGAGAACATAATTTTTATCCATTCGTGTTTGATTTAGCGATTGAATCATTTTTGAAAGAAAATTTAGATGGTGTGTACGGGGTATTAATTGCAAAGGAGGACGGTCTATGACTCAACATATATTGCTTATAGGAGATGGCCTACTTGCAGACTATGTACATGATCAATTACGCAAACAATATTCCATCATTCGCCAACATACAATTACAGACGAACTCCCTGAAAATATCAACCTCGCTCTCGTATTACATGACGGCTCTCCTTCTACTATTCATCATGATGCTGAGCTTGTTTTTCGTTCCAATCATATTCCGTGGCTACGTGCGTTTACTTCATTTGGTGAAGGTGTTATCGGACCTTATATTCATCCTCTTGCAACGGGATGCACCCATTGTGCCGATGGACGACGCTTTATCGCCGGATTTGATCAACAAGAAATGTGGGAATTACAGCGGAAATATGCGTTGAAATCAGAGCACGTAACGAGGCGTGATGTACGCGCCACCCAAAATGGCATTCTGCAAATGTGCCAGCTCATTCATGCTGAAACGGAGAAAATATTAGCTCACGGACATTCTTCTTTAGAAAATGAACTCATTTTACTAAACTTACAAACACTGCAATGTACGCGGCATTCTTTTCTTCCAGATCCTCTCTGTCCTATATGTAGTAATTTACCTGCTGATACTGCGGATGCGGCACAGATTTCTTTACAACCGAGCTTAAAAACAAGTACTGAAACGTATCGCTGTCGTTCTATTCATGAACTAAATACATTTTTAACGAGAGACTATTTAGATTACCGGGTTGGTATGTTGAATGGAAAAATGCAGCATTCTTTATTACCATTCGCTGACGTCATTATAAACATGCCGTTAATGTTTGGGAATGAAGGTGTTGCAGGTCGAACCCATTCATTTGCACTGAGTGAAGCAACTGCTATTTTAGAAGGTTTAGAACGATATTGTGGTATGTCACCTCGAGGAAAAAAGACAAATGTGCATGGTAGTTTTCATGATTTAGAGGATCATGCACTGAATCCCCTCACACTCGGTGTACATGCAAATGAACATTATAATCGTGATAGTTTTCCGTTTAAGCCGTTTGATCCCGACTATGAACAAAACTGGGTATGGGGCTATTCTTTATCACAAAACAAGCCACTTTTAGTTCCAGAATCAATCGCTTATTATAGCCTCGGTCATCGGGATGCTTTCGTATATGAAACATCCAATGGTTGTGCAATTGGTGGTAGTTTAGAAGAAGCAATTTTTCACGGCATTTTAGAAATTGTAGAGCGTGATGCCTTCTTGCTCACTTGGTATGCTGAATTACCTCTGTCCCGCCTTGATCTTAGCTCAGCAAACGATACGGAATTACAATTAATGATTCAGCGGTTACGCACGATTACCGGGTATGAATTACACGTTTTTAACGCGACGATGGAACACGGCATCCCGAGTTTATGGGTAATTGCGAAAAATACGCGTGCAAATGGAATGAACGTTGTTTGTGCAGGAGGCTCTCATTTAGATCCTATTCGAGCTATAAAAAGTGCAATTCACGAAATAGCAGGCATGTTACTAATAGCAGATGATGAGCTCGAGCAAAAAAGAGAGTACTACGAAAAATGCTTACAAGATCCTTATCTCGTTAATAAAATGGAAGACCATAGTATGCTGTACGGATTAAAAGAAACGGAAGAACGTCTTCATTTCCTTTTACGTGACGATGCTCCGGTGCAATCGTTCCAAGAAATGAATGCATTACAATCGTTTGATATGGATTTGACATCTGATCTTCATCAACTTTTAAATCGTTTGCATCAATCTGGGCTCGAAGTAATCGTTGTAGATCAAACCGTCCCCCTTATAGAGCAGAACGGATTACATTGTGTAAAAGTCATGATCCCAGGCATGCTACCGATGACGTTCGGTCACCATCTCACTCGTGTTACCGGACTGGATAGAGTGTACACTGTACCGATGACACTTGGATATAGGACTGAGCCTTTAACAAACGAACAATTAAATCCACATCCGCATCCATTTCCATAGTAAAGGGGGGATTTCATGCAGCTAGATACTTTTTTACATCATCTCCATTTCACTATTGATGAAATTATGCCGAATCATGAGGTGGACTGGGAAGACGCACCGCTTCCTTATAAGTTATATCGAAATGTACCTGTCATCCCTCTCTCTTCAGAAATCCCAATATCATTGCCGTACTCTTCTACTACACCTACTTTGGATGAGATTGGTGCTTACCTTTTGTATTCATTTGGTATAACCCAATTATGTCAGCTCAATAGCGAAAGAAATTTATTCCGGAGGTCTATCCCTTCAGGTGGTGCTTTATATCCGAATGAATTGTATATATATTTAAAATTGAATCATTATCCAGACGGCATTTACCATTATGACGCTGCGCATCACCGACTTATCTTACTTCGCGAAGGAAATTTCGATTCTTATCTTACAGACACACTCGGCAATCGCTGTAACATACATTCTTGCTTTGGTGCTGCATTTGTATCCACTATGTTTTGGAAAAACTTTTTTAAATACAATAACTTTTCGTATCGTCTGCAAGGATTAGATAGCGGCGTTCTCATCGGTCAATTACTCGAATGTGCGAAACAGTTCGGTTACACAAATGGCATATACTTTCAATTTCTAGACCGTGCAATCAATCATTTACTCGGACTGACCGAAGGAGAAGAAAGTGTGTATGCTGTTATTCCTTTAAGTACAGAACCGAATATAGATTGGTTCCACGATGATTATCGTAAAAATAAAACCGTTACTTCTCATGACTTATTGCAGCAAATTCCACCTTTAGCACATGAGCATTTCATTCGTTCCAAACATGTGGAAGGATATCCAATGATAACAAAAATAAATGAAGCATCTATGATTGAATCGACAGAACACTTCCAAACACTAGCTCATGAAGAGTACTATCAACATCATGCGCACACTGTACAGCTACCGAAAGTAGAGCGTTTATCGTATGATTTCTTACAACTTTGTAAAGAACGGTACTCCCCTAACGATGACTTTACTTTAACGAAATGGGGTGCAGCTGAGCTCGCTACTTTACTACAAGAAGCGAGTCTCTCCTTCCCTTATTACAACGACCTTGATGGCAAGTATATAAATGAAAATGCACGCGTCTCCTTATATGGATGTTTTTATAACGTAAAAACTATTGAAAACGGGGCTTATGCTTATAACAGTAAAACACATTCCATACAGCCAATTCGGTATGGAGACCTTCGTTACCCCCTTCAGTCTAGTATGACGATGGATAACGTAAACCTTTTTCAAGTACCACTTTGCTTACATGTAGTTGGAAAGAAAGATTACTACACACGTGCATTAGGCTATAGAGGATATCGCATTCACCAAATGGAAGCTGGTATACTCGTTCATAAACTCGTTTTCGCTGCGACCGCTATGGGGATGGGTGGTCATCCGTTACTAAGTTTTGATACAAATTCTTGTGATCAATTGTACGGGATTGATGGTGGAAATGAAACATCACTTATTCAAATTCCTGTTGGGGCGTATCGAGCGCGGAATTGGTTAAAAGGGTCTTTGCATAATTAAAAGCACGCCGTCCACCGGCGTGCTTTTTACTAGATTACTTTAAAGATACTCTTAATTTGTCTTGCAAATAACCAATTTTTCGTACCATAGTTATCATTTAAACTATCTAAATTGATAGATTTCCCATTAGAAAACTGTAACTCTAACGTTGTATTTCTATCATTTGTTTTTAAGTTACTATTTGTAATATCACTATACTTTAATTTTTCAACTTCAATATATTCTTCTTTCTCTTCACCGATAACGACATGGTCTTGGAAGAAGAACAATACTTCTACTTTCTTACCGAAGCAAAATACATTTTTCGTATAAATTAATGTCGCATTATCAAGTCCGACACATACTTCTTTCATCTCTTCAACAACGTGTCCAAAGTCTTCTTCCTGTCTTGCGTTTGATTCCGCAATCCATTCCTCGATTGTTTTCATGTTAATTGCCATACTGCGCCCCCTGGTTCGTTCATTGCTTTGTTAAAAAAACAAATACTATATGACAATATAAGCGATACGTACTTTGTTTTCAAGGGTGAACCTTATATTCAAAATAAAGTGAAACTTTAATCAGTGGGGGCTGTTCATCCCCCACTGATTATCAGCCCTCACCAATCGGGCGTTTACGAGCAATCCGACTCCCACAAATAGCGGGATAAATCTAAATTTCAATGTAATATACGAGGAACACTTATTTCATTATATTTTAAACGTTTGAACGAGGCATTCTTCATCATCAATCATTTGTTTTCGTTCATCAAATTCAATGTTTAGCTCTTTATATACTTTCTTCCAAAACGAAACTGCCAGTACATTTTTTAGAAGTTCGATAACGAAATACTGTCCTCGTTTCTCTTCTAGTAAATTTTCAATAACTTGTTTACCGATTCCTTTTCCCCTATATTGATTCAATATGAAAATGTCATTCACACAAAAGTCGTTTTCTTTCTTCAAAAATGGACGTTCTAATAGTAATAAAAATCCTACAATACTATGATCAACCTTTATAAAATACGGAGTGACTCCGTCATTTTTCCAAAACATGTGCAAATCTTCGTATTCAAAAAAACATCCGCTCCGATAGTTATATTCATAGTGAACTTAGAAAGGTCATGAAGGTATAATGCGTACAAATTACGTAATATTTCTTTTTCTGATTCTTGAACTCTTTGAAGTGCTACAACCATTTTTAAAAATCCCCTTTTCTATATGTAACTATTTCTCCCTCTTTATTATTCAATAAAAAAGATTACTTCCCTTTACAAAAAAAAGTAGCACTTTAAAAGTGCTACTCCGCTCTCCTTGCTGCTTGCTGAATTGGATCCCAAACGCTGTTATATGGTGGTGCGTAACTTAAGTCGACGTCTTCTAAATCGTGAATGCTCATTTTATTGAAAAGCGCCATTGCAATCACATCAATACGCTTATCTACACCTTCTTCCCCAATTACTTGTCCACCCAACAATTGCCTCGTATCGGAGCGATATAGCAATTTTAAGTAAAGTGGTTTCGCATTTGGATAATAGCCCGCCATATTTGTTGAATCTACTTTAACTGTTTTATACGGGATATTGAGCCCTTTCGCTTCTTTTTCATTTAAGCCTGTTCTCGCGAGTGTCAAATCCATAAATTTAATAATGCCTGTACCTAACGTACCTTTAAATGATCTTCGTTTATCAACCATATTGAGTCCAGCAAGTCGTCCTTGTTTATTGGCAGTCGTTCCAATTGGAATATGATCATGAATTTCTTTTATAACGTGATAATGTGTCGCGCAATCACCAGCAGCATATACGTCTTGCACATTCGTTTGCATATATGCATTTACTTCAATTGCCCCTTTATGATTTGTACGTATATTGGTTCCTTCAAGAAAATCAGTATTTGGCTTTACTCCGACAGATACTAAAACAAGATCTGCTTTATATGTACCTTTATCCGTTTCAATCTCCTCTACTCGCTCTTTTCCTCTAAACGCTTTTACATTTTCATTCGTTACAATTTCAATATGATGTTTATCCGCTTCTTTATGTATATATTCCGCCATATCTGCATCATAAATCGTACCGATATGATCATTTCGCTCAATCATTCTTACTTTCTTACCAAGCTCGACAAATGTTTCTGCCATCTCCAGTCCAATCGCACCGCCGCCAATAATTGTTACGTCTTCAACTTTGTTCGTTTCTAACGTTTTTAATATACGCTCAGCATCTGGAATTGTTTTTAAAAGATGAATGCCTTGTAACTCTCGTCCTTCCCATTCTGGCATAACAGGACGCACTCCCGTCGCAATTAATAAACGGTCATACGTAAATTCAAAAACATCTTTCGTCTCCGTATGCTCCGCGTACACAATTTTCTTTTCCGTATCTACTTTCGTTACTTCATGTCGCACTTTCGCATCAATTCCGTACTTATCACGAAACGTCTTCACGTTACGCGCAATTAATTTTTCCGTCGAAGCAATAGCACCACTAATGACATACGGTAATCCGCACTGAGCGTATGAATAGATTTCACCTTTTTCTAACGTCACAACTTTTGCAGTTTCATCGTTTCTTACAATTTGCATGGCTGCACTCATCCCAGCTGCATCTCCGCCAATAATGACATAGTTCACTTTACCACTCCTTCTTTTTTACATACTCTTTACGCTTTCCATATTTTACAGAAATAACACCTATTCCCATTGTAAAGAAATAATATTTCATCTACAAATTTAGTGCACAAACCTATGCCTGAATAGGTAACCGTCGTGTCTTATAAACAACATGTTTAATATGCTATAACAGTAACAATTGAAAGTAGGTGAAACATACATGTGCGCAGGCCTTCTCGCTCAGCTTCCAGAGGAACCGAAAGAACCGAAAGCCGCCTTGTCGCTTGATCAAGAATTTTCTATTAACGCAACCATTTATAGTGCGCGTGCTTGGTTATCTAATGATGAAACTTTCCCACAAACGATTTGGAAAGGCTCTCGCTTCGCTTCAGCATCACACGCAGGCAAGTCCATCTTACCAATCGGTACTGTGAAAATTTTGAACTTATCTGATGATACAATAACCGTTACTGCATCATCAGAATCAGAGGATACTCTCAAAATAGTCGTACCCCCTCATTCTGAAGGCGTTTTAACATCTAGTGCATTATCTGATGTGCAAGCAAGTACATCAGGAGGAGCAAGTAAAGTCACATTCCTCTTTCATATCTTTTTCTCTAGAGATCCTGGTCCAGCTAAATAAACATAGAAAAGGTACAGTAATACTCACTGTACCTTTTTCACGAACGCTATTCTCTTGATTTGATCAATTCAACATTATAAGCTTCAATATCCGTTAACTTCCCTGTAAAATACGGATTTTCTCTGTACCAAGATTGTTTTGAAAAATACGCTTGCATATCTTTCGTTTGAAATATATTTCCATATCTTGCGTATATTTCGTTTCTAGCAATTTTCAACTGTTCTTTCGTTACATACGTTAAATCTGCATTCGTTAATTTTCGAATATCACTATCAGGGAAGATAAAACCATTGTATACATACCCAGTCGTAGGTGGCGGAGTAACATTGTAAACGACTGTTTTTTCTACGCTTTTCTTTTCGAATGGAAGGTTATAAGCCGAAAGTGCTGTTACCGTTTCTACTTTTGTTGTTTCCCTTCCGCTTTCTCCATTGCGTTCTAAATAAATCGTCGCACTTCCATCAGTTGCTACGGGACCCCACGTAATTTCTTCTCCGGTCAATGCGGTAACTGGCTTTTGATTCACATATAATGTCGCACCAGGCGCGTTCGTTTGAACTGTAATATATTGCCCTTGCAACGTTAAATCTATCGTTACATTATTTTGACTTTGTTTCATAAGTACAACTTTTTCCTCGCGTGATAGTTTTACATGGTCATTTTTATATTCCACTTGAAACACTTGAGCTCCTGGAAGAAACGGTCCATATTGCTTCTGAAAATTTTTGTCTTCTGTCTTATCGATTTCTTTTCCGTTCATTTTTAAAGATGCACCTTTTTCATTTGAAAGCAAAGTCGTATAATACGTCCTTGCCTTCAATTTATACCGATCAAATATAAAGTAATGTTTCCCGTCTTTCGTTAAAGAAAAATCCGCTCTTTCAATTCCGTCCCCTTGCTTTTCACCTTGCTTTAAATATTGTTTCAATTCATTCACATAAGACGGATTTTCTTTTATATATGAAAATAGAGGCTTGAAACTCTCTCTCGTTACAATAACCGATGGGTCATCTGTCGTAATAATCTCAGCTAATTTTTCTCCGTCTCTCTCTTGTAAAATCGTAATCATCCGGTCTACTTGTGCCACCTGCGCATAATACGATGATCCATACAAATACAATCCAACAATCGCTATAACAAGTAGTGCTAAAAGTGTAATGCCAATTTTTGTACCGCTCCCCATTTTCTTCTTCACCACTGGAATTTCTCTCTTTGTACCGCAGTTTTGACAAAATTGCACACCATCTACAAACTGCGTTCCACACTTTGTACATACATTCATCCGTTCAACCACCTTTGCATTAGAAGCCAGTTAATCCCTGTGTAAAGGCTTGAATTACAGTGCTAATGTAAGACCAAAGTACAATAAATGTTGCGATTCCAATGAAAACATTTGCAATAAGAAGTGTATAAACAAGATCTAATCCGCCGTTATCTAATTTTAATATAGCTACAATTATACTAATCCCTATATAAGTTGTAGCTAAAGATAATAATATCGGTGAGAAAAAGATTAATAAGAAACTAAAAAGAAAAGTAAGGACTAAAATAGCAATAACCGGCGTTGCTATCGTTCCCCATATACCGAATACTTCAAGAAACGAAAAAGAGGATTTCATCATCTTACCACTTATAAAAATAATAAATCCAACAAACAAAGTTAAAATTAATAAAAAGAAAAAGAACGTTACAGATTCTCCAAAAAATGTAGGAGTATATACTTCTGGCACTAGCGTTCTCGTAACAGCTGCACCAGCACTCATCATTCTATAAAAAATACATGCTCCTAAAAAACAAATAAGAACAAGACTGACAATTCCATTTCGCACTTCGACATTGCCACTTTGCATAATCGCTGTCGGTGCTTGAAATGCCTGTTTAAAAAACCGAAAATAGCCACTCGTAAACCGCTTCGCTTGCTCTACCGTTTCATTTGGACGAATTTCCTTCACTTGCTCTGTATGCGATGATTGCTGACCTTCTTCTTGGACACCACTCGCCACTACTTCTTCGGTTAACGAATGTCCACAATTCCCGCAAAACTTTGCTTCTACTGCATTTTCTGTATGACATGCTGGACATTTCACGCTCTCATCCCTCCTTAAGCATATACCTTATAGGATGTTACAAGTTCAATATATGACTTTGGACATAAAACATGACTACAAGAAACAGATTATGAAATCCTGCTTTTGAAAGAAAATATATAGACTAGTAATCTAGAAAAATAATGCTATTATGAAACAGAGCAACTAAAGTGAAACTTTAAACAGATTGGATGAAAGGCAATGGAATTTGTAAACTCAATTTTTCAAATACTCCTTACAAGCGTGATCCAGTTATTTTCTTTAATTGGAGTCATCATTGTAATTGGATTTCTATTAGGTTATTTAGAATCTCTTACACGAATGTATTGGTCGAGAGCTTTCGGAAGAAAAGGATTTCTTTTGACTGCGTGGATTGGTGTTCCTATTCATGAACTTGGACATGCCATTATGTGCGTACTATTTCGTCATAAAATTGTAGCAACGCAGTTCTTCCCAACAGATACGAGCCAAGGTGCGTTAGGTTACGTACAACATCAATACAATCAAAAAAGTGTATATCAACGAATTGGTAATTTCTTCATTGGAATTGGCCCTATTATTTCTGGTATTACTGCTTTAATCCTTTTCATGCGCTATTTCGTACCAGAGTCATATTTTTTATTTAATACAACTCTCGAAAAGACGATTGCATCTACTTCTATTACTGTAGAAATGGTTCAAAACATGCTCTTGTCGACGTTCGTATTATTGAAAAGCTTATTTACAATAAACAATTTATTGAACCCTTCCTTTTGGTTATTTTTATTTATCGCTATTTGTATTTCAGCACATATCGCTTTAAGTAAACCAGACATTAAAGGATCCATTGACGGTGTCATCGTCATGTTTATCGTATTGTTTTTATTTAATATAATAGCAGGACTTTTTCAGTACGACAGTAATCAACTCATTGGAGAAGTAATGAAATATAATATGTATCTCATTGCATTTTCTAGTGTGGCGCTGCTGTTCTCTTGTATTTCTACACTTGTTAGTTTTGGGTTTTATAAAATAAGAGGAGGGCGTTCGTTGTGAAATGCCCCCGTATTAAAAAAGCGCAACTAAGCAACCTGAGTTCTATATTTATATGGACTCAGGTTGCTTAATTTTTTTGAAATCTTTGATAGTTATACAAGTGCATATATTTGCGCACAGCAACTTTAACCTCATCAAACCTATTAATAATTTAAAACATATAAAATACCCCTTTTAGCTTTTTCTAAAAGGGGTATTTTATTTACATATTTAATCCAGCTTTTAATACCCAATATTTATTTCCATTCATTGTGAGTGAGAATTCAATCCATCCGTTTGGATCTTCACGATAAATAAATACAGGTGTACCCGTTGCTAGTGTGCCTTGATTATTTTTCGTAACTGACTGACTTTTAATTGTACCATCAAATGGATATGGTACAACGTAATAGGAAGTAGCTAGTTTAACAGTTTTTGTCGTTCCTTGTGAGTATGTTTTATATGGAATATCACTTGATAGGGCGTCGACATTTAAAGAGTTTGGATTTTTAGGTAATTTTTTCGCATATACATAATCTTTTTTCTGGAAAGGTTTAATACGTTCCATTATTTTTACGATTTTAGCAGACCACTCTTGATCTGTTGAATACATGACATTCATGCCTTTTAATGTTGGTCCGTTAAAGTATGATCCGTTTTTTTCTAAGTACTTTTCTCTTACGTAGTTTGCGTTATAAGAAATACTATCACCGAAAGTTGGTAAATATTTCGCATACTTAAATGGATCAGCATCGTAAGCACGTAACCCGAATAGGTTATGTTTACGATATGCAATTTCAGATTTACCATATCCCGATTCTAAAATAGCGTGTGCAGCTAAATAAAGAGCATTGACACCATGTTTAGCTTGAGCTTCAACAAAGTCATTCCCATGTCCAATTAATGGGCTGTCTGGATGATATTTTTTAATATTAGCATCAATTTCTGCACCAGTCACATTTGAAGCGTACGTTAAATCAAGATCTAAATATGTGGTAGCAGTGATGTTATTTTCAGGAATCCAAGCACCGCTCTTGTCGAAATGGTACGTCGTTCCATTGATTGAAGCAGTTCCAGTTTGCATCATACCGTTGGATTGCAAATAATACCATGTATCGCCATCTTGTAGCCAGTCCGTCTTCATTGCACCATTATTTTGTAAATAGTACCAACTTCCATCTATAAATGACCAACCCGTTTTCATCGTACCGTTAGCATTCAAATAGTACCAAGCGCCGCCATTTGAAAGCCAACCCGTTTGCATTGCTCCACTAGCGTTTAAATAATACCACGTATTATTCACTTGCAGCCATCCGATTTTCATTGTTCCATCGTTTTGGAGGTAATAACGGTTGTTTCCATCTTGTAGCCAACCAATTTTCATTCCGCCACTTGAATTTAAGTAATACCACTTATTATTATCAAGAAGCCAGCCAGTTTTCATAGAACCATTAGAATTTAAATAATACCAAACTCCTTGATTTAATAGCCAACCCGTTTGCATTGCTCCGCTAGCGTTTAAATAATACCAAACTCCTTGATCTAATAGCCAACCCGTTTTCATAGAACCATTAGAATTTAAATAATACCAAACTCCTTGATCTAATAGCCAGCCAGTTTGCATTGCTCCACTAGCGTTTAAATAATACCAAACCCCTTGATCAAACAGCCAGCCAGTTTGCATAATGCCGCTTGAATTTAAGTAATACCATTTATTATTATCAAGAAGCCATCCTTTTTTTATAGTGCCATCTGGATTGAAGTAATACCATTTCCCATTTTGTTGAACCCATCCAGATTGTTTTACAGCATTTACATTTACAATTGCTGTATTAGAAGTTGTTACAGTTTCAGCTAAACCTGTTATAGGAATAGAAATTATACTAGATGTTAAGACAATTGCTGCAGCTTTTTTAAACATTTCTTCCTAGTACTCCTTTTATTAATTTTTTAGTTTAATAGTTATCTAACTACTATTGTAACAAGGAAGAGGAAAAAAACAACTATAACATTGTAGGTATTTAATAGTATAATATTCAAATTATTAATATTGAGTTTTTAGGGGGAATTTATAAAGGAACATGTTCATAGAAGGATTGGAAAAAGTTGATTTGTGAAGTCAGCTCCTTAGTTTTTATTGTACATCTTCTTCTTTTTTAATAAGAGGGTGCTGCAAAACCCTCTTATTATTAATAAATTTGATGCTTACTCTCCATTATAAATTTATATACTACACTCTAATTGCTCAAAGAAAATGTTAAATCACATTGTTTTTAATTCTAGTTTTGTTCCAGCTTTTTGCATTCCCTGTTTTAAGTGCTTTTTATTGGACGAAGGTGTGTTGGCAAGCTTGTAATTTTTTGCCCCTAAACGATACCCAGCTCCGAACGAAATAACTATACTAAAAAACAACTACATTTTAAGATTAATCACTTTACCATTAAGAGAAAATTGTTTTGCTTCAACTAACAAAATAGAATCCCAAATCTCTATTATAATATTTACTCCTGTGGAATATTTGCTACTCCATTCTTTCTCATTTTGTAAACTCAATTTAACTTCACTCAGATTTGGATCTTCATAATAAATCGTTGTTAATTCTAAATAATCTACTTTTTCTCTATCATAAAATGCAAATCTACGCTTTTCATCATCTTTAACATAATAAAACGATGACACTTCTATCAATACTAATTTATAATCTTTTATCACTCCATTATCAATTACTTGCAATGTAAATTTAATATTATCATTTAACAAATCTATATGTGTCTCTAAAATGGTAGCGCCCCATAAATCATCTAATATAGACTGTATATTAATACTATTCATGTAGCTTTTCATCCTTTTCTAACGTTTTTTATTTAATGTATGACGTATTTGCTTATAAGACTTTCTTAATCAATTAACACGTGATTTGCCTTTGTATCCTTTATAAGCACTATAGCCACTTATCGCTACAGGAATCAGCCAAGGTGCCTGTCCATCTGGATTTGTCAGCATCACTGGATTATTATCACCATACGTATACCCATTCTGCGTTACAGAGGCATCCTCTTCACCCAGATCATGCCCCATACAAAATCCCTTCTTTACTTTATTATATATTTTTTCCCATTCCTGTTAGTTCTCATAAAAAATACAAACCTTTTTAATGAGGTTTGTATTTTTTATCTACTATTCAGTTATCTTGTCTTTGTCCATACACCGTTTGCATCTACCCAGTATTTGCTATCAACCCACGTATTTTTGCTCATTTTTCCAGTAGGTGGGAAGAAAGAATACCACTTACCATCTATCTCTTTCCAACCTGCTGCCCTTACTCCATTTTCATCAAAATAATACTTTTCACCCTCAAGAGAAATCCACCCTATTGCCATCGAAGCATCATTTTGCAAATAATAGCCCTTACCATTATTGAACACCGAACCTATTACCGCTTCACCTTTTGTATTAAAGTAGTACCATTTTCCACTATCTTGTAGCCACCCAGTTACTTTTACACCTTTCTGGTTTAAATAATACAGTTTACCGTTTTCTATTCTCCATCCTGTTTTTCCATTCTTCCAGTCAGACATCATTTCACCGTTTTCTTTAAAACCATACCATTTACCATCAATGAAATGTTTTCCTACTGCCATTGCACCATTAGAGTGTAAGTAATACCAATTTTGATCTTTTTGTAACCAACCGGTCACCATAGAACCACTAGCGTTTAGATAGTACCATGTATTATTTACTAATATCCAATCTGTCGCCATGGAGCCTTCTGCATTTAAGTAATACCAATGACCGTTTACTAACGCCCATCCTTTCATCATGGAGCCACTTTCTTTCAGGTAATACCACTTGCCATCTACTAGCGTCCAACCTGTTTTCATTGCTCCATCTGCACTTAAGTAATACCACTCACCATTTACTAAGGTCCAACCTGTCACCATAGATCCGTTTTCTTTCAAGTAATACCACTTGCCATCTACTAGTACCCAACCTGTTACCATCATTCCGTTGTCATTCAAGTAGTATTGTTTTCCATTTTCCTTAAACCAACCTGTCACAAATTCCAATTTTTTCTCATCAAAATAATACCAGTGTCCTTGTGTTTCTCCATATTCCTTGAAATAATTCCAACCAACTACTGGCTCCAATAACGTAATGTTACCACTGCTCAGTTCTTCCATGCTTTCTCTCTCTGAGCTATCTCGTGGCTCATGAACGTTAGAGTTATATGCTATTAAGCCCAAAACTCCTGAATGGATCATATCAATTTCCCAAGTTCCAACCTGCTCAAAATCAAAATAAGTATTTAATACACCTTCATACAAATCTGTTTCCGAATTATATTTTAAATTGACATACTCATAAACTTCTTCCTCTTCATCTAAATAAGGAAGGATATACTTGATGCTTATATCAGAACCTATGCCATTTGGATTATTAACCTTGACGGTAACTTTCACTTTCATTTCATTACCAAAAGAAACCTCACTTGGCGTTACATGAACACTATCGATCCAATCACTCTTGTTTTCTGATTCTGCACCAACTTCTTTACTAAACACCACACTCATCATAACCATGACTACAAGCATCATCGCTTGCATCAAAATTTTCTGCCTCGTACCCATATATATGTAGCCTCCTGCATCCATAAAATTGTGACTTTCAGGGTGGAAAACAGACAAGTCTAGAATAATATAGTAAACTCCCAAACTATCTTACCATTCTTTTTTATTATCCATTAAAAACAGAACATCCGTTCAATCCCCTTACATAAATTAAAGGATAAGAATAAAAAAAACAAGATAGATTTTACATGTAGAAACACTTTCATTTGTAATTACGAAAATATTCCTACAATTCCTCGTAAATCATTTACAGACTACCCCTATATCCCTTATATTAAAAGTAACCATATACAAATACTACACAATGTGTAAAAATCACTTAATAAATCATACATGTGACAAAGGATTAGAAAGGACTTATAAAGAGTAAAAAGTAGTGACCATGAATTCTGATCCTATCAAAAACCTTTTATAAGTTATCATTTTCAATCATTATGAAAAATACCACTATTAATAATTCATGAACAGTTTCTATGCCTTCAATAGCGATCACCATACATAACAATTTCTTTATCATACATGTATCCCGCGTATCCAAATGGATTCTCTGCTGCGATACCTTTTGCGTCACTCTTTAATACGTTCCCCCATGCATCATATTCATAGTTTACGACAACTTGTCCATTTGGGTCTGTCATCGCTACTACGTCACCACTTGGGTTGTAGTGATAGAATAACGTTTGTCCTTGTGCTTTCATTGCTAGACGAACGCCGGCCATTGAGTATACATATTGACGAAGTACGTTTCCACTACCATCTGTCTCGTATAACGGATTAATACTGTCACCATCGTAGAAGTAACGTGTGATTTTTCCATTTACTTCTTTTTCGAAACGAAAAGAGCTCGTTCATGTCGAACGAGCTCTTTTCATCAATTATTTTTCTTATAATTACAATTCTCAACCGGAACACGAGCATGCCCTTCTTCATCCGTACACCATGACTGCGACTGGAATGCAAGAAAGATACCGATCCATTCTTCTTCCTTTTCAAAATGAATGAGTATTCCTCCGTCTTGCCATATACCATCATCACCTTGCCATTTTTCTACATTTCCTTGATTCATATGAATATCATGTATACCGTTTCCTGGTTCAAAATGAAAGTAAGAATCGGGTGTATTTTCTTCTGGCCCCCATCTTTCACCGAACGCGTAAATAATCGCACTTTCTTCTATCGCTCGCTTTATATACCGCTCAATTTTTTCATTTAAATCATTATCAGCTCCTGCTTTTTCAGGTGGTAAAGGGATCATTTGAT
Organism: Bacillus cereus group sp. N24; assembly: GCF_016483345.1. Classification (NCBI taxonomy): domain Bacteria; kingdom Bacillati; phylum Bacillota; class Bacilli; order Caryophanales; family Bacillaceae; genus Bacillus; species Bacillus cereus group sp. N24. The sequence continues at coordinate 155,503 of NZ_JAEHCA010000007.1, forward strand.
TTGAGTCAAATAGATTTCCTCTTACATAATCTAAAGCTACTTTCGGTTCATTGTTTTTTATTTCTGTAAAACCGAATGGTAATGTCGGTAAAATATGAATCGCCTCTGACCTAATATTGTTACTCGCAAAATATAAAACTTCCGACGGATAACTTTGCGATTTCACGTTAATTGCAATACGATAATCTACTCCTGCTTCGCCTTGTAAATGAACTTGATAATGAGGTGTTTTCCCTTTTCCAATCTTTGATTGTATAACTGTACCTTTTAACACACCGTAGTTTTTTAGGGGCATACATTTCATCTCCTATTCATTTAGTAGAAGCTTTTCATACTTAAGGCATTATCCATATAAAAAGAAAATCCTCCTTTTTCAGGAGGATTTCTTATTTTCTCAACATATACAAAAAAATAACCTCCACCACTACAAGTAACACCGCACCAAAGATCATTAACGTCGTCTTCTTTAATAGTTCATTTTCACGATACGGGATATTACATAAGTAAGCACCAAGTGTAATGCGTGATGGACAAGCGATTGTCGCCACTGACGATGCGGTGTTTTGAAGTGTTGTGACGTATTGCCACGGGAGTGCTACGTTTTGTGCTGTTTGCATTTGTAGTTTTATAAACATCGCATTTGATCCTGCGTTACTACCTGTTAAAAAACCACCGATACCACCGATGAACGGAGCAACGAAAACGAAAAAGGTACCAAATGTTTCACCAGCTGTTTTTGCGAGTAATGAATGCATGCCAGATGCACCCATTAACTCTGAAATGGCGATAAACATTGTCGTTGTAATAGCGAAAGGAATCCATTGTTTTACCGTTTGTGAGAGTGATTGTTTCATAATATTTGATGGAATACGGAAGAAAATAATTGTAAATAAACAAGTCATACCGAGCCAAAAACCTGGTGAATATAACATTTCTAATTTGTAAGAATATGACTTTAAATCAAGGACTGCATAAGATCTGAACAAATCATGTAATGGTGGAACGAGGCGAGAAAGTAAAATACAAACTGTTAAGAAGATATAAGGGCTAATAATTTTTATAATGGATACTTCTCTCTCCGTTGCCGCAGCATGTTCTGTTATAAAGGTTTGCTCATTTTTCCCTTTTAGTTTAATGATAAGAAAGCCAAATGTAATGGTAACGATAGAACTTAATATACCTGCTAGTTCAACACTTACGTATGCGTTAGAAAGATAGATTCCGAGAGAAAATAATAGAAAGAATCCTATCCCTTCCTTCCACTTTTCTATAACTGCCTGAAAGCCACCGACAACGTATAAAGAAAGGATGATAAAGTATGCGAAAATCGGTATGCTTAATAATGCTGTATTTGTACCAAGAGTTGTGAGCGGCATATTTATAAGCTGCGAACCGATAATCGTACCAGTTGCCATTGCGCCCCATGAACTAGCTAGTAAACCAATAAATGAAAGTAGTACAGCTTGAAACGGTTTATAGCCTAATGAAAGAAAGATAGGTGCTGCAACCATGAAACCAATTCCGAATCCACTTACCGATTCAATTAGTGGGCAAATACCAAAGCACATAAGAAGCATTTGTAATAAACGATCTTGCGTCACTTCTTCTAAAAAACGCGCTACTTGATCGATGTACCCCATTTTGTTCATGAGGTGAAATAAAAAAATACCGAAAAATAAAACATACCCGACAATAAAACAAATTAACCAACCTTTAATCGTTGCATGCACAGTTTCACTTATCCTTAATTGAAACGTTGGCGAGAGTAAAACGATTCCAACAGACACCGCATAAGAAATTAATGAGGACCTTAATGACGTTTGTTTAAATAAAAATAAACAAATGAAAATCATCATAATTGGGATAAGTGCCAACAATATGGCCATGTTATCATCTCATTTCGTTAAAAATACAATTTTTAACTATTATATAACAGATGTAATATTTTTCAATTGTTTTTACAACAGAATCAAAAAGAAGCCGTTTGGCTCCTTTTTGATTCACTCCCATTTTCTATTATCCTCAAAAACCGTCTGCTGTCCGATTATTTTTCCTAACACAACAAACACAATGTAGGCACATATCGCTTGCAGTACAATATTCCCAAGTTTCATTAATGAAAATGAATAAATCCATTGAAATAATTCATTTAATAATACAATCGAAACGATACTAAATAGTTCTATACTAATTGAAAATATACATACTTCTAAAATAGATTGCTCTTGAATCCGATTTAAGTTGGAAAAGATGAATACATACCCTACAAATAGAGCCATCAACTCTATTTTCGTCATGCTAATAAGCCAAGCGTACAGTGGTACAGTTAAAAGAAGATATAGTAGTTTACGTCTTAGCATGCTTTCTCACCCTCTAAATTATATGTATTTTCTGTATATTTTAACATTTATTATGCAAAACAAAAAGAAGAGACTTACGCCTCTTCTTTTTGTTTTGTTGCCTGTATTAATTCACATATTTCTTCTCGTTTTTCATTTTCTAACAGCTCAATAACTTTACTTCCAACGACAACTCCGTCACATATTGTAATCATTTCTTCTACATGTTCCTTTGTTGAAATACCGAACCCTGCCACTACCGGTAAATGCGTATGTGATTTTACTTTTTCTAAGTAACTATGAATTTCCTCTTTAAAGTTTTGACGCACTCCCGTTACACCTGCTACTGTAACTGCGTAAACGAACCCTCCTGATTCACTCGTAATTTTTTCAATTCTTTCAATAGGACTCGTTACGGTAACGAGTGGAATTAGCGCAATGTTTGCCTCTCGAAGTAACGGGGCAATAATATTTTGTTCTTCATACGGTAAGTCTGGAACGATAATACCGTCCACACCTGCCTCTAAGCATCTCTCAATGAATTGTTCTTTTCCGAATGCGAGTACTGGATTTACATATGTCATGAGTACAAATGGAATTTGCACTTCTTTCCTTACTTCTGCTAACGCTTGAAAAATGCCTTTTACTGTTACACCGCTATCTAGCGCTCGTTTCCCTGCTCTTTGGATCGTTGGACCATCTGCGACTGGATCTGAAAACGGAATACCAATTTCAACGATGCTTGCTCCTGCTTCGTCTAAAAAACGAATTCTTTCTTTTAATTTTTCAAGGCCACCATCTCCGCCCATTACGTACGGAATAAATGCTTTCTTACCATTTTCAAATACTGCTTTAATTTTTTCTACTCCCATTTTTTACACCTCTTCCATATAACGTTTTATACTCTCTACATCTTTATCGCCGCGGCCAGATAAACAAATGACAAGCCCTTCGTCCTTCTTCATTTGCGGCGCTAATTTTAATGCATATGCGACAGCATGCGAGCTTTCTAAAGCCGGAATAATCCCTTCTTTTTTCGTTAATAATTGAAATGCTTCTAACGCTTCATCATCAGTAATGGAATGATAAGAAACGCGGCCAATATCTTTTAGCAAGCTATGTTCTGGCCCAACACCTGGGTAATCAAGTCCTGCTGAAATAGAGTGTGCTTCTTGAATTTGTCCTTCTTCATTTTGCAGAAGGTACATCATCGATCCGTGTAAAACACCAACGCTTCCTTTCGTTAAAGTCGCTGCGTGCTGTTCTGTATGAACGCCTTTCCCTGCTGCTTCTACGCCGTAAAGAGCGACTTCTTCATCGTGTACGAACGGATAAAACATGCCCATCGCATTACTACCACCGCCAATACAAGCAACGACTGCTTCTGGTAACTTTCCTTCTAACGCCTCATATTGTTTTTTCGTTTCTTTCCCAATTACACTTTGGAAATCACGGACAATTTGTGGGAATGGATGTGGCCCGAGAACAGATCCCATAATGTAGTGCGTATCATGCACATGTGAAACCCAGTAACGAAGCGCCTCGTTTACCGCATCTTTTAATGTTCCGCTACCTGCCGCTACACTTTCTACTTTCGCTCCGAGTAATTCCATTCGAAACACATTTAATTTTTGACGTCTCACATCTTCTTCCCCCATAAAGATGACGCATTCTAATCCAAGTAGGGCACATACAGTAGCGGTTGCCACTCCGTGTTGTCCAGCCCCTGTTTCAGCGACAACTTTTTTCTTGCCCATTCGTACTGCAAGAAGTGCCTGACCGATTGTATTGTTAATTTTATGAGCTCCTGTATGGTTCAAATCTTCACGTTTTAAATAAATCTTTGCACCGCCGCAATACTTCGTCATATTTTCAGCGAAATAAAGCGGTGTTTCTCTTCCGACGTACGTTGTTAAATAATGATTTAATTCCTTTTGAAACGCTTCATCTTGCATCGCTTCTTTATATGCTTCTTCTAGTTCTAATACAGATTGCATTAACGTCTCTGGAACGTATCGTCCTCCGTATATACCGTAGTGGCCTTTTTCATCTGGATATGCGTAGTTCATTTGGAACACTCCTTCGCTTTTTTAATAAATTGTTTTATTTTCTTTAAATCTTTCTTTCCTTCTGTCTCCACTCCGCTACTTACATCGACCATATACGGCTGAATAGTTCGAATCGCTTCTTCTATATTAAGAGCGTTTAATCCACCAGCTAATATCGTTTTCTCTCGCAACTCTTTTGGCATATGCTCAAGTAGTGCCCATGAAAATTTCTTTCCATTTCCTCCGCGAAACTTTTCTTTCGGGCTATCAAACAATATATAATCCGTTTCATATGTTTGAGCGTTTTTCATATCAGCCTCTGAAGTTACTCCTAGCGCTTTTATAGACGGAATATTCAATCTTCTAATTTGATGATTATCTTCATCCCCATGTAGTTGCACATGCGTTAACCCGCATTCATCTGCAATTTTCTGGATCTCTTCTACTGATTCATTTACGAAAACACCGATTTTTAATACGTTTGCTGGAATCTCCTGAATGATTTCTTTCGCTAGCCTTGGAGTGATTTTCCGCTTACTTTCTGCAAAAACAAATCCGAGTGCATCAACTCCGTATTCACAAGCACGTTTTGCCGTTTCAACATCAGTGATGCCGCAAATTTTCACTTTCATATGTTCACCTTACAATCTTCAAAAAAGGTACGAATAGAAGATGATGTCATGAGTGCTTCTCCAACTAATACACCTTTCGCTCCAGCTCGTTTGACACGAATAATATCTTCTTTTGAATGAATCCCGCTTTCACTAATCCAAAGTAATTTCTCCTCGTTTAATCGTTTTCCAAGTTTTTCTGTTTGGCTTAAATCGACTTCGAATGTTTTTAAATTACGGTTGTTAATACCGATAACGTGCGGATTTAATTGGATTGCAATTTCTAATTCCTGTTCATCATGAACTTCAACGATCGCTTCTAATCCTTTTTCTAGTACGTAGCTATAAAGCTCTTTTAACTTTTCTTTCGTTAACGCCGCTACGATTAATAAAATAAGATCTGCACCAGCTTCATACGCCCTATCAATTTGGATTTTATTGATTATAAAATCTTTGCATAAAAGCGGAATGTTACTTTCTGCTCTTGCAGTTTGTAAATCGTGAAACGATCCTTTAAAAAATTGACCGTCTGTTAAAACCGAAACTGCTCCTGCACCGCATTCTTCATAAGTTTTCACTTGTTTTCGTACATCAACGTGTACATTAATATCTCCTTTTGATGGTGATGCTCGCTTTACTTCTGCAATAACAGTAAATTGTTCTAAAGCTTTTACGAGTGAGTATGTTTTTCTTTTTTCATTCCCTGGTGTATATGTTTCATATAACTCCGCAACTTCTTTTTTCTTCTGCTCTACAATTTTGTCTAAAATCGTCCCCACCTTAATTCACCCTTTCTAATTTTTCGTTGCTTGCTGTAATTAATAAGTTTAGTTTGGCTAATGCTTTTCCAGAGTCAATGCTATGTGTCGCTAGTTTAATTCCCTCTTCAATCGTTTCCGCTTTTCCGTTTGCGAAAAGAGCGAGCCCTGCATTTAATAACACGGTATCGCGGTAAACACTCTTTTCTCCATTTAATACGCCGAGCGTAATCTTTGCATTTTCTATTGAATTCCCGCCTCTAATTTCTTCATTTTTCACTTTTGAGAAACCATACTTTTCCGGATCGATACTCATTTCTACTATTTCATTATCTTTTAAAAGGGCTACGTGATTTTCTCCCTGTAATGATGCTTCATCTAAAAAACCACTTCCATTTACGACAAGCGCTTGTGTCCGCCCTAACTTCTGTAATACTTGCGCAACTGGTAATAACATATCTCGTTTATAAATACCGACAAATTGTGTTTCTAAGTTAACAGGATTCGTTAAAGGCCCAATTAAGTTAAAGATTGTCGGCACATTTAATTCTTTTCTTATTTTCATAATGCGCCTTAATGCTGGGTGCATCGCTGGTGCGAATAAGAAAGCGATACCGACATGCTCTAGTAAATAATCAATTTCGCTTGGCGTACTGCTAATATTTACACCGAGTTCTTCTAATAAATCCGCACTTCCTGTTTTACTAGAAACAGCACGATTACCATGCTTTGCCACCTTTACACCTGCTCCTGCTAGTACGAATGCCGATGTTGTACTTACATTGAACGTTTGGGCACCATCACCACCTGTTCCGCAATTGTCCATCGCGCCTTCTATATGGTTTGAAAACGGCAATGCTTTTTCACGAAGAGCACGAACGAGGCCATATATTTCTTCTGCTATTTCACCTTTCGCTTTCAGTAATACTAAGAAAGCTGCTACTTCACTTTCCAATATGTTGTCACTTAATAAAAGAAGTCCCGCTTCATACATTTCTTCTTCTGTTAAATGTTGTCCCTCCACTAATTTACGAAGATAGGTATTCATACTCTCTCCTCCTCTTTTACTTCTCCTAAAAAAGCACGTATTAACTTTCCACCTTCTTCTGTTGCGATTGATTCCGGATGAAACTGTAACCCGAAAAGCGGATAATAGTTATGACGAACCGCCATTATTTCTCCATCATCCATAGCAGTTGCTAACACATCAAAACATTGTGGTAAACTCGCTTGCTCTGCGACAAGTGAATGGTAGCGCATCGCTGTTAGTGGCTGCGTCACGTACGAAAAGATTGACGTTCCGTTATGTTTCACACGCGATGTTTTTCCGTGTTTAATGCGCTCCGCTCTTACAATTTCTCCTCCAAATGCCGATATAATTGCCTGATGGCCGAGACAAATCCCTAATATAGGAACGTTCTTATAGAAATGACGAATAACTTCGATACAAATACCAGCATCTTCTGGTTTTCCTGGTCCTGGTGAAAGCACAATTCCTTTTGGATTCATCTCTTCTAACTGTTCTATCGTTATTTGATCATTTCTTACGACTACAATTTCTTCTTCGTATTCGCCTAACAGTTGGTACAAGTTATATGTGAACGAATCGTAATTATCGATGAGTACAATCATTTCATTACCTCCAAAAGCGCCCTCGCTTTATTTAACGTTTCTTCATATTCAGCTACCGGATCTGAATCGTAGACGATACCTGCTCCTGCCTGAACATATGCTTTTTCATCTTTTACAACCATCGTTCGAATGGCGAGCGCCATATCAAGATTTCCTGAGAATGAAATATATCCAACAGCTCCGGCATATACATTTCTTTTTTCATGCTCTAACGTATTGATAATTTCCATCGCTCTAATTTTCGGAGCTCCCGAAACCGTCCCCGCTGGTAAACAATACGCTAATGCGTCAAATCCGCTCATTTGTTTTCGCAATGTTCCGTAAACTTCAGATACAATGTGCATGACGTGAGAATATTTTTCTACCTTCATATATTTATCTATCGTCACAGATCCAATTTCACTCACTCTGCCAATATCATTTCGTCCAAGATCCACAAGCATCATATGCTCTGCTCGTTCTTTCTCGTTTTCTAACAGTTCTTTTTCAATTTCCGCATCTTCCTGCTTTGTTTTCCCTCTCGGTCTCGTGCCCGCAATTGGATTTGTCATCACTTTATCGTCTCTAACTGATAACAGGCTTTCTGGTGAAGAACCGAGTACAACATAATCTTGAAAATCGATATAAAACATATATGGTGATGGATTCGCAATGCGAAGTTTTCGGTATAAAGCGAAAGGATCACCTTTACACTCGCTTTGCAAACGCTGAGATAGTACGACTTGGAATATGTCCCCTGCTCGTATATGCTCTTTCGCCGTTTCTACCATCATGCAAAACTCTTTTTCCGTTATAGAAGAAGTGAATGATAATGTTGATTGTATTTCCTTTACTTCCGCTTCTTCTCCCTTTAGCACTTCTTCTTTGTATACTTGCAACCTTTCGTATACTTCTTCATAATCTGCTGAATCATCTTGCCCGCATACATATACAAACGACAACTTTTGGCGTAAATGATCGTAAACGATAAACTCACGATATAGTAAAAGGTGTACTTCTGGAATATTTAATGGATCGTGTAAATCTTCTCCAATGTTTTCATACTGCCGAATGACGTCATACCCTATATAACCAACTGCTCCTCCGCAAAATGGGAATGGGCTCTCTACTTGCGATGATGCAATTACCCCTTCTAACACTTGCAGTACGTTACCTTGCAACTTTTCTGTTTGCCCATATGACGTTCGTTCGACTTCCATACCAACGCTTTTCACTTCTCCATATGGGTTACAACCTAAGCAAGAATAGCGCCCTTTATCTTGATGAAGCTGTGAGCTCTCTAATAAAAACTTCTTCTTCCCTTTCATACGTCTATATAAAGAAATTGGCGTAATGCTATCTCCCTCTACTTCAGCGATTACTAAAAATGTTTTTCCTTGTTCTTTTTGCTTCATAAATTCCTCTTTTGTCATCATGCCTTTCACCTCACTCTGAAAAATAAAAAAGTCCCCTACATATCGAAATATGTAGAGGACGATAAATTTACCGTGGTACCACCTCATGTTGGACGCAAAAGCATCCCGCTTTATTCAGGTACAAAATATATACCTTATCCTTGTAACGGCGGAACCCGGGTTGCCTACTGAATAAAATTGTTCAGCATACCTCTCGTAAGCCCATTCTGTATATGGCACCGTACCGGGCTCCCACCTGTCCCCAGCTCTCTGTAACGTCTCCAAATATACGTACTCTTCTTACTTAAACGATTTAACATATTTAATTTTTTGTACACAAAAAGGGAGTACTCATCCTATAGAAAGGACGGGTACTCCCGTGGTGCCACCTTAATTCGTTACGAATGTAACGCACTTTACCGTATCAAAAACAATACGTGTCTCTTGTATCGATGAGATCATGTCGCCAAAGCCTACTTCTTTCGTTTCGGTTTGGAAGCTCCGAAGCCCATTCCACATCAATCCCATACTGATTCGCACCAACCATCAGCTCTCTGACATGTTCATCATGTGTACTCTTCTTCATCAACGCTTGCATTTTTTTAAGTTGCACTCATTATAGACTTAACTTTTTTCACAAGTCAATACTTTTTTCGGAAAAATATTTTTCCCTTCTTTCAATATTATATTGACAAAACAACGTGTTTTTATGTAAATATAATAAATACTCTATTAAAATTAAGGTTTTTTCGACTATAATTTATATATTAAAAAAGTAAAACGATGTCAAAAAACGCTTACATTTCTGAAAATTCATATTTGTATATGGATTTTTCAGAATAATCATGATAGATTATAAATATGCAAAATGCATCAAAAGACATGACAAAAGAAAGGGGAACTACATGAGTACGCAGATGTTAACTTTAACTTCTATCTCTATTTACATGCTCGGGATGTTAGTAATCGGCTATTTCGCCTACAAACGAACATCCAACTTAACAGATTATATGCTTGGCGGGCGTACACTAGGCCCCGCAGTAACAGCATTAAGTGCTGGAGCATCCGATATGAGTGGTTGGCTTTTAATGGGCTTACCCGGTGCAATGTTTAGCGTTGGATTAAGTAGTAGTTGGATTGCAATTGGCCTAACACTAGGCGCATACGCAAACTGGCTATATGTCGCTCCTCGCTTACGTACCTACTCTGAAATTGCAAACAACTCTATTACTATCCCAGAATTTTTGGAACACCGTTTCCACGACAAATCTCACATGCTACGCTTAGTATCTGGACTTGTTATTATGATTTTCTTTACTTTCTATGTAGCTTCAGGGTTAGTTTCAGGCGCTGTATTATTTGAAAATTCATTTGGTATGAACTATCATATTGGATTATTCATTGTAGCAAGCGTCGTTGTAGCTTACACATTATTTGGTGGTTTCTTAGCAGTAAGTTGGACAGACTTCGTGCAAGGAATCATTATGGTAGTTGCTCTTATTCTTGTTCCTATCGTAACAATTATGAATGCAAACGGACTTGGACCTGCATTTGATACAATTCGCTCTGTAGATCCAACACGTTTAGATATTTTTAAAGGTGCCTCCACTTTAGGAATGATTTCTTTATTCGCATGGGGCCTTGGTTATGTTGGACAACCTCATATTATCGTACGCTTTATGGCAATTTCTTCTGTAAAAGAACTGAAAAGCGCACGAAGAATTGGTATGAGCTGGATGATTTTCTCTGTTGTCGGAGCTATGTTTACTGGTCTTATCGGTATTGCCTACTATTCACAACAAGAGTTGACATTATCTAACCCAGAGACAATTTTCCTTGAGCTTGGAAAAATTTTATTCCATCCACTTATTACTGGATTTTTATTAGCTGCGATTTTAGCTGCAATTATGAGTACAATTTCATCTCAACTTCTCGTTACTTCAAGTGCTGTAACAGAAGACTTATATCGTACCTTCTTTAAACGCTCTGCTTCTGATAAAGAGCTTGTATTTGTCGGTCGTATGGCTGTTCTTGGTATCGCATTAGTTGGGTGCGCATTAGCGTTTAAACAAAATGATACGATTTTAGCTCTTGTTGGATACGCTTGGGCTGGATTTGGTTCTTCATTTGGACCAGCTATTTTATTAAGTCTATATTGGAAACGCATGACGAAATGGGGCGCACTTGCTGGTATGATTTCTGGTGCCGCTACTGTTATAATATGGACTCAATTTAAATTCTTAACAAACTTCTTATATGAAATGATTCCTGGTTTCACAATTAGTTTACTAGCAATCGTAATCGTTAGTTTACTAACACAACCTTCAAAAGAAGTTGAAGAGCAATTTGAGAATTTCGAAAAACAACATAGTGATAGTCTATAAAAAGAAATCTCTGCTGTTATCGTAACAGCAGAGATTTTTTTACAGTTCGACAATCTTCTTCTCAAATTTAACAAATTCTTTATGTTTCGTTAAATTTAACATAACACTACTCCTTTATAGTATTAGTATTAGCACTTATACAGAAAGGGGACTCCAACATGTTAGCAGCTTTCCAGCAACAACATATAAGAAAATTTTCACCTATTACAAATACTTCTGCTTCTCGTTTAAACATTCAACCTAATCCACCCAAAATTTCAATTGCTCCTTCTGTTATTTCCGTTATCGGTATTCATATGCAAAAAAATAAGTTGAAAATAAAAACTGGACAAAGTGCGGATTTATCAGCTTCCGTTTTGCCAATGCAAGCAACAAATAAAGAACTTATTTGGACAAATATGAATTCTGACATCATTACCATATATCCAAAAGGAGATACGGTAACGATTACTGGAAAAAGTGCAGGAAGAGCAGTCGTAATTGTTACAACTGCTGAAGGAAAATTTCGTGACCTATGCGTCATTCATGTACAACCTTATATGACAAACCCAAAGTAAAAGAGTGGCTACGAAGCCACTCTTTTACTTTATTACAATGTGGGGATTTTTACTTTTTACGAGATTGATGAATTGTTCTTTATCTTTAGGAGAAATAATCTCTGTTTTATGTACGCCGTAAACAATTTCAAGTCGATCGAATGATAATGCGTGAGCTGCTATTGGGTTTTTCGTATTTGAAATTTGTTTTATATCTCGTATAAATATACATTTTTTTACGAGACCTGATCTAATAGTAATTGTTTCTTCACCGACAATATATTTTGTTGAAAACCAACTCCAAATAAATACTATTGCCAATGGAATTGTAAAAAACAAAAGAAAATATTCTCTCCCTGCAAATATTAGAGCAAAACAGGCGCCTAAAATAATGAAAAAGATTGAATATAACCATGCGTCTTTTTTTGATGGAAATTCCACTACACTCCCCCCTTCTTCACCTAAATTTCTACAAAACAAAAAGAGAAGTATCTTAACTTCTCTTTTCTCCGCTAACATTATAATTCCTGTGTATACACCGGCTCATTTACTACATTTTTTGCTGTTCGTTTTTGTTGCTGTAGTAAGAAAACAGATACACCAAACAATACGAGCATGCTGCCGATAATCTGCATTGCGTTTAATTTTTCTCCAAGTAAGAAGAACGCTAGTACAGACGCCCCAACTGGTTCTCCTAAAATACTCATCGAAATTGTTGTTGCATTTACGTAGTTTAATAACCAATTATTAATGACATGTGACACTGTCGGTACAATCGCAAGTAAAAGAAAAACGGTCCAGTCCCACTTCGTATAACCTGTAAAAGGCACTTGCAGCACGCTATTATAAATCCCCATAAAAATACCTGCGAATGCAAAAACTGTAAAGCTATAAATCCAGTGTGATACTTTCTTTACTGTCGTTTGCCCGATAAATAAATAACCGACAACCGCTATTACACTTAAAAAGGATAATATATCTCCATAAATTGCTTGTTTACTTAAACCTAAATCTCCCCAACCAATACACATTACACCTAATATAGCGATACCCATCGTTGCAATGGCTGAGTAGGTTGTTCTTTCTTTAAATAGAAAAAAACCTCCAACTAAAGACACGATCGGTTGAAGTGCTAAAATAATTGTCGAGCTAGCAACTGTTGTATGCTTTAAAGACTCAAACCATAAAAGAAAATGTAGCGCTAAAAAGAATCCAGATCCAATTAAAAATCCCCAATCTTTTATTTGAATCTTCTGGAACTCTTCCCGCTTCTTCCAAACGATAGGCAGCATAATAAGTACAATAATCCATAAACGATACATACTTAAGATGGAAGATGGTGCTGAGGACATCTTTACAAAAACTGCTGCGAATGAAATAGCTATAATGGAAATGGCTAACGGTAGTGCAATTGATCTTTCCTGTTTCAAATTCTGTCTCCCCTCTCACCTGTCAAAAATCCCACTTCATTATATCCGTTTTCTTTCCTAACTTAAATACTAATTTTTTAGATTCTTCGTACCATTATGGTAAAATAGAAATTAAGGCACCTATTAGTGAATCGTTCTTTCATTTTCACTATAAGCGTCGACCTTACAATCATTACAGTAAATTTTTATTTAGGGGGATCTACATGAATCAAACAATAGGGAGAATTGAGGAAATTTCATTTTATAGCGCATCACTTCAAGAAGATGTTACGCTTTTAGTTTACTTACCAGTAAATTACACGCCACTGCACAAACATACAGTTGTAATTGCACAAGATGGTAGAGATTATTTTCAGCTCGGTAAAGCACACCGTGTAATTGAAAGCCTTCGTGAAACTGAAGAAATTGACCGCACAATTATTGTCGGTATTCCATATAAAAACGTACACGATCGTAAGGAAAAATATTTCCCAAGCGATGTAAAGAATGCTGCTTACATTCGTTTCCTTGCTCACGAGCTTGCTCCATATATCGATGAAAATTATCCAACGTATCAAATGGGTAAAGGTCGCGTTTTAATTGGAGATTCTCTTGGCGGTACAGTTTCCTTTATGACTGCACTTATGTATCCGCATACATTCGGTAAAGTCGTTATGCAATCACCATTTGTTGACGAAACAGTAATGAACTTAGCAAAAGAATTCAAAGATCCACAGGCTTTAGAACTTTATCACGTCATTGGTACAGAAGAAACAGCTGTAAAGCGCACTGATGGACAAGTATCTGATTTCGTAGAACCGAACCGTGAGCTCAATACTCTTCTTACAGATAGAAATTTCATCACGCATTACGAAGAGTTTGAAGGTAATCACACGTGGAAGTATTGGCAGGCTGACTTACCGAAAGCCTTCTCTCATATTCTATCAATGAAATAATAGAGAGCAGTGTTCAGAATAATTTGATATAATAGATAAAGAGATTTATTTTTCTCAAAATCTAACTAGACTTACAAAGGGAGGAATTGGAACATGAAATTAGGCATTGTAATTTTTCCATCTAAAATGATTCAAGATAAAGCGAACGGATTGCGTAAGCGTTATGATCCGCACTACGCATTAGTTCCGCCACATATTACATTGAAAACACCCTTTGAGACGCAAGATGAACAATTAGAATCGATTGTAAACGAGCTACATACAATCGCAAATAAAACGAACCCTTTCACCCTTCATGTCGGAAAAGTTGGTTCATTCGCACCTGTTAATAATGTTCTTTATTTTAAAGTAGAAAAAACACCTGAACTTACTTTCTTAAATGAAGAAATGCATAGCGGATTATTCACGCAAGAACGCGAATACGCTTTCGTACCTCATTTAACAATCGGACAAGGTTTATCAGATGCAGAGCATGCTGATGTATTAGGTCGATTACGTATGAAAGATTTCTATTATGAACAACCAATTGATCGCTTCCATCTTCTATATCAATTAGAAAACGGAACATGGACTGTACACGAAACATTCCACCTTGGAAAGGGGAACAACTAATTTGCACGCACAGATCGTACAAACAGACGAACAACTAAGAGATGCATTCTCTGTACGTAAGCAAGTATTCGTGAATGAACAACGCGTTTCTGCTGAAGAAGAGTATGATGAGTTTGAAGAAACATCAGCACACGTTGTTATATATGATAATGATGTTCCAGTTGGTGCTGGTCGTTTTCGCACCATTGATGGAATAGGAAAAATGGAACGCATTTGCGTACTAGCTTCCCATCGTAAAAAAGGCATTGGAAAAATTGTAATGGATGCACTTGAAGCATATGCAAAAAAAAACTCGCTACCAAAATTGAAACTTCATGCCCAAACACATGCTGAAGATTTCTATAAAAAACTTGGATACGTAACGAGTTCTGATGTATTTATGGAAGCAAATATTCCTCACATCGTTATGATAAAAGAATTGTAATTTGAAAACAGGAGGTAGCCCCTCCTGTTTTTTACATTGCTATTTTCTTTTTCTTCCGCTAAAGTTAAATGTTGATGCTATAGTTTTGAAGGTGAATATATGACACAAGAAAAATTTTCACAAAAATCGTTAACACACGCTGATATTCCGCGTGCGACATATCATATTCCGAAAACATCTACCCATTTAATTATGGGAGAAGATGCAGATGCGGCGTATTTCCGCGCTCTCGAACAGCAAAATGTTTTTCTAAACGAAAAACAATTAGAAGCTGTGCGAACGACAGAAGGTCCTGTTCTTACATTGGCTGGTGCCGGAAGCGGAAAAACATCTGTTTTAACAACCCGCGTTGGTTATTTAGTAAATGTAAAACAAGTTCATCCACGGAATATTTTATTGCTTACATTTACACAAAAAGCGGCTGAAGAAATCCGAAGTCGTGTAGCAAACTTACCAGGTATGAATCGTGCCGCAAGTAGCTATGTTGTTGCTGGTACATTCCACTCTGTCTTTTTAAAATTGCTTCGTAGCCAAGGATATAATCAGCAAATTTTAGCGAATGAAAAACATAAACAAATTATGATAAAGAAAATTTTAAAAGAATTACGTTTAAAAGACGGTTATGATGCGGAAACGATGCTCGCTATGATTTCCCTTGAAAAAAACAACTTAAATCGTCCGAAAGATGTAAAAGCGAAAACACCAGTTGAACAAGAATTTAAAGAAGTATACGAACGTTTTGAAGAGGTAAAACAACGATATAATTATATCGATTTCGATGACATCTTATTAGAAACATATTATATGTTAGAAAATAACGCTCCCTTACTTACTCAATTACAACAACGTTTTCACTATATTGAAGTAGATGAGTTCCAAGATACATCGTATGCACAATATGAAATTGTAAAATTGTTAGCCACGCCAAGAAATAATTTATTTATCGCAGGTGATGATGATCAAGCGATCTATGGCTGGCGAGGAGCAAGTCACCAAATTATTTTATCTTTCCCAAAGGAATTTGATAATACAACGATTATCGCGCTTAATACGAATTATCGATCCAATCCATTTATCGTTGGACTTGGAAATGAAGTTATCAAACTAAATCAAGAGCGTTTTGATAAAGAGCTATATTCTGTTCGTGAAGAAGGTGTACAACCATTTTACGCACGACCAGCTACAACTCTTGATGAAGCAAATCAAATTTTACAGCTCATTCAAGAGAAAGTAGATAGTGGCGAACGAAACTATAAAGATTTTTGTTTACTGTATCGCACACATTCTGTAAGCCGTTCGTTACTTGATCAGCTTACAATTCATAAAATCCCGTTTATTAAACACGGTGCGAGTCAATCCTTTTACGAGCACTCTTTAATTAGACCTGTATTAGATCATTTACGACTCGTGATTGAACCGTTTCGCCTAGAATCTCTTTCTAACATATTGCCAACTATGTATATCGGCCGAGATGAGTGCATTTCTTTTATTGAACGTGAGCAATGGAAATATGGCGAAGGTCGTTTCCCTTCTCTCCTTCATTTCTTATTATTAAATCCGAGCTTGAAACCTTTTCAAGTAAAAAAGGTAAATGAGCGCATTGATTTTATTAAATTTATAAAAGAACTAGAACCGAAAAAAGCATTAAAAGAAATTATTCATGGTAAAGGAAAATATTTAGAGTACTTACAAAGTAACGATCGTTCTTCCTTTACGATGCATAAAGACATCCAAGAAGAAATGTTAGAAGAATTAATGGAGTCTGCAACTCGTTTCACCGATATTCCAGCTTACTTACAATTTATTGACGAGGCGATTCAAGGTCAAAAAGAAATGGAAGCATTAAAAACTATGCCGCAAAAAGATGCCGTTTCGCTTATGTCCATTCATAACGCAAAAGGCCTTGAGTTTCCATGCGTCTTTTTACTTGGAGCAAGCGATGGTATTTTGCCGCATACTTCTTCTTTAAAAGACGCAAATGACCGTGTAACGGAAACTTCTGAAGCACTAGAGGAAGAACGACGATTACTCTATGTCGCAATTACACGTGCGAAAGAAGAACTTTACATTTCTTCTCCGCAATTTTTCAGAGGAAAGAAATTAGACATATCTCGTTTTTTATATACTACAAGAAAAGACTTACCTGAAAAGACATCCACTAAATAAGGATGTCTTTTCTCGTACTCCCCCCTCCTATTCAAATTACCTGCTTTTATCATAAGAATTAACGTAATATCAACCATATCCCGTTCATATTGTAATAGTGTATGTCAGAACTCACGATAAGGAGTGAACATAATGAGCTGCAATTGCAACGAAGATAATCATCACCATGATTTTGATTTCAACTGTGTATCTAATGTCGTTCGTTTTATACATGAATTACAAGAATGCGCAACCACTACATGTGGATCTGGTTGCGAAGTTCCATTTTTAGGAGCACATAACACTGCATCAGTAGCGAATACACGTCCTTTTATTTTATACACAAAGGCTGGAGAACCTTTTGAAGCATTTGCACCATCAGGGAGCCTTGTTAGCTGTAGAACTCCAATTTTCCGCGTTGAAAGCATCGATGATGATGATTGTGCTGTGTTACGTGCATTAGCTGTAGTATTAGGTGATGGCTCCTCTGTACCACCTGGTGACGACCCAATTTGTACGTTTTTAAATGTACCAAATGCAAGGTTAGTATCAACCCCTGCTTGTCTTACGGTTGATTTAAGTTGCTTCTGTGCTATTCAATGCTTACGTGATGTTACGATTTAAAACTAAATAACGATTTAAGCATGGATTGGGTGGCAGAAAATTCTGCCACCCAATCCATGCTTAAAAGGTATTATTATGTATTTTTTATAAAATTGGGAACTTGTCTAGAACATAGAACCTGTCCTTTTCATTAACTGAAAGTAGAAACAGATAAAGGAGTGAAAAACATGTTCTCTTCTGATTGCGAATTTACTAAGATTGATTGCGAAGCGAAACCAGCTAGTACACTACCTGCCTTCGGTTTTGCTTTCAACGCTTCTGCACCTCAGTTCGCTTCACTATTTACACCATTACTATTACCTAGCGTAAGTCCAAACCCAAATATTACTGTTCCTGTAATAAATGATACAGTAAGTGTCGGAGATGGTATTCGAATTCTACGAGCTGGTATTTATCAAATTAGTTATACATTAACAATTAGTCTTGATAACGTTCCTACGGCACCAGAAGCTGGTCGTTTCTTCTTATCATTAGGT
The DNA here is from genome assembly GCF_016483345.1 of Bacillus cereus group sp. N24. Classification (NCBI taxonomy): domain Bacteria; kingdom Bacillati; phylum Bacillota; class Bacilli; order Caryophanales; family Bacillaceae; genus Bacillus; species Bacillus cereus group sp. N24. The sequence continues at coordinate 173,851 of NZ_JAEHCA010000007.1, forward strand.
ACGCCGGCTAACATTATTCCTGGATCAGGTACAGCGGTTCGTTCTAACGTTATTGGTACTGGTGAAGTAGACGTATCCAGTGGTGTTATTCTTATTAACTTAAACCCTGGTGACTTAATTCAAATCGTACCAGTTGAATTGATTGGAACTGTAGACGTCCGTGCGGCAGCATTAACAGTTGCACAAATTAGCTAGTAAAAAGCGGTATTTCTAAAACAGGAATACCGCTTTTTTATATTTATAATAAAAAACACTCACAGTAACATGAGTGTTTCATTCTTCATATTGTTTTATTTTGTTCTTCTTTTTCCCGCAATTACATCCCTTTTTCTTCACAAATCCTTGTTGTTGCAATTGTTCTTGATATGCCTGTTGTTGTGCTTGGTGTTGTTGCTGTATATTATACCACTGCTGCAGGTCATATAAATTTTGCCTTGGATTATTGCTCACAGCAAACATCTCCTCTACTGTCAATTCTATCTATTCACTATATGAACAACTTCTTATATCCGTTCCCTCATTCTTTTAAACTCCGCTTTTTCTCACATTTTGAAACTATATTATTCTCCTATAAAATATCCTGTAATTGTTTCAATAATTGCAGCTGCACCTGCGATAGCTAATAATGCAAGTAATGGCTCTGCAACGATTGGGATCCAATTATATAAAACTAATAAAAAAGCACTGACCCATACACCTGTACACCAATAACAACTTAATAATTCGCCAATCCATTTTCTTAATCCTTTACCTTTTACTTTTGTAAAAGTCGATACGCTTCCATCCGGTTCCGTAATCTCTAATTCATCAATAAACGGTCTTCGCAAAAAGGCTGTAATTTTATCATAAACAATTAAACGAGTGAGCCTAAAAGCAGCTAACGCGAAAATAAAAAATAAAAGCCAGCTTGTAAATAGCATGAATCCACCTTCCCTTATCTTCTTTCGCCTATTTAAAAAAAAAGGTCTTGAGATTGTGACCAAATCTCTCCGACTCCAATATCTTATTAATGTAAATACAAACAAGAAGATAAGGAGTGACATTAATGAGTTGTAACGAAAATAAACACCATAGCTCTTCTCATTGTGTAGTTGACGTTGTAAAATTCATCAATGAATTACAAGATTGCTCTACTACTACGTGTGGATCTGGTTGTGAAATCCCATTTTTAGGAGCACACAATACTGCATCAGTAGCAAATACACGCCCTTTTATTTTATACACAAAAACTGGTGAACCTTTTGAAGCATTTGCACCATCTTCAAGCCTTACTAGCTGCCGATCTCCAATTTTCCGTGTGGAAAGCGTAGATGATGATAGCTGTGCTGTACTGCGTGTGTTAACTGTAGTATTAGGTGACGGTTCTCCTGTACCGCCTGGTGACGATCCAATTTGTACGTTTTTAGCTGTACCAAATGCAAGATTAATCTCGACATCTACTTGCATTACTGTTGATTTAAGCTGCTTCTGTGCGATTCAATGCCTACGCGACGTTACTATCTAATAAGTTAAGTAAACTAAAAAACTATTGGGGTGGTAGAAGCTTTCTACCACCTTTACATATTTAAAAGCCGGCCATATCAATCGATTTGATGTCTTCTATAGATAACCGAACATCTCTCATACTATTTGGTGGCATAATGGATACAATGCCATTACGATACGATATAATCGATCCTATATATGAGACGGTAGTCGTTCTTATCCTACATCTTACTTTCGGAATGTAATGAGGACGATTTAATAAAAAATGAATTTTTTCTTCATTATTCATATCTTTAAATGATTTATTGTACGGGACGGCTCTCACTTGCTGTTGTTCTTCTTGCTCTTCTTGTTCCTCTTCTTCTATTTTTTCTTCTATTTGCTGCTCTTCTTGTTCTATCACCTCTTCCACAGCACTACTTACAACATTTTCGTTTCTATTACTTTTCTCTTCTCGGTCCTCATCTTCAAAATTCGTTAATATAATTCGTTTTATTTTCGGTGCAGCAAGTTCTAAATTTACTTGCGCAATATATAACAACGGTTTTCCAACTGTTGAACTTTTATTTTTATTCTTCACACTCGTCCCTCCCACTTCCATACGTCGCTGAATAAATCGTGTACTATTATAGTTATATTCATAACGTGGCAAGAACTTTCGTTAAAAATCGTTCTTTCTGAGAACAATAAAAAAGGACAGCCTCAACTTTTAGAGACTGTCCTTTAAAAACTATAATCAATATTTATCCTAAAATATGATATCCTGAATCAACGTGAATATTTTCTCCTGTTACACCGCGTGCTAAATCACTGAATAGGAATACTGCTGTATCTCCAACCTCTTCTGGCGTTGTAGTACGACGAAGTGGTGCACGCTCCTCGATTTCTCTTAAGATTGAGTTAAAATCGCCTACACCTTTCGCAGATAACGTACGAATTGGTCCTGCAGAAATAGCGTTCACACGAATGCCATGTTGGCCTAAATCGTTTGCTAAATATTTTACGCTCGCTTCTAATGAAGCTTTCGCAACACCCATAACGTTATAATTCTTCACAACGCGCTCACCACCAAGGTATGTTAACGTTAAAATATTTCCGCCTTCTGTCATTACTTTCTTTGCTTCTCTTGCTACAGCTGTTAAAGAGAATGCACTAATATTTTGTGCAAGTAAAAATCCATCGCGAGAAGTATCTACAAATTCACCTTTTAAATCATCACGATTTGCAAAAGCAATACAATGTGCTACACCGTGAATTGTACCAACTTCTTGCTTAATCGTTTCAAAGCAAGCTGTAAGTTCTTCATCATTCGTTACATCACAAGGTAATACAAGTGATTCTTGTCCTTCTAATGTGTCCGCTAATTCACGAACATTTCTTTCTAAACGTTCTCCTGCATATGTGAATATTAATTTTGCACCTGCATTATGCAAAGAGCGAGCAATTCCCCATGCAATACTTCTTTGGTTCGCAACGCCCATAACAACAAATGTTTTCCCTTGTAATAGTTCCATGATATATCCTCCCAGAAATACTTATACTTGTTATTAGTACCTGATACTATAATTATAGTACCATAAAACCGCTTAAAGGCAAACAAAAAAGTCATTAACATAAATTTGTTAATGACTTTTTGTTTCTATAAAAAAACGTTCTAATCCTTCTTCCCAAGAAGGCATTTGTAAAAAACCATTTAATCTTAGCATGTTATGTTGAAAGATAGAATATTTAGGCCTCGCAGCCTCCGATCCGAATTCTTCCGTTGAAACAGGTAATACATTCACATTCATATTTGCATAAGAAAATATTTTTTGTGCAAATTCAAACCAAGAACATGATCCTCTATTGGATACGTGATATGTACCGTATAAAGAAGTGTGAATGAGCTTATTAACCATCATATTTAAATCTGCCACGTACGTAGGAGAGCCAATTTGATCCGCTACAACGGTTATTTCATCTTTTTCTTTACCTAATCGCATCATCGTTTTCACAAAATTACTTCCATATTTACCATACAGCCACGATGTACGAACGATAAAATATTTATTATGTAACTCTTTGACGAACTGCTCCCCCGCATACTTAGAGGCCCCGTATATATTTATCGGCGCTGGATTATGAAATTCCCCATACCCATCCGGTCTTGCGCCCTGAAATACATAATCGGTACTAATGTAAACTAACTTAGCCCCTACTAATTGTGAAGCAACCGCTACATTTCGAGCTCCTATTGCATTTATTAAATAAGCAAGATCTTGTTCTTTCTCAGCAAGATCAACCTTCGTATAAGCTGCACAATGAATGATTATATGCGGTCTTATCCCTTGTACCACTTGCTGAACTCGGGATATGTTTGTTACATCTAGTAACTTTTTATCAAAAGGATATATGTCATATTCTTCAGGACTTAACTCTTCTTGCAGTTGCTTTCCTAACTGACCATTTGCTCCTGTTATGATAACCCGCTCTTTCATTTTCATGCCCCTTACTTTTCTTTTAGTGGTTTCCACCATTCTATATGATTTTCATACCATTCCACTGTTTCTTTTAGCCCTTGTTCAAACGTATACTGCGGTTCCCAATCAAACTCATTCTTCATTTTGTGTGCATCAATTGCATAACGACGATCATGACCTAAACGATCTGTAACAAATTCAATATCTTTTTCTGTTTTACCTAAGAGAGTAATAATTTGTTCCACAACATCTACATTTGTTTTTTCATTATTTCCGCCTATATTATATACTTCTCCTAAACGCCCCTTATGCAAAACGATGTCAATTGCACTGCAATGATCCTTTACATGTAACCAATCTCTTACATTTAATCCATCACCATATAACGGTAGTTTTTTTCCTTCTAGCGCATTCGTAACCATTAATGGAATTAATTTTTCGGGATATTGATACGGCCCATAGTTATTGGAACAACGCGTCACTACAACCGGTAATTTATATGTTTTATAATAAGATAAAGCTATCATGTCCGCGCTCGCCTTACTTGAAGAATATGGACTATTTGGAGCTAATGGGGTTTCCTCAGTAAACTTTCCTGTTTTCCCTAAAGAACCGTATACTTCATCTGTTGATACTTGTACGAGCTTAATATGCGGATACTTTTTCACTAATTCTAATAAAGTGACTGTCCCGATTACGTTTGTATCATAAAAAGGGATCGGATTTTCAATGCTACGATCTACATGTGATTCAGCTGCGAAATTTACAACTACTTGCACGTCACGTTCCTTAATAACATGTTCCAGCAGCTCTCCATTTTGAATTTCCCCTTTTACAAAAAAGTAATTCGGATGATCTTGAATAGACTTTACGTTATTTAAATTTCCGCTATATGTTAATGCATCGAAATTTATAATTTTATATGTTTCATAGCTTTGTAACATGTAATGGACAAAGTTACTTCCAATAAATCCAGCTCCACCTGTTACTAATATATTCATAAACCACTCTCCTACTTAAAAGCTATCGTCATATTCCTGAAGCAATGGTAATATTCGATCCTTATCTGACAAGATAGGATTTGCTACCGGCCATGGAATTGCTAATTCTTTATCTTCCCAAAGTAATCCAGAGTCATGCTCTGCGCTATAATACTCATCTACTTTATACATAACAAGGGTATGCGGGACAAGCGTACAAAAACCGTGAGCAAATCCTTTTGGTACCAATAATTGCCGATGATTATCCGCACTTAAAATATATCCTCTCCACTGTCTAAATGTTGGAGAACCTTTTCGCAAATCAACGATAACGTCGTAAATTGCCCCTTGCATAACTTGAATGAGTTTTGTTTGTGCTTTCGGTTTTTTTTGAAAGTGCAATCCTCGAATTGTTCCTGCCTGTGCTGAATAAGATACGTTATCTTGTACAAATGAATACGTAATTCCTAATGTTTCTAGTACCTTCTTATTATAACTCTCTGTAAAAAAACCACGCTCATCTCCAAATAACCTCGGTTCTAACAATTTTGCATCGGTAAAGTTTGTTTCTATAACTTTCATATTCTCACCTATTCTCCGTTAAACTGTTTCCCAAAGTTCATATCCTGTGCTAACGTATTCGCCCTTTGAAGAGAAGCATGAGTTCCCGCATCCGTCCACCAACCGCTCATTTCATTATAAGTAAGTACTCCTCGTTTTAAATACCAATTATTTATATCTGTAATTTCAAGTTCTCCCCTTGCGGAAGGTTTTAATTCTTTTATATAGGAAAAGACTTTCGAATCATACAAATAAATTCCCGTAACAGCATAAGAGCTTTTCGGCTCTTTCGGCTTTTCTTCAATTTCAATTATTTTTCGGTTTTGAATATGCGCTACACCAAACCTTTCAGGATCTTCTACAGATTGCAATAGCACTTTCGCACCTTCTTTTTGCTTTGTAAACTCTTCAACATACGAATGAATATCATCTGAAAAAATATTATCTCCTAATATAACTACCATACGATCATTTCCGACGAAATCTTCACAAAGACCTAAAGCTTGTGCAATCCCGCCCGCTTTATCTTGCACCCGATACGTAAAAGACACGCCAAATTCGTGGCCACTTCCTAAAAAGCTAACAACATCTCCCATATGCTCTTTACCTGTAATTATCATAATATCTGTAATCCCGCATTGTTTTAGCTTATATACTGCATGATAAATCATTGGATACCGTCCAACAGGAAGCAAATGTTTATTCGTGACTTTCGTAATTGGATATAGTCTCGATCCAGTTCCGCCCGCTAAAATAATCCCTTTCATCCTACATCTCTCCCTTATGATGGAGATAGTATATCTTTATACTGTTCTACAAACACTTTCCGATACTTCTCGTATGTATCGGCATCAAACTCATCTCCGTTATAATGAATACACCATAAATTTGCTTGATTAGGGATACCAATTAGATAGCCAGCCTTTTGAAACTCTAAAGACTGTGAAACGTCATAAAAGTGGAATCCTTGAAATAAATCTTCTCGCCATGGAATATCATACTGTGTTGCCATGAGTAAACCATCGATTGCCTGCACTGACATAAAAGATTGATTTCCATAAAACCCTTGATCTAAATTTAATAATTGATAATTCCGTCTTCTATACTCAATCACTTTCCCCACTAAATTTTTCCCTTCCCACCATATCCCGTTACTCGGTAAAAACTGAGCACCAGCGACTCCAATTAAACCAAGTTTTTCATTTTCTTTAAAAAGAGAAATAAGATTATAAAACATATCACGATTAATAAGGTACGTGTCTTGGTGTATATATACTTTATACTTTGCTGGAAATGAAAGAGCTCGGTTATATGCACTTGCCATACTTTTTGCATCTCGTATCGGGAAAATTTGCACAGCATAGCCAGGGGGAACAAAAATGTTTCTTATTTGCCTCTCGCATTGCTCGAAAAGCTTTTCATTATTTACACAAACAACGACTAATATTGTGTGATCTTTCATTTTGTAGCCCCTCTATTCTTCCTTATTCACATCTGACATATAGTTCTCTACAAATACTTTTCTATATTTTTCATAGTTTGTCATATTCACATCGAAATGATAATGAATACACCAAGCATCGCGCTGTACAGGTACACCGACTGTATATCCTGCTTTTTTAAATTCAAATGATTGAGATACATCATAAAAGTCAAATCCGTCAAATAAGTCTTCTCGCCACGGGATATCATATTGTGTTGCCATTAACAAACCGTCAATACATTCAACCGGAATAAACGTCTTTGATTCATGAAATGGTTGCTCTAAACTTGCCATATAAAACAAATCGTTCATATAACCAATGACTTTCCCGACAATCCCACGCCCTTCGTTCCATATACCAGTTGGAGGAACATATTGCGATCCAACCATCCCAATCATTCCAAGATGTTCATGTTCCTCAAATAATTGAATTAATCCGTATAAAAAGGCTGCGTTTATAATAAATACATCTTGGTGTAAATACACTTTATACTTCGCTGGATGTGAAATGGCTTGATTGTATCCGCTCGTCATGCTTTTTGCATTTCGAATCGGCATGAATTGTATAGTATACCCAGGAGGTACTGCCAATTTCAATATATGTCGCGCACATTGTGCATATAATTTCCGATCATTTATACATGTAACAAATAATATTGTTTTGTCTGCCGCACTCATAATTGTGATTTTTCTGCTTCAATAATATATTGAAATACAACCGTCTCAGCCATGAAGCCACTTCCAAGACGATACTTTTTACAAATTCCATATAACTCTTCAATAAGTGGCTCATATATTTTATGATCAACATATACACGATCTACTTTACTAATTGAATATCCAGCTTTTAAAAACAGTCTTAACATTTCATTAAAAGTAAAGAAACGAATATGCGTTTTATCTAACAGACCATACTCTGTATACGTCCAGTTTCCAGCGAGTAAGGGGGCTAACACCGAGATGTGAGCAACGTTCGGTATACTAGCTAAAATCACACCATTTTGTTTGATATATGGTTTCACTTTTTCTACCACAGCCCATGGATCAAACAAATGCTCTAATACGTCACCAAATATGACGCAATCAAATTGGCCCTTCTCATACGGCATATCCATTGTCTCTATATCGCCTAAAACAACATGATCTAGCTTTTCTTTTGCTTTTTCCGCTGCTTCTGAAAATGCCTCAATTCCTGATACACGTGTACCATTTTCTTTTATAGCCGCTCCTAATGCACCGCTCGAGCAACCAATATCAAGAACTTCTTTCCATTCCTTTTTTATATGCTTCAATAAATTTGGATTCGCTGCATTATAATAAAAATCAGATTTTTCTTCATATAAAGAACCTTTTTCCCGATTCATTTCACACGCTCCTTATGTAAATTGAATTTGAAATATACATCTCATATGAACAAAATACACTTTATAACCAATACCATCCCTGCCGATACTCTAATATATAGCCAATCTATCATTATTAGAATCGTGACAAGTTATTTCCTAAAAATAGCATGCATTACACCTTATATTGTTTATCAAAAACACCTCGAAAATATTTACGGTTATACTCGATTGCAGCATTATTCGGAACATAAGAAGCTGCTAATTCATTGTAATAATAAGCTTTGTCTTGCTCCCCTAACTTGCTGTAGCAAATACACATTTGTAAATAAGGAAGCCATGTGTAGCTAGCTGGACTGTGAAACGGACTATCCTTTGCTAGCGGCACTTCCGTTGCTAATTTAAACCAAAATATCGCTTCATTATACTTTTGTTGATCCATATATATATATCCTATTCTTGTACAATTCTCTCCTCTAGGAATATCGTACCGAAACGATTTTGCACAAGCCTCAACTGCTTTCTCCCACAGTCCGAGCTTCGCATAACAATCCCCTAACTTACCACATGCATAGATTTTCTCTTCATACCATCCTTCATCTTGATTCAGAAATGTTTCATATAAAAGAACCGCATCATTGTATTTTTGATTATCCATAGATTCATTTGCATAATAAAACAAATCTCTCGGACTCAATTCTTCTCCAGCTGCTACAGCATTTTGAAAAATTTTCAAATTACGATCCGTTACTTCTTTTTCCTTTTTATGTGTAATAGCAATGTTGCTATTAAAAATTTCACCGGAAACCGCTAAATACTCATGTACTTTACCAAACCATTGAAACTGTTTTTCACGCTTTACAAGCCGATACCTTCTTGTGCAATATAAAGGCTTCCCGTTAGAGTCCATTACGAGGTGATAAGGCATCGAAACAGCATCCACATTAGAATCTAATTGGCCCTTTAATTGTTTCAATGCTTCTTGAGCATCTTCTAATAATACGTCATCTGCATCTAGCCATAATATATACTGTTGCGTCGCTTTTGAAAAAGCAAAATTTCTAGCCGCCGAAAAATCATCAATCCACTGAAAATCATATATATTAGGAGTATATTTCTCTACAATTTCTTTCGTTCGATCAACAGAACCTGTATCAACTACTACAATTTCATCAACAATTTCTTCAACCCCATCCAAACATCGAGCTATTGTCTTTTCCTCATCTCGGACTATCATACATAAACTAATTGTAATGCCTTGCTTGTTCAATATAATCACCTTCTTCCAACTCAATCATATGTTATACAAACGCGAAACTTTCCACATTTTTATATTGTTCAAGTTATTTTAGATTTCTTTTCAATAATTCAAATGTCCGTGTCATTTTCTTGCGATTTTGCATCTACTATATAATGAAAGCTTTATGGAGGTGAATTTATGTCAAATAATAATTATTCAGATGGCTTAAATCCTGATGAATCATTATCAGCTAGTGCATTTGATCCTAATCTTGTAGGTCCAACTTTACCACCAATACCACCGTTTACACTTCCAACCGGGCCTACTGGACCGACTGGGCCGACTGGACCGACTGGACCGACCGTACCTACTGGGCCATCTGGACCGACTGGACCGACTGGACCGACTGGACCGACTGGACCGACTGGGCCGACTGGACCTACTGGGCCGACTGGAGGCACAGGTACAACTGGCGCGACTGGACCTACTGGGCCGACTGGAGGTACTGGTGCAACTGGACCTACTGGGCCTACTGGAGGTACTGGCGCAACTGGACCTACTGGGCCTACTGGATCCACTGGCGCAACTGGATCCACTGGTGCGACTGGACCTACTGGACCTACTGGGCCGACTGGACCTACTGGGCCGACTGGACCTACTGGGCCATCTGGATTAGGACTTCCAGCAGGATTGTATGCATTTAACTCTGCTACAGTTTCTTTAGCTCTTGGAATTAATGATCCTGTACCGTTTAACACGGTTGGATCTCAGTTTGGTACTGCAATTTCTCAATTGGACGCTGATACTTTCATCATAAGTGAAACTGGATTCTATAAAATTACTGTTATCGCATATACTGCATTAGTAAGTGTATTAGGTAGCCTTGCAATTCAAGTTAATGGCGTTACTGTACCAGGTGCAGGCACAAGCTTAATCTCAGTTGGAGCGCCTCTCGTTATCCAGGCAATTACACAAATTACAATAACTCCATCAATGGTTGAAGCTGTTGTTACAGGACTTGGGTTATCTCTAGCTCTTGGTACAAGTGCATCTATTATTATTGAGAAAATCGCTTAATCTTTTACTTAGCAGTAAAACTGATATTGGTTTTACTGCTTTTTCTATTTCGAATTCAATCATGAAATCTTTACTATCTACATAATCATATTGTTGTATGACATTTTGCAGGAGGCATAAATATGGAAAATAAATCCGCTGTTCAGCTTTATCTCGAATTGCTAAAGAAAACAATTTTATTTGAAATATGGTTAGAATATGAGGAGTACTTACCTGCATCTCTACATATATCAAAAGAACTTCAATTCGAGCCAGTTACCGTACCACTCCCTTTATTCATTAAGCAATATGCCGAAAATCATAACTTAAAAATTGTAAAGCCAGATGTTTCAAAAAGTGAACGTCATGATGGACTGGATTGGCCAAGAGCAGCACATAGTATGATTGGCCGAGAACGTATGAATCAGTTACATGAGGCAATGGAAACCGTTGTTCGTGAAAATATAGAAGGAGATTTTATCGAAACAGGTGTATGGCGCGGAGGCTCTTGCATTTTTATGAATGGCTTTTTACAAGCCAATAACATTACGAATCGTAATATTTGGGTTGCAGATTCATTTGAAGGTTTGCCAGCACCAAATTTAGAACAATATCCGAAAGACTACGGTGATTATTTACACACATTCGATTATTTACGTGTTTCTTTAGAACAAGTACAAGAAAACTTTAGAAAATATGATTTATTAAATGATCAAGTAAAATTTTTAAAAGGCTGGTTTAAAGATACTTTACCAACAGCACCAATAGAAAAGATTGCAATTGCACGACTTGATGGGGATATGTATGAATCTACGATGGATGGTCTCGTGAACTTATACGATAAAGTTTCAACAGGTGGCTATATTATTATTGATGACTATGGACTACCAGCTTGTGCAGAAGCTGTGACGGACTTTAGAAATCAAAGAAACTTAAAAGCTCCTATTACTAAAATTGATATCTTTGGTGTATATTGGCGAAAAGAATAAGAGAAATTTTGATTATAAGGAGGTTCCATTCCTATTAATCTAATACTTGAATACATGAACCGTTTTAGGAATCTCCTTGTATGTAATAAGCGGTCACATCTTATCCTCCTTCGCTATCAAATAAAACTTTAATTTCCCCATACTCTTCGTTTTGAGGTGAGATTTGTCTGTAAATATCGAGATAATATGGATACTGTATTGTATTGGTTTGCCTTTTTACTACAAGGAAGGAGTGTATTTATGAGCGAACTTGAAAAAGAAATAAAATTACTCCCCCCTCCTGAACTCGTCCAATATGTAGGTGGCGATTTTGAAAAGGTCGGTAAAGAATTCCTAAAGCATTTCATTCAAATTGGGGCTTTAAAGTCAAACGAAAAAGTATTAGATGTAGGCTGCGGCGTCGGCCGAATGGCTGTTCCATTAATGAATTACTTAACTGATGATGGAGCGTATTATGGATTTGATTTATTTAAAGAAGGTATCACTTGGTGTAAAAATAATATTACAACTACCCGTAATAATTTTCATTTTGAACACGTTGACATATACAATCAATTTTACAATCCAGAAGGAAAAGAAGATGCCTCTCACTATAAGTTTCCATATGAAGACGCGACATTCGATTTCATCTTTTTAACTTCTGTATTTACGCACCTTCTCCCAACAGAATTAGAACATTACGTATCTGAGATTGCACGTGTATTAAAACAAGACGGGAGATGTTTTATTACGTTCTTTTTAATAAACCCTGAGTCATCCTATTATTTAAATGCAGGACTAAGTACGTTAGGATTTTATCATCAAATTGAAAATTGTTATGTCGTAAATAAAGATATTCCTAATTTCGCAGTTGCTTATCCTGAAACAGATATTTGCGCTTTATTGAATAAATATGGCTTAGAGGTAATGAATAAACCACACTATGGTTTATGGTGCGGCCGACATGAATATACGAGTTATCAAGATATTGTTCTTACAAAAAAAAGCTTCTGAAAGGAAGTTACGTATGACAAATGAAAAAAATCTACCTCTTGTTTCCATCCTTATTCCCACCTATAATAGACCACATTATTTCAAAATCGCTCTAGAAAGTGCTTTGGCACAAACTTATCCAAACATTGAAGTTATTGTAGGAGACGATAGTACGAATGATGAAACTGAAAAATTAATGCATGAAAAATACTTACCAAACCATTCCCATATAACATATATCCGGAATAGTACTACTTTAGGACAATTCCATAATGACCTCATGCTCTTAGAACAGTCTAGTGGCGAATACATAAACTTCTTAATGGACGATGACTTATTCCATAGTAATAAAATCGAGAAAATGATGTTCTATTTCCAACAAGACTTAAATCAAAAACTCGCACTTATTACATCATATCGCACTTGGATTGATGAAAATGGAGATATAATTGAAAACCATCCCGCTGTAAATAGATTGTATAGCGAAGATACCCTGCTAAGTGGGATAGATTTTGGAAACCATATGCTTTTATCTGGACAGAATATTATTGGTGAACCTACGACTGTACTCTTTCGAAGGCGACTATTAACAGAACCTTTTGGTACTCTAAATGAAAGGAACTATTGTTGTAGTGTTGATATGGCCTCTTGGATGGGTTTACTTTCAAAAGATGATGCATTTTATATCACTGAACCTTTAAGTTCCTTTCGCTTTCATGATGGACAGCAAGTACACCATAAATTACTTGAAGGATCTGAAGATTTTTCACATCTCGTTTTAACCTCAAAAAAGTATGGTTTCTTACAAAATTTCAATGATTATAGAACTAGTCTGCTCAAAGCCTATGAGTGGTGTATGGGTGCATTCGAGTTTTATAAACAATACCCCAATCTCATTCCAGATGCACATATACGTCTTTCTCGTTGTTTAAATATAATTATAAAAGAGCTAAATCCACGATAGCTTTGCATAAGGGAGGCGCTATTCCTCCCTATTATGTATGACTTTACATAAATAGTGGAATAAATGTATGGACAGTCTGTTTATATTACTTTTAGAATGACGTCATCAACATATTTACTAGGCGATAGAAAGGATTACATACAGTGAAAGATACGAATTCTCAATATCAAATAGACTACGTATTACTATTCATTTTATTTGCCATTGGGACTGTTAGTTGCTTTGCTATTGCAAGTGCGCAAACCTCTTTACCACCATTTTTACAAAATGTAAATTTTGCACTCAAGCAAATACAATGGTACTTCATTGGATTTGTCGCTATTAGTGTTATTATGATTATCGATTTCGATCGGTATCAAAAAATTGCTTGGTATTTATATAGCTTTGCAATGATCTTACTTATCGGGCTAGAACTTCAGGTTCCAGGTGCCGTTACAATTAAAGGGGCTACCGCTTGGTACAGGCTCCCAGGCATCGGAAATTTTCAACCTTCAGAAATTATGAAATTATTTTTAATTATCGTCATTGGACGAATTATAGCTAATCATAACGAAAAATATTTTTTTCGAACACCTCGTGAAGATTTTATCTTACTCGGAAAAATATTCGCAACGAGTTTGCCACCACTACTACTTATTGCAAAAGAACCTGATTTAGGAAACACAATGGTAATTTCAGCGATGCTGGCAGCAATGATACTAGTTTCCGGTATACGTTGGCGCTTTATTTTCGGATTAGTCTCCGTTATTTTCACAGCAGGTGTTACCTTAACGTATATTTATATTGCTCATACAGAATTCTTTAAGGAGCATATCTTAAAAGAATACCAATTAAACCGCTTCTATGGTTGGTTGGCCCCTTACGAATATAACGCGCAAGGCTATCAATTAAGACAAGCTTTCTTAGCTACTGGGTCAGGAGAAATGCAAGGAAAAGGATGGGAAAATGGACAAGTATATTTTCCAGAACCACATACAGATTTTATTTTCACGAACGTCGCTGAACAATTCGGCTTTTTAGGTGCAAGTGTCATTATTTCACTTTTTTTCTTACTCATTTTCCGCATGATTCATATCGCTTTAGAAAGTAATGATCCTTTCGGTAGTTACATTTGCGCCGGTACAATCGGTATGTTCACCTTTCAAGTATTCCAAAATATCGGGATGACAATCGGATTACTCCCTATTACAGGGATCACATTACCCCTTATGAGCTACGGAGGAAGTTCGTTGCTTACATACATGATTGCAATTGGATTTATTTTAAACATTCGCTCACGAACGAAAGTTTTTATGTTTAAATAAATCGTGCAAAAAACGATATTTTTATCTCTATCCTTTTTTAGTTATACTAATGAAAAATAGGCTGGAGGTTTACATATGAAATATGACATTATAGGTGACATTCATGGCTGCTTCCAAGAGTTTCAAAACTTAACAACGAAACTAGGATATAAATGGAATAGTGGCTTGCCAGTTCATCCCGACGAGCGAAAGCTGGCATTCGTTGGTGATATTACAGACCGTGGCCCTCATTCATTACATATGATTGAAATTGTATGGGAACTTGTCATACATAAAAAAGAGGCTTATTACGCTCCTGGAAATCACTGTAATAAGCTGTACCGATTTTTCCTCGGACGTAATGTGACAATCGCTCACGGACTTGAAACAACTGCTGCTGAATACGAAGCACTACCTTTTCAAAAACAGCAAATCATAAAAGAAAAGTTCATCACCCTTTATGAAAATTCCCCTTTATATCACGTGCTCGATGAGAAAAGGTTAATTGTATGTCACGCTGGCATTCGGAAAGATTACATCGGAAGGCAAGATAAAAAAGTACAAACGTTTGTATTATATGGCGATATTACAGGTGAAAAACATGATGATGGCTCTCCTGTCCGTCGCGACTGGGCGAAAGAATATAAGGGCGACGCTTGGATTATATATGGACATACACCAGTAAAAGAACCTCGTTTTGTAAATCATACAGTCAATATCGATACTGGCGCTGTATTTGGAGGTAAACTAACTGGATTACGTTATCCTGAAATGGAGACCGTTTCTGTCCCTTCTTCCCTTCCTTTTGTCCCTGAGAAATTCCGCCCAATTTCATAATCCTCTCTACTTCGTACAATTCACGAATAACGAGAGATTATAATATTTTCTAGACGTATCCTATATAAATCTAGGTAAAGCAATTAAAAAAAGATGCAATAAAGTGCATCTTTTTTTAATTGCACGACATATAATGTCGCAGGAGGTGACAGAATGAAGAAAAAATCTTCTAAACAAAAAAGAAAATTCCACCCTTTATATCAACCCATGTATGGAATTAACAACTGGTGCGGCATTCGAGCTGCAGCTATAGAAGAACTAGAAGAACAAGAGTCATCAAAAAAGAGCAAAGCTAAAACAAAATATGTCTCTTTAGAAAATGCTGTAATGAGTCGCATAATCAATCGTAGAAAAGTAAAGATGCAACAAAAAAATAAACATCTCTCTCATCACGATGAACAAATACTGCATTCTGAAGAAAAACAGGAAAATACGGAAGAGAACATTCCTGTAGCAATAAATAAAAAAATACAACCAGAAATTCCAACCGATATTATAAACCAAGTAAAAAAAATAAAAGAAGCATTAACTCCATCAAATAATATACAAACAGAAAAAACGATCATAATTCAGACTCCTGCACCTGAAAATACGAAAGTAAAAAAAGAAGGCCGATATTCACATGCAGAGGGGCTTCACTCTCATGCAGAGGGTACAGTTTCACATGCAGAAGGACTTCTTACACACGCAAAAGCAACTTGCTCCCATGCAGAAGGATCGAAAACAAAAGCAACTGGACATAGTTCGCATAGTGAAGGAAGTGAAACGACAGCAGGCGGCTCTTATTCTCACGCGGAAGGTAAACATACGATTGCTTTAGGCGAAGCAGCACACGCAGAAGGAACCGCAACTATCGCTAATGGATTCTCTTCTCATGCGGAAGGTAATCATACATCAACAGCTCATTTTGCAGGAAGCCATATTATGGGACGATTCGGCACGGCCGAAGAAGCCTATTCTTGGTTTATTGCAAATGGAACAAACGATACCGATCATAATATCGGTGCTAAATGGCTTGCTCATAATGGAGAAATGTACATTGAGGGTGCTTCTTACAATGCAAGCGGAACGGATTTTGCACAAATGTTTGAAACAGCGGACCATAAAGCTATTGATGTCGGTTATTTCGTTACATTTAGTAGCGAAGAAAAAATTCGGATAGCTACTTCAAACGATTCTTTCATTTTAGGAATATCTAGTGCAACCCCCGCTATTATAGGAAATAGTGGTGCTTTAAGTTGGCAAAAGCGCTATAAAACAGATAACTTTGGAAAGCGTCAATATGTACGTACAGAAACACAAGAAATACAACCACTTTTAAATACAGAATGGGATCCAGCTTGCAAATATATAGCAAGAAAAGACCGTTCTGGTTGGCTTCCTGTCGGATTAATTGGACAAATGTTAGTACGTGATGATGGCACTTGCGAACCGCATGGATATTGTCGTCCAAATGATGACGGCATTGCTACAAAAGCTGAAAGTGGATTTTTCGTTATTAAGCGTACGGATGATAATCAAATTTTAATATTATTCCGCTAAGAAAAAAGGGACCAAAATTCTTCATTACATAAGAATTTTGGTCCCTTTTTAAGCGTGCATTAATAACTGCTGCATATCGCTTGGAATCGTCGTAGCAAAAGACATTTCCTTTTCTAAAATAGGATGATAAAACGCCAAAGATGTACTGTGAAGTGCTTGTCGTTTCATTTCATCCCTTCTTCCTCCATATAAGTCATCACCAAGTAACGGATGTCCTATATGAGCCATATGCACGCGGATTTGATGCGTTCTTCCTGTCTCAAGTTCAAGAGATACATGCGTCTTTTGCGAGGAGCTATGAATCACTCTAAAATGAGTAACTGCCCTCTGTCCATCCTCACAAACTGTTCGTTCAATGATGCTATCTGATTTTCTACCAATCGGTGCATCAATCGTTCCTTCACGTTTTATCATCTCTCCATGAACAATTGCTTCATACGTTCGTTTCACAGCTTTTTGTTGATGTTGTTTCGATAAAAGATGATGTACGAAACGATTTTTTGCAATAAGCATGAGTCCTGACGTATCACGATCCAACCTTGTTACAATGTGCACCGTACTGGCAAGATGCTGCTTATCATAATAAGACAAAAGCGCGTTAGCAACACTTCCCTCTGGATGTTCTCTAGACGGAATCGTTGACATGTTCGCTTCTTTATTGATGACAAGAACTGCATCATCTTCATATACAATGCATAGTGGGATATCTTCCGCAATCATCCCTTCACTTCTTTCTTCCACTGGAAAAAAAACACGTAACTGTTCGCCCGCTTGTAGTTGATGACGAACGCTTGCATATTGACCATTTACTTCAATGGCTCCGCCATGAAATTTTATATCCGTTAAAGCAGCTTTAGAAATCCCTTTTGTTTTCAAAAATTCTCTAACTAAAGTTCCCTCTTCAGCTGACTCTATATCCCATTTCAATGTAAATCTGTTCAATATATAAACCCCTTCTATTTATCTGCAACAAACGAGTCACGGACACGTTTCCAGAATGGGAACGGGCGGAAACGAACAAATCGCACTTTCTCGTTTGCAACGCGATACTGGATTGATTTCACATCTTGATGAACCATCGTTAAATGGTCCACCGTAATTTGTAAGTTCATCCCTGGAGCCGGCTTCAACACACATGTATGATGCTTCGGCAATACAAGCGGCGAGCCTACAGTACGAAACACACGGTTGTTAATGGATGCCATTTCTGCAATTTGAATTGCTTCAATAGAAGGGTGAATAATTGCACCGCCAAGTGCTTTATTATAGGCAGTACTTCCTGAAGGAGTTGAGATACATAGACCATCCCCGCGGAATGTTTCAAAGTACTCTCCCCGTATTTCCACTTCTGTTACTAATGTGCCCTCTGCACTTTTTACAGTCGCTTCATTCATCGCTAAATACTGTGACTCTTTACTTCCATTCACATAGCGAATAATCACTTCTAAAAGCGGATATTCCACCACTTGGAATGGCGTTTTAGCAATCGCAATTACTAATTTCTCTACTTCTGTCGGTAACCAATCTGCATAGAAACCTAAATGCCCTGTATGTACACCAACAAATGCTGTTTCATCCAATCGATTATAATAACGATGAAACGCATATAAAAGCGTTCCATCTCCCCCAACAGAAATTACAATATCGGGTTCCTTTTCATCCATAATGAATCCAAAATCTAGCAAGTACTCTTTCATCGTGCTTGCTAGTGTATCTGATGATTGATCTCCCTTTGACATAATTGTAAATTTCATCGCCAACACCCTTTAGTTTATGATTCGGAATCTTTCGTTTCTTGCTTTCTTGAAAAAGCCTTTTGTGCTTCTTGAATTTCAAGACGAATAGAAGACATTTCTTCATCCAATAAAAACGCCGCTTCCGCTGCACGTTGCAAGCGTATTTTAATATCTTCAGGAAAACGCCCACTATATTTATAATTCAAAGAATGCTCAATCGTTGCCCAAAAGTTCATTGCTAGCGTGCGTATTTGGATTTCTACCAATACTTTTTGTTCCCCTTGAATCGTTTGAACAGGATAACTAATAACAACGTGATAAGAGCGGTAACCGCTATCTTTCTTTTGCGTAACATAATCACGCTCTTCCACGATTTCAAAGTCATTTCGTTTTCGGAGATATTCTACAACAGGCTTAATCTCATCAACAAATTGACACATCATTCGAAGGCCCGCGATATCCTGCATATCTTCTCTGAGCCGGTCTAGCGGTACATTTCTCTTCTCTGCTTTATCAATGATACTTGCAACCGACTTTACCCTTCCTGTTACAAACTCAATTGGAGAATGCTCTGTTAACATTGCAAATTGAGTACGCATTCCTTTTAGTTTCACTTTCAGCTCTGCCACCGCTTGATGGTAAGGTGCTAAAAATTCTTCCCAATTTCGATTCATTTCAACCACCACCAAAATCAATCCATTTGCTTATAGAAATACTTTTTCTACAGCAGTTACTAGTTCTTCTCCGTAATTTGCATTACCTTCAATATTTTCAACTAAATATTCTACTTCTTCTTTTAAACCTTCTAATTCCATTTCAACATCATTCACTTGAATAAACATCGCTGTATCTTTATTCATTGCTTCACGCATTGCTTCCCAGCATGTATGCGGAATACTTACATATATGAAAGATGATTCGTTTTCTAAGATATATAAAAATGATAAATTGTCTGAGTCTACAAGTACGTGATTACGCGCACTTAACTCCTTTACCTCTATTTCAGTATTTTCCGCACAAAAAATAAGCGCATTCTCTCTCATTTCTACGCTCTTTACTTGAATTTTATTTTGCATGCTCGAACTCCTCCATCTCAACTTCCTGTCTTACTTAACAGTATTATTGTATCATAACATGGACGCAAACAAATAAAACATTGAACCAAATTTGTGAAAAAGCGATAATGTGTAAAGAATTATTTTTCAAAAGGAGCGCATACAATGACACAAGAAATTGAAATTGAATTTAAAAATATCGTTACAGAAGGAGAATTCCAATCATTATGCAAATCTTTTTCTATTGAAGCTTTCACGAAACAAGTGAATCACTACTTTGAAACGCCCGACTTTTCATTAAAAGAAGCTGGTTCTGCACTTCGTATTCGTCATAAAGGGGAAACTTATACATTAACGTTAAAACAACCTGCAGAAATCGGCTTGTTAGAAACGCATCAAGTTGTAACCGAGGCCGAAGCAAAAATGATGATGGAAACAAACACAATCATTCAAGGTGCTGTAGTAGACCAACTACACAAATTACAAATTCCTGTTTCCGCTTTAACTTATATGGGCAGTTTAACAACTGAAAGAGCTGAAACATTATTTGAAGGCGGAACGCTTGTCTTTGATCATAGTTTCTATTACAATCACGATGATTATGAAATTGAATATGAAGTGCAAGACGAAGAAACAGGAAAAGCTGCATTTATTCATTTGTTAACACAGCATAACGTACCAGTTCGCCATACAAATAACAAAGTAAAACGCTTTTTCCTTGCCAAACAAAACAAAGCACGCTAAAGTGAAAATTCCACTAGTGAATCCGTTCTACTAGTGGATACATCTCACTTCTTAAAAAGTAAAAGGTTCATTTACACCTGTAGAAGAAGCAAAGAACGTTAGGAAGGCTGTTTATTTGCCCTCTCGAACATTCCATTGCTACAATAGATATACATTTCATGGAAAAAGGAGTTTATAAAGGATGAGCAAGCAACCGATGACACCATTTGAAGCAATTGGCGGTGAACAATGCATTGCAATATTAGTAGACACATTTTATTCCTATGTCAGTAAACACCCTGACTTATCTCCCATCTTCCCGGATGATTTAACAGAAACAGCTAGGAAGCAAAAACAATTTTTAACACAATATTTAGGTGGTCCTAATTTGTACACTGAAGAACATGGTCATCCTATGTTAAGAGCACGCCATCTTCCGTTTGAGATTACGCCAAAACGAGCAGAGGCTTGGCTATCATGTATGGAGCAAGCAATGGATGACACAGGAGTGCACGGTCATATAAGAGAGTTCGTTTTTGAACGTTTAGCATTAACTGCTCAGCATATGGTTAATACTCCAAACGAAACAGGTGAAATATAATGGATAAACAGGAAGCAAAGCATATCAATATGCCATCTCCTTCCGCATGTGAGCATAAGTCTGTAGAAGCATATTTATTTATTGATCCACTTTGTAAAGATTGCTGGGAAATTGAACCCTTTATTATTAAACTATGGCTTGAATACGGGAAATACTTCTCTATTCGTCATATTGTAACTGGAAAAGTGGACGGAACGAACGCTTCCTCACACAAATGGAATAAACCTGCTAATATTCGATTTGTGTGGGAAAAGACGACAAGTTTACAAGGTTTTTCATGTGATGGAAAAGTACATATGCAAGAGGCATCATCAACACCATATTTAGTTTCGATGGCAATTAAGGCAGCGGAGTTACAAGGCCGAAAAGCAGGTTCGAAGTTTTTGCGAAAACTCCAAGAATACATTTTCCTTGAAAATGTATCAAACCCTGACTGCGAATTATTGCTTGCATGTGCAAAAGATAGCAATATTGATGTAGAAGAATTTAAAAAAGATCTACATTCCGCCAGCGCAAAAAAAGCTTTCCAATGTGACTTAAAATTCACAAATGAAATGCATATTACAGAAATACCTTCCCTCGTCTTTTTTCATGCGAACTCAGATGAAGAAGGTATTAAAATCGCTGGAACTTATTCCTATGATGTATACGTACAATTATTAAAAGAGCTCGTAAAATGTGAAATCGAGCCAGAACCATTACCGCCTTTAGAAATGTTACTAGAAGCAACGCAATTTATATCTTCAAAAGAAGTAGCATTTATATATGACTGCTCGCAACAAGAGATCGAGCGCGAACTAAAAAAATTACAACTGAAACGCAAAGTACAAATGATTGACGTAAAATGTGAGCGTTATTGGAAATGGATAGCAATAGAAAAAGACCTGGTGTAAACACCAGGTCTTTTTCTTTACGGCTTATAAAAATATTAAAGGGGATGGGAGAAATTTTCACGTTCAAACAAAGGGGTATATGTTTGTATGTGAATTCGTTCACGCTTATTATATTACAAGATTCGACGTCAGATGACAACCCCTTTTGTCGAATTTCACACTTTTGTCACATTCTAAACGTTTTCATTTTTGAATAAGCTATATAAAAGCCCTTTAGGAGGTGTTTTTCATAAAGAAATCCTATATTTTACTAATTTTTTCATGTGTCCTTGTTTCTTTTTTCTTGTACATTCTCTCTCTATTACAAGCTTTTCCTAAAATTATCGCCTTTCCTCTTTTATTCGGAGTCATCGTCATCGCTCTCTCTTATTTCAACCATAGAAAACGATTTAAAAGATTTTGAATTCAAAAATTAACTATAAAACTGTCTTCAAATTTAGAAATAGTAAGGAAAATCGATTTTTATTTCGACAAATATCGACAAATTGTATTTTTAAACAAAAAAGACGAGGATAAAATCCCTCGTCTTTTCTCATTACTTTTCTTCAAATAATAACGCTTCTAATTCATTTAATTTCTCTTCAAATACTTGTAGTGCCTCTTTCACTGGTTCAGGAGATGCCATATCAACTCCTGCTTTTTTCAGCACTTCAATTGGATAATCAGAGCTTCCTGCTTTTAAGAATTCATTAATGTAACGTTCTACCGCTGGTTGCCCTTCTTCTAAAATCTGTTTAGATAGAGCCGTTGCTGCACTAAATCCTGTTGCATATTGATATACGTAATAGTTGTAGTAGAAGTGCGGAATGCGAGACCATTCTAACCCAATTTCTTCGTCGATTACTAAAGCGTCACCGAAATATTTCTTATTTAAATCGTAGTAGATCTCCGTTAACATATCTGGCGTAACAGCATGTCCTTCTTGTACTTTCTTATGAATAATATGCTCAAACTCTGCGAACATCGTTTGACGGAATACAGTACCACGGAATCCTTCTAAATAATGATTTAATAAATATAGGCGCTCTTTTTTATCTTCTGTCGTTTTTAATAAATAATCATTTAGAAGCGCTTCATTACAAGTTGACGCTACCTCTGCAACGAAGATTGAATAATCACCGTATACGTGCGGCTGTGTCTTTCTTGTGTAATAACTATGCACAGAATGACCAAACTCATGAGCAAGTGTAAATAAATTATTTACATTATCATGCCAGTTCATTAAAATATAAGGATTTGTTCCGTATGCACCAGATGAATATGCTCCGCTTCGTTTTCCTTTATTCTCATACACATCTACCCAGCGATTTTCATATGCTTCTTTCAAAATTTCAACATACTCATCACCAAGTACGTTTAAAGATTTTAATAACATGTCTTGTGCTTCTTCATATTTCACATTCATTTTCACTTCTTGTACAAGTGGTGTATATAAATCGTACATATGAAGTTCATCAAGTCCTAGCGCACGCTTTCGAATATCGATGTAACGGTGCAATAAATGTAAGTGATCATTTACCGTTTCAACAAGTTGATCGTAAACTGCTTCAGGAATATTATTATTGCTCAATGCAGCTTGGCGAGCAGAGTCATATTTACGAATACGTGCATTGAAATTATTACGTTTCACTGCTCCGCTTAACGTACTTGCAAATGTGTTCTTAAATTTCCCATACGTTTCAAATACAGCTTTGAATGCATCTTCGCGAACACGACGATCATCACTTTCTAAAAACTGAATGTAACGACCATGCGTAATTTCTATTTCTTCTCCGTCCTCGCCTTTAATAGACGGGAATTTCAAATCTGCATTATTCAACATACCAAATGTATTACTTGATGAACTCATTACTTCAGATGCTTCCGCTAATAAAGCTTCCTCAGCCTCAGATAATACGTGTGGACGTTGACGTGTAATTTCTTCTAATGCATGTTCATATACACTTAAGTCTCTATTTTCTTTTAAAAATGCTTGCAGTGTATCTTCTGAAATAGATAAAATTTCAGGTACGATATACGCTGTGCTACTAGATACTTGTGAATATAAATTCGTCGCACGATCATTTAATGCTTGATACACAGAGTTTGTTGTATCTTGATCGTAACGCATATGAGCATATGTATATAGCTTACCTAGTCGCATTGAAATTTCATCTTCATATTGCAGTGCCTCAAGTAAGTTGTTCGCAGAGTCACCAAGCTTCCCTTTAAATTCAGTTAACTGCGGTAGTAACTCTTTAATCGCTTGAAATTCTTTTTCCCATTCTGCATCTGTTTGGAAAATATCTTCTAATCGCCACGTACTTGCTTCTTCAATCTCATTGCGATCTGGTAATGTTTTTGTTTTATTTTGTTCAGACATTCTGTAAGCCCTCCTTTAAATATCTCTACTTAAGTACAATTCTGTTTTTCTTATGTAATTCCTTCACGTTCATTCTTTATTATATCCCCTTTTTCTTCTCCCATGTTGAACTTTGTCTCAAATAGAGATAGCGCATAAGTTAGGCAAATCTCATCATATTTCCTAACTTCCTCCTCCGTCTGTAACATAACTATATTCCTCATTTTTCGGTACGTATAAGTTCCTACTTTACGCAACACGCCTACAAAACATAAAAAAGTCATATATTCAGTAACCGCTACTTTCCATATATGTTGTGAAAAGTACGGAAGTAAGCGCCTCTTCGTATATTTTTTTACATAACTACACACATATTGAAGGGAAATACAATTCCCTACCGCAAGCTTTTCTATACACTTCATGTATAGAAAAGCTTGCCATGTAAATGGATTTGTTTGAAAAGCAAATGAAGACGGGAGTGGCACACCAATTTCAGAAGGAAAGCTCGCTGGAGTACATTTAAATTGATATAAGAGGCGTAATAGTGACTTATGATTATAATTCCAAATAGACAGGGCATTTTGCCGAAAGTAGTCCTTTCGCTTCTTCCATTCCTGTCCTAATATTTCTTTCCGGAAAGGAACAGGGGAAAAGAGTAATTCAAAAGTAGTTGTATCGTTTGGTAAATACATAATATGTGAGAAAGAGACGTTTGTAGAAAACGGAGTGATAAAGGCACATTTCATAAATGATTTTTGTTTCGGACAGAAGAAAATGAGAAATGGCTGAGGATAAGATTGTAAGGAG
Source organism: Bacillus cereus group sp. N24 (assembly GCF_016483345.1). Classification (NCBI taxonomy): domain Bacteria; kingdom Bacillati; phylum Bacillota; class Bacilli; order Caryophanales; family Bacillaceae; genus Bacillus; species Bacillus cereus group sp. N24. The sequence continues at coordinate 199,201 of NZ_JAEHCA010000007.1, forward strand.
AAAGCCAGAAGTGAGGAAAATTTCATCCAATATGCAGCTTGCTTTTTTAATTGATTTCCACCAATGATCCAGATGACCTGAATGCCCGCTTGCCAATACGAGTATGTTCGTTTAGAAAGTTGTTCTATGGAGAGATTGGCGCATTGATATTCAATCGCAATTTCCCTACCTGCTCTCTCTACGAAAATATCTGGTCTTTGCTGGATTTTTGGAAGGTAACGCTCTATATCCACATGGAAATTTTGACGTTTCAACCATCTATATAGCAATTCTTTACCGTGCATATGATATATAGATTCTGCTTCATAAAAAGCAAGGCATGACTCCACTTTCTTATGAGCAAAATGCCAACTTTTTTGTTTCCCTAATTTCATTTGCACTTCCTTTCCACAAGCTATACAAAAGAAACGCTCCCTTTTACGCATACGTTGTAAAAGCTCTTCATTTCGATTATAGAGTAGATGAATTTTCTCTCCGTTTTCTCTTTTAGCGATAAACATTATAATCACACCCTTTCAGCTCCTTATATTCTACAATTTATTACAAATCCCTTTTAAAAAAGAGATGTCCCAATTTCGGACATCTCTTTTTATAATAAAGGTGATAATAATCGATATGTCGATTCAACAATTCGTCTATGAAGACGTCTTTTATGAAAACGATCGACATGAATTTCACTTGATTCTTCTAAATCATCTTTAAAGTCTTGAACGAGTTTTCGAATGCTATCTGTATCATATAAAAAGGCATTCACTTCAAAGTTCAAATGAAAACTTCTCATATCCATATTTGCTGTCCCAATTGAAGCTAAATCAGAATCAACGATGACAACTTTACTATGAAGAAAACCTTTTTCGTATTCATATATCTTTACTCCTGCATCTAAAAGCTCAGGGAAATATGATCTTGATGCATAAAAGACAGTGCGCTTATCAGGCTTACTCGGCATTAATAAACGAACATCAATACCAGCAAGTGCCGCTACCTTTAATGCAGATAAAATATCATCATCCGGAATGAAATACGGTGTTGCAATCCAAATAGATTTCCGAGCAGAAGAGATCATTGCAAAATATAAATGTTTAATCGTTTCCCATTTATTATCTGGTCCACCTGCAATTAGCTGAACTCCGCCCCAATGATCACCTTCAACTGCTTTTGCCTGTAAATATTCTGGAGCCAGCACTGCCTCACCAGTCATATAAAACCAATCTTGAAGGAAAATAAGCTGTAAACTTTGAACAGCCTCACCACGCAAATATAAATGTGTGTCTCGCCAAAAACCGAAATATTTATCCTTCCCTAAATATTCATCTCCAATATTTAACCCACCTACAAACCCTTCATTTCCATCAATAACAACGATTTTCCGGTGGTTTCGATAATTAATCTTATCGTTTAAAATTGGAAAGCGCACAGGAAAGAACGGAATCATTTCGACACCTGCGTCATTTAATTCTTCAATATACGAATTCGATAACCTAAAACTTCCAACCGCATCATATAAAAACCGAACGACTACGCCTTCTTTTGATTTTTGTATTAAAATATCTTTAATTTCTGTTCCAAGCTTATCATCACGCACAATGTAATATTCCATATGAATGTGGTGTTTCGCTCGTTTTAATCCATCTAAAATGGCCTGAAACGTTTCATCCCCATTTGTTAATGTTCTCGTTTCCGTTTGAAATGAAATATTTAAAGCACCTAAGCGGTCCGCTAAACGAAATAACAGCTCTTGATGCTTATGATTACGTAACATCCGTTCTTCATAATCTTCATGCCCCTTATATTGTAAAAACGCCTGTTCATCCAGTAACGCCTTCTTTTGGAACATTCTCTTTCTCCGAAAGTTTTGTCCAAATAATAAATAAGCGAAGAATCCAAATACTGGAAAAATACCTAACACAATGAGCCATGTAAGTGTTTTAGACGGGTGACGGTTTTCTAAGAAAATAACGCAGCCAATTAAAAATGCAGATACCGTAAATAAAATACTAATAATACCTAAAATCGAAACATCTTTTATCCCAATTACATCCGAATAAAATGCTACATCAATAAACATACGTAACGAAACAAATAATGCGAACAATAGTAGAACAAAGAAAATCAACTTTAACGTATTTTTCATCTCTTACCTCCTTACTAAGAAAGCTTTCCTATTCTTCATATAAAAAGCCGATTTCATACTACAGAAATCGGCCTACGTTTTAGCAGGAAAATTATTGCGAATTGTTTCAAGCGCACGCTCTTTCACAATTTGTTTCCCATACTCACTCACACGATGAATTGTTAAAGTTGATTCTTCTCCATATTCTAAAATAATACTTAAAATACGATCAATTTCTTCTTCATCATGTAGCACTTCATCGAATTCCACATATACATAATAGCGGTCATCAAATGAATACAGCTCATCTTTTATATCTTCAAAGATAAGACGATGACTTAATGAAATAACATCTTCAAAATCATTAAACTTAATTAAAAAGCCAAACGTACCATCTTCATTAAAGTTTGTTCCTGTTTGTTCTTCTACCTCTTCCACTAATTCTTGCTGGAATAATGACTCGATACCCTCATCTAAAGGAATGTCTATAATTTTGTCTACACCTATCGGTAGCTCTAGCTTTTGTCCATCCTTTGAGAGCTCGGCTTTCGTGACAAGTACTTCAATCCCTTTATCGACTGCTTGCACTTGAATCCATAACGGTCCATCAATAAAGAAGTCATCATGATCACGAGCTTCGTCCATCATCTCCCAAAAGAGCTCTTCACTACGTTCGCGGTCATACCAAATTTCTTCACGATTAAACCCTCTGTCCTCTATATCAATGTACGTAATAAAAAACTTCATAGTATGGTCGTTAATTCTTTCAATTTCCAAAATACAACTCTCCCTTCCTGTTTAGAATTGTTATGAAGGGATCCCCCACTCATATGACAAATCAATAGATTCTTGTACTCTCATTTTATGATAAGATTCTCCAGAAGGGAAATAAAATCGATTTATTTTACAAAAATAGTTATATGCCTATCTTTATTCGATTGTCTACATAAATATATCATTATGACAATTCTTTACACACGAAAAATTTGGACATACATTTCTATATTCCCCCGTACACTGTAATAAAGTGAAACTTCTATTAGAGGAGATTATTTAGTTCCCACTTTCTTCATCACATACATATATTTCGCTTATTAAAACATCATAAATGGAGGCAGACGAATGGACTTAGAGTTTTTAACATCTGTACTAATGATTGTCGGTATTGATGTTGTATTAGGTGGTGACAATGCAATTGTCATTGCATTAGCTAGCCGGAATTTACCTGAAGCAAAACGAAATAAAGCCATTTTGATCGGTACTCTTTTAGCAATTGTGCTACGAATTCTTCTTACAATAATAGCTGTCTATTTACTCGACATTCCATTTTTACAGCTTATCGGCGGCGCTTTACTTACATTCATTGCAGTAAATTTATTAACTGATAATAGCAACGATCTTTCTTCTATTCAAGGGAAAACAACTTTATTCCAAGCTGTGCGTACAATTGTATTCGCGGATCTCGTTATGGGGTTTGACAATGTCATCGCTATTGCAGGTGCAGCTCACGGAAGATTATTACTCGTCATAATCGGGTTACTCATTTCTATTCCGATTATTATTTGGGGCAGCAAACTTATTTTAATCCTTATGGAGCGCTTTCCACTTCTCATTTATTGCGGAGCAGCGATTCTCTCCTATACTGCTGGAAAGATGATTACACACGAAGACAGACTTGCAACCTTTTTTCATAACAACCCAAGTTTCACCACAAGCATTCCTTTCTTGTTCATTTTCACTGTTCTATGCATCGGTATTATCGTTCAACAAGTTCGCATACGAAATGTGAAACAATAAAAAAAACCTTCTACTATATAATAGGTAGAAGGTTTTCATATTATTATAATTAATTTACAAGACGTTGTGCTTCACGTAATTGGAACGTTCTTACTGTACGTGGTAAGAAACGACGGATTTCATCTTCATTGTAACCTACTTGAAGACGCTTCTCGTCAATCATAATTGGACGACGTAAAATCCCTGGATAGTCACGAATCATCTTATATAAATCTTGAAGTGGTAAAGACTCTAAGTTTACATTTAATTCTTGGAAAACTTTCGAACGAGTAGAAATAATCTCATCTGTTCCGCTTTCTGTCATACGTAAAATCTCTTTAATTTCCTCAATCGTTAATGGATCTGAGAAAATATTACGTTCTGTATAAGGAATATGATTTTCCTCTAGCCATAATTTCGCCTTTCTACAAGACGTACAGCTTGGAGAACTATATAATGTTACCATACAAAGCTCACTCTCCTTAAAGAGTACAAATTCTGTACTAATTACAGTTTAAAATTCTAACTTCAGCAATTTTTCGCGATAACTTGTCTTATAACAAAGTACAAAAATCGCATTTCATGTAAGCAACAACTTATAATAAACAACAATTACTTTTAATAAGTAACTTCTATAATCATTATACAATAGATTTTGCAAGAAATATACAGTAAATTTCCTACTAGTTGAGAAAACTCTCCCGCGTATTCCACTGCTATGTAACATGATTACGCTCACTTTAGCTGTACTTTAACAATGACCTTCAAACCTTTTAATACTCACTTCCCATTGATTTTTCATATAATATATAGTTATTTATCTATAATTTCCCCTAAAAAAAGAGAACGTTTTCTTACTTTTTCTTGATAAATCAATTAAGAAATGTAAGACTATATAAATGAGAATCGAAAGGAACGTTTGTTCTTATTTTAACAAACATTCTCCCTCCTGTCTACACGATTTCTAAAGTAAACCAAATATTTTTCTGACATTTCTTTCTTTTTTATCTTTTATCTCATACAATAAAAATACAGACAGGCAAAGGGGGAATTTGCAAATGATTGCTTTTTTTATTGATTTTGTTACTGTTGCTGCCCTCATCATCGGAATAACAGCATTGATTGGTGTCATTTCAAATAGCATCGGTGAAAAACTCTTTGGCGGAAAAGAAAAAATGAAGTTTGTTAACAAAAGTTTGGATGTACAATCCGGATGGAACCAAGTTGGTGGGAAAGGTATTTATAAGAAACGTACGTATTAAAAAAAAGCAGGTAACCACCTGCTTTTTTCTTATTTCTCTACTGACGCCCATTTAAAGCTTAAATCGCCACCATATTTATGGTTGTACATATTTTTAATTGAATCTCTTTGTAAGTATGCTCTACCACGTTGATATACCGGAACAATCGCAGCATCATCAAGTAACATTTTCTCTGCTTCTAGTAAGTTTTTCCAACGCGCATTTACATCGCTTCCATCTTTCTTCGCTTTCATGATAATCTCATCATATTTCGGATTAGAATATTTCATTTTATTTTGTGATCCGTCCGTTACAAACATATCAAGGTATGTAACTGGATCTGGGAAGTCTGCACTCCATCCAGAGAATGACATGACATAATCGCCCGCATCTTCTAATTTTAGTTTTTGTGCAAATGGTTGTTGTTTAATTTTCACTGTTAAACCTGGTAAATTCTTTTCTAACTCACCTTTTAAATATTCACCAGTTTTCTTCGATAATTCAACGTCTTCATTTAATAGCTCTAATTCGATTTCATTTTTACCAAGCTCTTTTTTACCAGCTTCCCAATATTTCTTCGCTTCTTTCACGTTTGGTTTTACAATATCTCCATTTACAGCACGGAAGTCCTTTTTATCCGGTCCTTTAATGAAGTTATCAGGAATTAATCCTGTCGCTGGCTTAGAACCGTTATTTAATAGCGTGTCAACAAACGGCTTACGTTCAAAAGCAAGAGAAATTGCTTTACGAATATTTTTATTTGCTAACGCTGGATCTTTTTGATTTAAACGAAGGAAGAATACAGATGTATCTTCTACTGTTTGGAAATCTGGTTTTCCTTTATATTTATCGATGAACTCTGCTAATAACGTCGCTCGATCGACTGCGTTTGTTTCATATAAATTGATTGGCGTAGACGTATCTTTTACAATATTAAAGTTTACTTCCTCAATCTTCACTTCTTTATTTTCCCAATAAGATGGGCTCTTTGTCATTTTAAAGCTACGTTCATGTTGCCAATCACTTAGTGTAAACGGTCCATTATATAGTGTTGTATTTGCTTCTAAACCAAACTTCGCCCCCTGCTCTTTTACAAACTTTTCATTCACAGGGTAGAAGATTGGATATACCATTAAATCTACAAGATATGGAATTGAATTGTCTAATTCCACTTCTAATGTATAGTCATCAATTGCTTTTACGCCTAATTGGTCTGGACTCATCTCTTTTTTATTAATTTTCTCTGCATTTTTTATATCATACATAATGTACGCTGATTTCGCAGCTGTGTCTGGGTTAATCGCTCTTTGCCATGCGTACACGAAATCTTTCGCCGTCACAGGCTCACCATTTGACCATTTTGCGTCTTCACGTAATTTAAATGTATATTTTTTACCGTCTTCTGACTTTTTGAATTCCTTCGCTACACCTGGAACTAGCTTATCATCTTTTCCTAAACTGTATAAGCCTTCCATCGTATTAGTCATTACTCTTGAAGAAACTGCATCAGCTGATAATGCTGGATCCATCGTTGGAATTTCTTGCGTTTCAATTAAGTTAATAACTTGCTTCGCACCGCTCTTCCCGCTATCCCCTTTTGCGTTCGCTTGCGATTGTTCATCTTTTTGATAACTACATGCCCCTAAAATCATGCTCATTGCTACCGTTGATAATACAAAAACCGGCATCTTTTTTTTCATATTTCCACCCTCCATAAAAATGTTAGCCCTTTCATTTTCAAACAAAAAGAAATATATATATGTTCTAATAATTCATATTATACACACAAATATATTTTTTGTATATTTATATTTCTATCTTATTAAAATTTTCTGTGAAAAAATAAATCTTTGAAAACGTTTCATATTACCAGTTTACCCGACTGAAGTGTCGGAAATAACAAATTTTAAACTTTTCTAAATTATCAGAGAAAAACAAATTTTATATTTTATAATATTTTTTGTATAATTATCCTTCTCTTTTCAGCATAAAATGAAGGTCTCTTCATATTAAAAATATGTAGGTTAAAATGAGTGCAAAGGATAAGAAAGTATGTTACGATACACTTTGCTAAAAATAGATATCGGTAAAGAGGGGACGGACATGACAGCAATTCACTCAAAAAACGGGCCGACAGAAAAATTAAGTTTATTCTTATTAACATGGCCTATTTTTCTAGAAGTTTTTCTTTTTATGTTGATGGGGATCGCTGATACTTTCATGTTAAGTGCATTATCAGACGATGCTGTATCTGGGGTTGGTGCAGCGAATCAATATCTTCATATCGCTATTTTGGTACTAGAAGTAATCGGGAATGGCGCTGCGATCGTCGTATCTCAATACCTCGGTTCCAAACGTTTTATGGAAGCATCTAAAATATCAGCATTAGCCGTCACATTAAATTTAGTGGTCGGACTCGTTATAAGTGCTGGTTTTCTTTTATTTTCAAAACATATGATGATGGCAATGAATTTACAAGGCGATGTACTAACGTATGCACAAAGCTATTTATCCATCGTCGGAGGAGCCATTTTCCTTCAAGCTATTATTAACTCGTTAGCCGCAATTATCCGCGTTCACGGCTTTACAAAGCAAGCAATGTTTGTTTCGCTTGGAATGAATATTATTCATATCGTCGGAAACTACGTACTTATTTTCGGGAAGTTCGGTTTCCCTGAACTTGGTGTACAAGGGGCCGCGATTTCTTCTGCTGTCAGTCGACTACTGGCACTGATTGTGTTCTTCTGGTTACTATACCGCGTTATGGAATACCGTGTAAAATTACAATATTACTTCACCTTATCAAAAGAATACGTGGGGAAAATTTTAAAAATTGGCATTCCATCTGCTTTTGAACAAGTCATGTATCAAGCTTGCCAAATTGTCTTCCTGTACTACGCAACTTACTTAGGAACAGAATCGTTAGCTGCTAGACAATATGCTACTAACATTTCCATGTTTACTTATTTATTTGCGATTGCTATCGGTATGGGAACAGCTATTATCGTGGGACGCCTAGTTGGCGGAAATGAAAAAGATGAAGCATACACACGTGTATGGAAAAGTGTACAATGGGCAATTGGCGTGACTTTATTTATGGTCGCTCTTGTTATTACATTCCGCACACAATTAATGGGGGTATTTACTGATAATCCTCATATTATCGCTCTAGGGGCAAGCGTTCTTTTACTAAGTGTACTACTCGAAACAGGACGTACGATGAACATCGTCATCATTAATTCCCTTCGTGCAGCCGGTGATGCAAAATATCCAGTTTTAATTGGTGCGTTCTCTATGGTGTTAATGAGTTTGCCACTCGGTTACTTATTCGCCTTCCATTTAGATATGGGACTCGTTGGTATTTGGCTAGCGATTGCTATCGATGAATGGACGCGGGCAATTATTATGTTCTTCCGCTGGAGAAGTAGAGCATGGGAAAGTTACGCACTTGTTAAGCCGAATGAGCAAGAAGAGAATGTTTCTGTTCAGGCGCAGTAACACTTCTTTGATTAAGGTGCATTTATTGATAAATGTACCTTATATCGGTGATTCTTTAAATATATCGACTTATCGACAAATATAGTAAAAAAGGTCATTCTTCCGTAACGGAAGAATGACCTTTTTTTATTGATAAATCTCTTTATATTTCTTATACTCTGCTTCAGAACATAATACGAAATGTCCTGGGCGAATTTCACGCATTGTTGGTGCTTCATTACCATAATCATGCTGCGATGGATCGTATACGATACGTTTACGATTGCGCTCATAATCTGGATCTGGAAGCGGAATCGCTGATAATAGTGATTTTGTATATGGATGAATTGGATTCGCATATAACTCATCACTTGTTGTTAACTCAACGATTTGACCACGATACATTACGCCGATGCGGTCACTAATGTATTTTACCATTGATAAATCATGGGCAATGAATAAGTATGTTAAACCTTTTTCTTTTTGTAACTGTTTCAGTAAGTTTACAACTTGCGCCTGGATCGATACGTCAAGTGCTGAGATTGGCTCATCGGCAATGATAAATTCAGGTTCTACAGCAAGCGCACGAGCGATACCGATACGTTGACGTTGTCCACCCGAGAATTCGTGCGGGAAACGGTTTGCGTGTTCTTTATTTAAACCAACTGTGTTTAACAGTTCATGAACACGGTCCATACGTTCTTTTTTGCTTTTTGCTAATCCGTGAATATCAATACCTTCTGCAATAATATCCCCTACTGTCATACGAGGGTTTAATGATGCATATGGATCTTGGAAAATCATTTGCATTTTACGGTTGAACTTCTTCAGTTCTGCGCGTGATTTCTTACCATGTACGTTTTCACCATCGAACAACACTTCACCAGCAGTTGCATCATATAAACGAATAATCGTTCTTCCAGTTGTTGATTTACCACAACCAGATTCTCCTACAAGCCCGAATGTTTCTCCGCGGAAAATATCAAATGAAATATCATTAACCGCTTTGACAACACCACCACTCACGTCGAAGTGTTGTTTTACATTTTTTACTTCAATTAATTTCTCACGTTGTTTAGTCATGTTGTTCACCTGCTTTCATTTGAAGAATACGTTTTTCAACAACTGCCGGCGGTTTTACTTCTGGTGCTTGCTCGTGAAGTAACCAAGTTGCCGCATAGTGTGTATCACTTACTTTAAATAAAGGTGGTTCCATTTCAAAATCAATTTTCAGCGCCTGTGGGTTACGTGGTGCAAAAGCATCACCCTTTGGCGGTTTTAATAAGTCAGGAGGCGTTCCTGGAATCGCATATAGCTCTTCCTCTGATCCATCTAAGCTTGGCATAGATGCGATTAAGCCCCATGTGTACGGATGTTTTGGGTTGTAGAAAATTTCATCTACAGTTCCAATTTCAACAACTTTACCAGCATACATAACCGCAACTCGGTCAGCAACGTTTGCTACTACACCTAAGTCATGCGTAATGAAAATGATTGCTGCTTCTGTCTTTTGCTGAATGTCTTTCATAAGCTCTAAAATTTGCGCCTGAATCGTAACGTCTAGCGCTGTTGTCGGCTCATCGGCAATTAATAATTTCGGGTTACAAGCTAACGCCATCGCAATAACTACACGCTGTCTCATACCACCTGAGAATTGGTGAGGATATTGTTTTAAACGTGCTTCTGGATTTGGAATACCTACAAGGTCGATTAATTCTAACGCAACTTTACGTGCGTCTCCTCTACTCATCCCTTGGTGTTTAATAAGACCTTCCATAATTTGATTCCCAATTGTCATCGTTGGATTTAATGATGTCATTGGATCTTGGAAAATCATTGCGATATCTTTACCACGAACTTGCTGCATTTCTTTTTCCGTTAATTTCGTTAAATCACGACCGTCAAATACAATCTCTCCATTTTTAATACGGCCTGGAGGATTTGGGATTAACCCCATTAGCGCTTTAGAAGTAACTGATTTCCCAGAACCAGACTCTCCTACAATCGCTAATGTTTCCCCTTTTTTCAAATCAAAAGTAACTCCGCGCACTGCTTGTACTTCACCTGCATGTGTATCAAAGGAGACTTGTAAATCTTTTACCTCTAACAATGTTTTCATTTTTACTTCTCCCTCCTCGTTTACTTACGCATTTTTGGATCTAACGCATCGCGTAATCCATCTGCCATTAAGTTGAATGCTAGAATTAACATACTGATGACAACCGCAGGGATGAACATCATGTGTGGATACGTTTGAATAGATTTATAACCATCATTTACAAGAGAACCAAGTGACGCGAATGGTGGCTGAATTCCTAAACCAATGAAACTTAAGAACGCTTCACCAAACACCGCTGATGGAATTGTGAACATTGTCATTACGATAATAGGTCCCATTACGTTTGGAATTAAATGTTTCACAATTAATTGTGTATTTGTTGCACCTAATGTACGAGATGCTAATACATATTCTTGGTTTTTTAACTTTAGGATTTGTCCACGAACAATCCGCGACATCCCTATCCAACCCGTAATCGCCATCGCGAGTGTGATTGACCAAATACCAGATCCCATAATGATTACCATTAAAATAACGATGATTAAGTATGGAATACCGTTAATAATCTCCATAATACGTTGCATAATATTATCTACTCTACCGCCGTAGAATGCTGAAATACCTCCGTATGCAACCCCAATTACTAAGTCAATTGCTGCTGCTAAAAGAGCGATATATAATGATACGCGTGTACCTTCCCATGTTCTTGTCCATAAGTCACGGCCAAGATCATCTGTACCAAACCAGAAGTACTCTTTAATATCACGTTTTTCATATTGGTCAACACCATATTGATCTGTACCGTCAAATGGTAACCAATGAACATTTTCAATAACTGGAATTTTTGGTGGTAATTTCGCACGACCTAAATCTTGCTCTTTATACGAGTGTTTACTTACCATCGGTCCAAAAATCGCTAATAGCGCAATGATTACTAATAATACAAGGCCAAGCATTGCACCTTTATGTTGGAACAAACGTCTTCTTACATCTTGCCAAAACGTTAAGCTTGGACGGGCAATGACTTCATTATCAACATTATTTTGATTGGCTTGTTGAAATAAATCTGGAGATAATTTTTGTACATCTTTCATCATTTTTTCCCTCCCGCTAAACGAATACGAGGATCAATAATTCCGTATAAAATATCGACAATGAAAATAACTAAAATGAAGATTGCACTATAGAAAATCGTAGTTCCCATAATAACTGTATAGTCATTTAAAGTAATCGATTTAACGAATTGTTCCCCAAGTCCTGGTACAGCATAAATTTGCTCGATAACAAGTGTTCCTGTAATTAATGCCGCAACCATTGGTCCTAAAATTGTTACAACTGGAATTAACGCGTTACGAAGTGCGTGTTTTACAATGATAACGCCTTGACTAATTCCTTTTGCTTTTGCTGTTAAAATATAGTCTGACTGCATAACTTCAATTAATTCTGCACGAGAGAAACGTGCGATTGTTGCGATAACTCCCATCGATAATGCAATTGTAGGCATTACAGTAAACTCTGGTCCTTTCCAGAATGCTACCGGGAACCAACCAAGTTTTACCCCTACGAAATATTGTAGTAATGCGGCGAATACGAATGATGGTACCGACATTCCGAGTACCGAAATAACTGTTGCACTATAATCCACCCACGTATTATTACGAAGTGCGGCAACAATACCTAAAATTAAACCGATAAATGTCCCTAATATAATCGCTTGTAAACCAAGTTGTGCGGATGGTCCAATACGATCCACAATCATGTCTGTTACTGGGCGGTTATCATATTGGAATGATACCCCTAAATCACCTTTTGCTAAGTTACCTAAGTAACGTGCGTATTGAACTGGTACCGGATCATTTAATCCGTATTTTTCAAGAATGATTTCTTTTTGTGCCGGTGATAGCTTCTCCTGGTTTTTAAGCGGAGAACCCGGAAGTAATTTCATCAAAAAGAAAGTCAGTGTAGTAATTAAAAATAATGTCAAAGCCATGTACACGAAACGTTTTAATACATAACGTCCCATAGTCAAGCACCTCCCCGTTTTTCTCAAAAGCAATAAGATAGTTTAAAATATTCTTACTTTTATTTTTTTAAAATAAGAGCATATGCCCATCATAGGCATATACCCTTGTAAACGATGGAAAAAAAGATTATTTTTGTTCAACAGATGCCCATTTGTAAGTTAATTTACCACCATAGTTAATTGGGATAATATCTTTTACGGCACCTTTTACTACATACGCTGAACCTTTTTGGAAGATTGGAGTGATAACTGCATCCTCTTTAATTAACATCTTCTCTACTTCTAGAAGGTTGTTCCAGCGAGCTTGTAAATCTTTTGTATCTGTTTTAGCTTTTAGGATTAACTCATCATATTTTTGATTAGAATACCCTGTTTTATTTTGAGAACCATTCGTAACAAACATATCTAAATATGAGATTGGATCTGGGAAATCTGGTCCCCAAATACCAAACGCAATATCATATTGCTGAGAATCTTCTAATTTATTTTTTTGTGCGAATGGTTGCTGTTTAATTTTAATTGATAAACCTGGTAAGTTCTTTTCTATCTCACCTTTTAAGAATTCACCAACTTTTTTAGCATCTTCATTATCAAAGTTTAAGAATTCTAGTTCGATTTTATCAGTTCCAAGCTCTTTCTTCGCTGTTTCCCAAAGCTTTTTCGCTTCTTTTGGATTTGTTTCAACTAGCTTTCCATTTTCAGCTCGGAAATCTTTTTTATTCGGACCTTCAGCGAAATCTTTTCCAACAAATCCGTAAGCTCCAATTGCACCGTTATTTAAAATAACTTTCGCAATGTTATCACGGTCAAAGGACATTGAAATTGCTTTTCTTAAGTTTTTATTACTTAAGTACTGATTACTTTGATTAAATCTTAAGTAAGCAACCCCTGCTTCTTTTCTTGTTTGGAACTCTGGGCTTTGTCTAAACTTATCAACAAATTCAGACGTTAAAGCCGCACGATCAATCGCGTTTGTCTCATATAAATTTACATCAGTTGCTGTATTTTTTACAATATTAAAGTTGATTTCTTCGATTTTAACCGTTTTATTATCCCAATATGAAGGATTCTTCTTGAATTGGAAACTTTGTTCATGTTTCCAATCACTCATAACGAATGGACCGTTATATAATGTTGTATTTGCCTCTAAACCAAACTTATCACCTTGTGCTTTTACAAAGTTTTCATTTAGCGGGTAAAATACTGGATAAACTGTTAAATCGATAAAGTAAGGAACGGGATTGTCTAATTCCACTTCTAATGTATAATCATCAATCGCTTTTACACCTAATTGGTCAGCAGGTAATTCTTTTTTATGAATTTTCTCTGCATTTTTAATATCGAACATAATGTACGAATACGTTGCTTTTGTATCTGGATTTACGGCTCTTTTCCATGAATACACAAAGTCTTTAGCTGTTACAGGTTCCCCATTTGACCATTTCGCATCTTTTCTTAATTTAAATATGTATTTCTTCCCATCATCTAGCTTTTCGACATCTTCTGCAACGCCAGGCATTCTCTTTTGATCTTTGCCAATACGATATAAACCTTCCATCGTATTATTTAATGCTGTAGAAGATGAAGAGTCAGATGCTAATGATGCATCCATTGACGGAATTTCAGATAACTCTGTTAAATTAAGAATCTGTTTTCCGTTACTACTACTCGTAGCGTTCTCTTTCCCTTTTGCTTTTGCGTCATCTTTTTGGTAGCTACACGCGCCAAGCAACATACTTGCAGTTAAAGTTGATGCAAGTAATAACGGTATCTTTTTCTTCATGTTGTGTTGCCTCCCCTAATTGCACTTCCTGTACCCTCACTTGTTAAAAAGTAGAATTGAAAGAATAATCTCCAAGTTTCTACAATTTTCATTATACATATAATACGACGATTGTGAATATAGTTTTTTGTTTTTTTGTTAAAATTTTTAATAAAATGTTTATATTTTTAATTTTTCGTAAAGGGATACGTTAACATTGCTACCATCATCTTAAAATCAGACCTTTAATTGCGTATAATTTTCAAAAAATTATTTCTAGTACTTATTATAGCTTTTATAGTATAATAATTCTAGTAATATTTTGACGGAGGGGAATATTTTGAATAAAGTTTTTTTTCATACTTGTATACTAATTTTTATAGCGATGATTGCTTCTAGTATTGGTGCATTCCTCATTTCATCTCAATTTTTGTTGAACTTTGTCAACATCTCGTTTTATATCGCGCTATTTTTTATTCTGATAGGTGGTTTTTTATTCATATTTCAAAATGGATTTTTCAATGTAACTCTTTACGCTTTCCAGAGAGTATTTGGCACGAACAAAAAAATAGACTCGTTAATTGAAGAATCCGAGGAACCGGTGAATAAGAAAGAACGTATTTATAAAACATATTCATTCAAATGGACATATCCTATTTGTATTACAGGTATCATACTCGGAGCGTTCTCGACTCTCATTAGCTTTACTATTTTGATGTAGTTTGCAAACACTATCCCATATGATATAATTATCAGCAAAACATTTTGTTATAAAACTTTAGTTCTTTCATATTAAAAGAGCTCAGTTAACAATAAATAAATTTATATGTATGCGATGATAAAGAAGAGTACATATTGAAACAATTTCAGAGAGCTTGTGGCTGGTGTGAACAAGTAATTGTACAATGTGGAATGGGCTTTTGAGCACCAAACCGAACCGAAAGTAGTAGGCCTTGGCGTTATATCCAGACGTTACTATGGATTAGAGAGATTTCACAGTAGTGAAATAATTAGGGTGGTACCGCGGTCCATTCGTCCCTATAGTTTTTTGGGATGAATGGGCTTTTTTGTTTGCCTTCTCTTCCCTATCACGCATTCAAATTTAGGAGGAAATAATTATGTCAGTTATCTTTTCTGGTATTCAGCCAAGCGGAACGATTACACTTGGAAACTATTTAGGGGCTATGAAGCAATTTACAGAGCTTCAAAACGAACACGATTGCTATTTCTGTATTGTAAACCAACATGCCATTACAGTACCTCAAGATCCTATACAACTTCGCAAAAACATTCGTAGTCTTGCTGCACTTTATGTAGCATGCGGCATCGATCCTGAAAAAGCTACTTTATTTGTACAATCAGAAGTACCTGCACACGCTCAACTAGGATGGATCATGCAATCTGTTGCTTACGTTGGAGAATTAGAGCGTATGACACAATATAAAGATAAAGCTTCAGGTAGAGATTCAGTTCCAGCTGGATTACTTACGTATCCACCATTAATGGCTGCTGATATTTTACTTTATAACACAGAAATCGTACCTGTTGGTGATGACCAAAAACAACATATGGAATTAACACGTGATCTAGCAGAGCGTTTCAACAAACGCTTCCGTGAAGTGTTCATAGTTCCTGAAATTCGTATTCCAAAAGTAGGAGCTCGCGTTATGTCATTAACAGAACCTACGAAAAAAATGAGTAAATCTGATCCGAATCCAAAATCAATGATCAGTATGCTTGATGAACCAAAAACAATTGAAAAGAAAATTAAAAGTGCTGTAACAGATTCAGAAGGTATCGTGAAATTCGATAAAGAAAATAAACCTGGAATCTCTAACCTATTAACAATTTACTCTTCATTCTCAGGAAAAACAGTTGAAGAAATAGAAGCAATGTACGAAGGAAAAGGATATGGCGACTTCAAAGGCGACCTAGCACAAGTAGTCGTAGAAGCAATTCGCCCAATCCAAGACAAATATAACGAACTAATCAGCTCCCCAGAACTAGACGAAATTCTAGACAAAGGTGCCGAAAAAGCAAACCGCGTTGCATTCAAACAACTACGCAAAGTAGAAAACGCAATGGGACTAAGCAGAAAGCGTAGATAATATATAAAGCGAAGGGCTAGGAGCCGGAGCTGGATTTCTATATAAAGCGGAGGTGGCTCGTTTAGAATGTGAGGGGGATGGAGCTCCTGACGTAGAGGCGCTTTTTGCCTCGCAGGAAGGCGCGAAGCCACCGAACATTCTTGCCGCTGAAGCTAGATTCCATCAAATTAAAAAACCGCCAATTGGCGGTTTTTTAATTTACCTTTTGCTCATTTTCCATTTCCCATAACTTTTCAAAAAACGGCTGTCCTTTTACAAGGCGCTCGCATAATTGTTCGTGCTTCTCAGACCAGCCTGATTTCGCTTCATCATATAGTCTTGCCCAAATATCTTCAAATTCCATATGTTGGACCGTTCCATATGCTGACGGATCCCATTCTGTGTACCAATAGCGAATTTCCGCTGTGTTTTTCGTTGTATGTAATTGATCTAACGCCATAAATAATAATTGTTTTAGCTGTCTCTCTTTACGAGTTAAGCCATTCATAATGAAAGGCGATGGTGATAAAATATGATGTTCCTTTTCTGTTTCCTCTACTTGGAACTCATACTTTTCTGCTTGTACGTTTTCCACCATCTCATATACCATCTGCTCTTGGCGAGGTATAAGTCTACTTTTTCTAATTGGTACATTGTAACCAATTGTATCAATCGCAATAATTCCTTTTCCATCTGTAACAACAAAGCAATACTCTTGCTGCAAACGTTCATGATTTTTACGAATATAAGCCTTATGATGTACGTCTTCCAACAACTTTTGCGGAAGCTCTAACAATTCGTTCTCGATGTAATGATATAATGTGGCATCTACTTTTAATAATGGCACTTGATCTAATAGTTCAATCGTATCATCTTTCCGCCATTCGTAAAAATGACAAACGTTATACCCATTTTCTTCACCTTCAAACCAATTTACCCATACATCATGTAGATATAACATTCTCTATCCCTCACTTCACTACTGTTTGTACCAATCATTATGTTCATTTTCGCTTAACTTTATTCCACTTAAGGAAATATATTCTAATTATTATTTTTCCTTCTATAATATCTAAAAAAACAGGAGATAGACCTCCTGTTTTTCATGGAATACGAAATGTATTTGCTTTACTCAATATTTCTTTCGCATCTATAGGTAATAAAGACAGTGTATCTTCCCCTTCAAACGCTACACAATCTTTTACAATGTGAAATCCAAGCGCATAACCAAGCATTTTCGGATAAGAATGAAGTCCGTTTAATAATACGTCATGCTCCCTCGTTCCTCGTTTTATACTTATTCTTTCTTGAACAACGTTTTGCCAATAATAAATCGCCTCTTCTTTTGAAAGATATTTCGTCCACGGTGCATTATTTTTTTCTGTATATCTTTCCGTTACTGCTTGCTCAGCTAACCCTTCCATAATCATCGTATCAAGTAACGTATACTCTGTTTCTTTCGTCTCAATTTGATGTAACCTGCATATGTGGTGATATTCATGTGCCAATAACACTTTTAATTCTTCCACCGAATTCCGTCCACATACGAATAAGAAAATAACGTGACGCATAGATAATCCAGCTTTTCCGTTATACTCTTCTTGTACAGTTCGATTATACGAATCTGATAATAAAATAAAGATAGGGACATCCGGACCTTTTAACCAATTTTTCAATTTATCATACTCCATACGTAACTCTTTCCAAATTTCTTTTTTCTCTAATTCTTTAATTTCACGTTCTCCTCGCATTACTGGGCGATACATACCTTTAGAAATTAAAAAACGATACAACCTTTCTTTTGGTAGTGGAATATACTTCGTAAATTTCTCACAAAGCTTTTCTGGCCGTCCATAATATAGATGTAACCACTCGGCTGTTTCAACAACCCCCATCTTTATCCCCCCTTTTTCTTATGTATATGCAAAAGAAGAAAAAGGCGTAAAAATAAATAAGGTGTTTTTTCGTAGTTTATTACGAAAAAACACCTTATTTCATCTATTATTTATACGATTTAAATACTAATACTGCGTTATGACCACCGAACCCTAGTGAGTTACTTAATACAGCTTTTACTTCTTGCTGTCTCGCTTTATTCGGTACGTAATCTAAGTCACATTCTGGATCTGGTGTTTCATAGTTAATTGTTGGAGGAATTACTCCGTCCGTAATTGATTTAATAGAGAAAATCGCTTCAACAGCACCAGCTGCACCTAGTAAGTGACCTGTCATAGATTTCGTTGAGCTAATGGCTACTTTATATGCATGCTCACCGAAAGTTTCTTTAATTGCCATCGTTTCGTATTTTTCATTTGCATCTGTACTTGTACCATGTGCATTAATGTAATCGATATCTTCTGGCTCTAGACCTGCATCCGCTAAAGCTTGACGCATTGCACGCACTCCGCCTTCACCGCCAGGAGCAGGCATTGTAATATGGAATGCATCTCCAGTTGCGCCATAACCAGCGATTTCCGCATAAATGTGAGCACCACGTGCTAATGCATGCTCTAATTCTTCAAGAATTAGAATCCCTGAACCTTCACCCATTACAAAACCGCTACGATTTTTATCAAATGGGCGGCAAGCAGTTGCTGGATCTTCATTAAATGTTAATGCTTTCGCTGAACTAAATCCTGCGAATGCCATACTTGTTAACGGTGCTTCTGCTCCACCTGTAATCATTGCATCCGCATCACCGCGCTGAATTGCTTTAAATGCATCACCAATTGAGTTTGCACCAGATGCACAAGCCGTTACAGAACAAGTGTTAATTCCTTTCGCTCCAGTCGCAATAGATACTTGACCTGCTGCCATGTCTGGAATCATCATCGGTACGAAGAATGGACTCACGCGGCGTGGACCTTTCTCAGTAAAAATCTTAAATTGTTCTTCGTATGTTTCCATACCACCAATACCAGAACCAATCCATACACCAATTCGAGGTCCGTTTTCTTCTGTAATTTCAAGCTTTGCATCCGCAACTGCCATTTTCGCTGCTGCTACTGCATATTGTGTAAAGCGATCCATACGGCGCGCTTCTTTTTTATCAATATATTTCTCGACTTCAAAGTCGTTAATTTCTGCTGCTACTTTTGCTGGAAATAGTTCCGGATCAATTCTTGTAAGTCGCCCGATTCCAGATACACCCTTTTTTATGTTTTCCCAAGCTGTTTCAACATCTGTTCCGATCGGTGTAACAGCTCCTAGTCCTGTAATTACGACCCTCTTTTTTTCCATACAAAATACACTCCTTTTTTCTCTCAATCCTTATTTACCCCAACGAAGAGCTACCGCTCCCCATGTTAATCCACCGCCGAAACCAACAAGTATAATTAAATCACCGTTTTGAATACGTCCATTTTGCAATTCCTCTACCATTGCAATTGGAATGGAAGAAGCTGATGTATTACCGAACTTTTCAATTGTCATACTCATTTTTTCTTGTGGTAAATTTAATCTCTCTCTCGCAGATTCCATAATACGAATATTCGCTTGATGTGGTACTAAGAAATCCACATCCTCTTTCGTAAGACCAGCTTTATCTAACACACGAAGACAAGAATCTCCAAGTTGACGAACAGCAAATTTAAAGACTTCTCTGCCATTCATCATAACATACTCGTCTTGATAAAGATGCTTGCCGCCACTTCCGTCTGCTCCTAATTCGAAAGATAAAACGCCTCTTCCTTCTGAAACAGCTCCCATTACGATAGCGCCAGCTCCGTCTCCAAATAGTACTGCTGTGTTTCGATCATTCCAGTCTACAATTTTAGATAGTTTATCACTACCAACTACTAATACATTTTTATAAGTTCCAGTTTGAATAAATTGCTGTGCTGTAATCATTCCGTACATAAAACCAGCACACGCTGCACTTAAATCCATTGCCGCTGCGTGTTTCGCTCCAATTGCCTCTTGAATCACACAAGCTACTGCTGGAAAAGCACGATCTGGCGTTACTGTTGCCACTAAAATAAGATCGATATCCTCTCCGCTAATCCCTGCATCTTCAAGTGCTTTTTTAGAAGCCTCTACGGCCATATATGAAGTATCTATTGTCTCATCGGCAATGCGTCTTTCTGCAATTCCCGTTCTCGTACGAATCCATTCATCGGATGTATCCATTACTTTCTCTAAATCTTGATTTGTGACTACTTTTTCTGGCACATATCTTCCGATCCCTAAAATGCCCACGTTCACATCGCAGCCCTCCGTTTTATATCAATTATTATGACTTGGTACTAATTTTAAAACATAAATTTACTTTTGTCTAGAATATATTTCAGCTAAAACAGAAAGCTAGCGTTTTATTCTCTTTATTTTTCAGTAAAAACAACGAAAACATACCTTCCCCTATTCTTCCCCTTACTTCGCTCGAAATATAAAAAGACCCGAACCGCTTCTACTCACGGTTCGAGCCTCTCTCCCCTCAAAAAGAAGGGTTTTATTCTTTGTCTGCTTTCCCAAGCTCATATGCTTCATTCATAACTTTCATTAATAACTCTAACACTGGTTGTGCCTTCTCCATATCAAGCTCAATTCCATTCGAATCTAAAATTGCCTTTGCTTCTGGTAAATGCTTCATTGCGATTTGTAAAAATTGCATGCTTTTTTCGTTCATATTATACTCTTCCTCTCCATTAAAACTTTCAATTCATAATCCATACAATAGTGTAACACGTGCACTATCCTTCGTATAACTCTTTATATTTTTTCATATGTGCCAATTGTTTATTTAAACCGTATTCTAACGGGGTATTTCTTTTTATCGGAATATCCTCGGCCGCTTCATCTCTTTCTTCCTTATTATTTTTATTCACTTTATCATCTGCACGTAAAAGATTCATCCCTTTTTCCCATAACGACCGTTTACCACTAAGTAAATTGTATATACCAAGATGCTCTCCGTTCGTTCCATTTCCCCATAAGTATTCGCATACATCTTCAATGTAAAGTAAATCGCTTCCTTTTTCCTCACTCGTACAATGGCACTCTTTCTCATCCAGTTCTGATAAAATGAGCTGATGATACATCATAAAGGATGGTTGCCACGGACCATATAATGTAGGAACTCGAAATACACTATATTGTAATTCCCCTTTTTTTAACCCTTCTTCTACTTTCGAAAATAGGCGTTTATTTTCGGATTCCCCTGTGCATCCTACCTCAATAGAAGAAATTAGATTTAGCTTTACTTTATTTTCTTCACACATTTTTATAATCCGCTTTAAATATTGTAATATGACTCTTTCATTCCGAAAGCCACTTTGCTGGTTTGGTTCACACAAACAAAAGTAAACTGCATCGAAATTCTCTTCCTCTACTGATCTCCATCCATCTTCATCTCTTATTGGATAGTACGTAAATAAAGCGTTTCGCCCAATTAACAATAACTTCTCTTCATTAATTTTTGTCATACTATCATATTCATCAAAATCAAGACCATACACTTCCACTTCTTCTGCAATCATTTTATTCACAAGGTGATAACCTACAAACGTAAGTGCACCTATAATCAGCACGCGTTCCATACCACCAACCCTTTCCCCTTGAAACAAATAGCTCCTCATTTATGTATATGGGAGCCTCACAATTCTTCTTCATATTTTTTAAAGAAATCCGTTGTTTGTCTAACCATTTTATATTTCACATCTTGGAGATGGAATAAGACAGAAGTATCACATTGATTGAATTGCCTCATTTTCTCGTATTTACGTAACAACTGTTTTCTTCCTCTTTTTTCTTGTGTTGATACGAAAATTTTAACAGGTACACAAGACGGAAGAAGCGTAAATGATTTCTTATTTATTTTTGATTCTAATTCTTCTTCTTTGGAATCGTACGCCAAACTTAATTCCTTCACTAATCTTTTGTAAAAAAACTTATGCTCTTTTTCGAACTCCACATATTCTGGCAAATCTAAACACGGATTTAACATAATGACAGAACGTATACTTTCAGGGTATTTGTTCATCATTTCAAGCGCTACAAGCGCACCCATACCATCTGCCATAATGTGCATTTTCGTATTTAATGTCTCTTTTCTCAAAACAACATCATATAAACGTTTCGCTAGACGAACAGATTGGTCATTCCCCCAGTGTCTTCCATATAAATTAGAAGAAAAGACCGTGTAGCCTTCCTCAATAAGGCCATGTAAAAAATAAGATCTTCCCGCATGCTGTGTCCATAAACTTGTACCATTCTCAATAAAGTAGTTGTAATCACCGAGGAGCATAACTGAAAACCCATTTGGCTTCTCCGGTAAATAAATGACACATGGTTCTTTTTCTAAGTAAAAAAAACGTTCCGTAATACTCATTTTTCCCCCGCCTTATTTTCTAAACGTATAAAACCACTCTTTTATAATGTATGAACGGAATGCAAATTTGCGTTGAAAAATCTACAAATATTTTTCTATATTCTTTTTTCAATTGTGTTACAATAAGGACAGATTGAACGAATAGAGGTGTAAAATATGCGTTTCATTTGGGCATTAATTTGGTCGTTCGCGCTTGTACATATGATGAGCTACGTAATCGGCTCTATGACTGGCGGTACATACGATTTTAACCAAGCGTCTATTTTCTCAGTTGTTCTTGCGGTATTAGTATTAGCGATTTCAGCTGCAATTCCAAACGAGCCAGTAGAACAACACTAAAAAGAGTCCGGATTTTATCCGAACTCTTTTTTATTTTCATTTCACATGAACAACTAATTCGTTATTTTCTACATCAACAACTACGTGACTATTATCCGTAATTGTGCCTGCAATTAATTCTCTCGCTAATTTTGTTTCCACTTGACGCTGTACGTATCGTTTTAATGGACGAGCTCCGTACATCGGATCAAAGCCAGCTTCTACAACAAATTCTTTTGCAGAATCCGTTAATTCCACTGTAATGTGACGGTCAGCTAAACGACCTTGTAACTCTTTTACAATTTTATCAACAATACCTTTAATTTCATTCGTTGTAAGAGGTTTGAATAAAATAATTTCATCGACACGGTTTAAAAACTCTGGTCGGAAATGTCCTCTTAATTGTCCCATTACAAGTTGTCTTGATTCTTCTTTAATGGAACCATCTTCTTCTAATCCATCTAACAAGTGAGCAGATCCAATATTTGAAGTCATAATAATAACTGTGTTTTTAAAATCTACTGTACGGCCTTGTGAATCTGTAATGCGCCCATCATCTAACATTTGTAATAAAATGTTGAATACTTCTGGATGTGCTTTTTCGATTTCATCTAACAAAATAACGGAATACGGTTTACGTCTTACCGCTTCTGTTAATTGACCACCCTCTTCATATCCTACATATCCAGGAGGAGCACCAATTAAGCGTGACACCGCATGTTTCTCCATGTACTCAGACATATCGATACGAATCATTTGCTCTTCACTATCAAATAACGTTTGCGCTAACGTTTTTGCAAGCTCAGTTTTACCAACACCTGTAGGGCCTAAGAAAATGAAGGAACCAATTGGACGGTTCGGATCTTTAATACCAGCGCGAGCACGAAGAACTGCATCTGATACTAAGCTTACTGCTTCCTCTTGTCCGATAACACGCTCTGATAAAATTTGCTCTAAGCGTAGTAATTTCTCACGTTCACCTTCAACTAGTTTTGCGACAGGAATACCAGTCCAGCGTGAAACGATATCAGCAATTTCTTCTTCACTGACTTCCTCGCGTAATAAACGATTTTCTTGTTTATTATGTGCGCTCATTTCTTCCGCTTCTTTTAATTCTTTTTCAATTGCAGGAATTTTTCCGTGACGAAGTTCAGCTGCTTTATTTAAATCGTAATTACCTTCTGCTTCTTCTAATTCACGGCGTAGACGCTCTAAATGTTCACGTAAGTCACGAACTTTGTGAATATCTTCTTTTTCTTTCTCCCATTTCGCTCTCATGCTACTTGCAACTTCTTTTAAATCCGATAATTCACGTTGCAATGTTTTTAGACGTTCTTGGCTACCAAAGTCCTTCTCTTTTCCAAGAGCGGCTTCTTCAATTTCCAGCTGCATAATACGGCGCGTTACTTCATCTAATTCTGTTGGCATAGAATCAATTTCTGTACGAATTGTTGCGCATGCTTCGTCAACAAGGTCAATTGCTTTATCCGGTAAGAAGCGATCTGAAATATATCGATCTGATAAAACAGATGCTGCTACAATCGCGCGGTCATGAATATTTACACCGTGATAAATTTCAAAACGCTCTTTTAAACCACGTAAAATGGAGATTGTATCTTCAACAGTCGGTTCCTCTGCTAATACTTGTTGGAAACGTCTTTCTAACGCTGGGTCTTTCTCAATATATTTACGATATTCATCTAATGTCGTTGCCCCGATACAATGCAGTTCACCACGAGCAAGCATCGGTTTTAACATATTTCCTGCGTCCATCGCACCTTCTGTTTTACCAGCGCCGACGATTGTATGAAGTTCATCAATGAATAATAAAATACGGCCTTCACTCTTTTTAATTTCATTTAATACAGCTTGCAGGCGCTCTTCAAATTCACCACGGAATTTTGCTCCGGCTACAAGTGCACTCATATCTAATGCAAAGATTGTTCTATCTTTTAACCCTTCTGGTACATCTTTTTTCACGATACGCTGTGCTAATCCTTCAACAATTGCTGTTTTACCAACACCTGGCTCACCAATTAAAACAGGGTTGTTTTTCGTTTTACGTGAAAGAATGCGAATAACGCGGCGAATTTCACTATCTCGTCCGATAACAGGATCAATTTTCCCTGCTCTCACTTCCGCCACTAAATCACGGCCATATTTTTCTAATGCTTCATAAGTTGCTTCTGGATTTTGACTAGTCACTCTTTGATTCCCCCGAACTGTCATTAAAGACTGTAATAAGTTATCTTTCGTAATATGCAATCTTGTAAATAAATGATTGATATCGCCTTTTTCTTCAGAAAAAGCAAGCAATACATGTTCTACTGAAATGTAATCATCCTGCAGTTTTTCTGCTTCTTTCCTTGCTCTTACAAGCAGTTGCTGCAGATTGCTTGTTACATACAATTTCCCAGCTTCTGCTCCGCTTCCCGTTACAGAAGGTTTCTTTTTAATTACATTTTCTACATCTTGCTTCAATGCTTCTATATCAACATTCATTTTTTGAAATATACGTACTGCTAATCCATCTTGCTCCTCTAATAATGCAAGTAATAGATGAACAGTATCCACCTCTTGGTGATGATGAGATACCGCTAAAGATTGGGCACTCATAATCGCCTCTTGTGTTTTCGTTGTCATTTGATTTAAGTCCATCTTTACAGCCCTCCAAAAGTTTGACTTTCTTTGACCTTTGATTTGATTATACGCCAACTTACTTTTTTATACAATAAATTTGCCTATGTATTTTCAAACTTATTATTGGAAAAAGAAAAAGGGAGCATTCATTATGCTACTTAAAAAAGTACAGTAAATGAAATTATATTATGTAACAAAAAAAAGCCGCAGTAAAGATTGCGGCTTCTGTTACGGTTTTCTTTTATATGTCCACTGACGGTTATGATTCGTGTTATCTGGAAACTTTTCACCGGCAGTTAATTGTACCATTTGCGGATTTTTTACCATACTTCCCGTTTCACCAATTTCTACGTAAACGCCATCATTTGGCGCTTTTTGTCCAGAACGAAACCTGCGATTTTGTCCCATCTTCATTCTCCTTCCATGACGTCTTGCCTCATTAGTATATCCATTTTAAAAGAAAGCTTTTCTGTCATGTTTAGGAAACAAGTACTACAGTTCACCGATTTACAATATATATAATTACACAAGCTTAAGCAGGGATTACTTCCTTACTTGTAGAAAAAAAAGAAACCAACCTACCTGTAGGCTAGCTTCAAAGGAGAGTCAAACATATACGAGAAGATTACATGTTTATTATAAGCCTCCTCATACGGGCAATGTAACCCTTTTCACAATTTGTACATAATGAAAGAAACATTGTTTGAACTTTCTAAAAAGTTATTGACTTTTCTTGATTTCCAACGAGAAATAGTAGACACCACAGTACTTTGCGACGTAAGATGAATATATAGTGAACTTTCCATCTATGGTGGTCTCACCCAGTCTAACCTCTTATTTCTGCATATTAAAAACGGAAATACAGATAGATACAAAAAAATTATTATAAGAGGTGAAATTATGAGTAAACAACATTTAATCGCATTAGACTTAGACGGCACTTTATTAACAGACAACAAAATAATTTCCACTCGAACGAAACAGACAATTACAAAAGCAAAGGAACAAGGGCATATCGTCGTCATTTCAACAGGACGTCCATTCCGTGCTAGTTTTGATTATTATAAAGAACTTAATCTTAATACACCGATCGTAAACTTTAATGGTGCTTACGTGCATCACCCTCTTGATTCAAATTGGGGCACACATCACTCTCCACTTGAGCTAGCAACAGCCCAAGAAATTGTCCGAGCTTGCTTTGATTTCGGCGTAAAAAATATATACGCTGAAGTGATGGATGATGTGTACGTTCGTGAAATTGATGAAGATAAAAAACACATTTTCGAATTTGGTTCTCCAAAGATTTTCACAGGAGATTTATTAAATATTTTAAACGACCATCCGACTTGTTTATTAATTGACGCACACGATGATCATTCCGTTGCAATTCGTCAACATTTAACTGATATGCACGCTGAAGTGATTGATCATAGAAAATGGGGCGCACCTTGGCCAATTATTGAAATTGTAAAAAGTGGATTAAATAAAGCGGTCGGATTGCAAAAAATTTCTAGTCATTACAACATTCCAAAAGAGCGCATTATCGCTTTCGGTGATGAAGATAATGATTTTGAAATGATTGAATTTGCTGGTCACGGTATCGCAATGGGTAATGCAATACCTGAATTAAAATCACTCGCCAATCATACGACATTA
The DNA here is from genome assembly GCF_016483345.1 of Bacillus cereus group sp. N24. NCBI lineage: Bacteria > Bacillati > Bacillota > Bacilli > Caryophanales > Bacillaceae > Bacillus > Bacillus cereus group sp. N24. Next base: position 226,678 of record NZ_JAEHCA010000007.1, read on the forward strand.
ACAAATGAAGAAGATGGCATCGCTCTATATTTAGAAGAGGTTCTTGGATTGTAATCTAAAAATTCCCTGCTTATAGTTTCTCGCCAAACGCTCATACTATAATTAGACGCCGAGTTAACGCGTCGATTGTTTTCAGCTAAATAAAGGGGGTTTTTCGAATGGGTAAAAAGAACAAATCAAAACGTTTTATCCAACAAGGAGCCGATGCTGTTATGAAGCATGATGCAAGATTCCCGTACAGAGGTACATTAGCTGAGGCAGAAAAAGCGAGAAGTAACTCTTCTTTTGGAGGGGTTTAAATGGGGAACTTACTATTCCAACAAGCTAGAGATGCTGTTGCAAATGCCGTATCTTGTTCAAGCGGCGCTGAACAACAAGATCTCGTATATACAGCAAAAAACGCTTTGCAATCCGCTTATGCAAACTCTTCAACTGCTGAGAAAGTTCAGCTACGCGAGATGCAGGAGCAGTTGCACAACATTACGAATTTGCATTAAAAAAGAGGACCAGCTTTGGTCCTCTTTAATCTTTTCGAAACAATCCGAATACCCCGACCGTTTGCAGTATATTTGTGAACGCACCTGGGTCTACTTGTTTAATAACCCTTTCTAATTCGTACAACTCGTAACGAGTAATAACCATCATTAACATTTCCTTATTTTCATTTGTGTAAGCACCTGTTGCAGGTATAGTTGTAATCCCTCTCACTAATCGTGAGTGAATCGCCTTTCGTACGTCTGCACCATTTTTCGTAACGATTAACGCTGTGATTTTCACATGGCGAGTATGGATGGCATCAATAATTCTCGTTGATACATATAAAGTTACTAACGTATATAACGCTTTCTCCCACCCATATACATAACCCGCAGCGATAATAATAATTGCATTAAAAAAGAAAAAGTATGTACCGACAGGTTTATCTTTTATCTTAGATAAAATCATCGCTATGATATCTAAACCACCTGTAGAAGCACCCCATTTTAACGCAATCCCTACCCCAATCGCTGAAATAATGCCGCCAAAAATTGCATTTAGTATAATATCGTTCGAAACCGCTCGAACTGGGATAATTTCTAAAAACAAGGTCATAAATATAACGCATAGAAAACTAAAAAACGTAAAAGCCTTCCCAACCTTTTTCCACGCTAAAATAACGACAGGAATATTAAATAAACTAAACAATACTCCTGTAGATATATGAATAGATAAAAAATCACCTAATATTTGTGATAATAATTGAGACAATCCAGCAAAGCCACTCGCGTACACTTTCGCTGGTGTTAAAAACAAATTCATTCCAATCGCATTTAATAAGCCTGCGATAATTACAACGATTAATTTCTTAATAAGTTCGGTATAATTCAACTTCAAATCCATCTCTAATCCACCTTTACCCTTCATAAATGCACCGCTATACATAGTCTTTACGAAAAAGGAAATGATAAACGTACAACGTTTAGAAATGGAGTTGATACATATGCCACATACGAGTGATAACGACAAAAAAGCTCGCGATAATAATGCAAAACGCACGCAAAAAAATGAGCAAGAGCAAAAAAATATTCAACAGGGCAAGCGCGCATATTCCAAGAAGACTGATCACCTTTGATCCCATCGTACATCAACATAATTGTTGATGTACTTTTTTTACATTTCACAGGAAAAAACATTAAAAATTCACTTCATGTTCACTTCTATATTCTACAATAGCGATAACATATTCGGATGAGGTGTTAGCATGAGAGGGAAACATATTTTCATTATTACTGCACTAATAAGTATATTAATGCTTTCTGCTTGCGGACAAAAGAATGGCTCAGCTACAGTCGCTACAGCAACAGACTCAACCATTACGAAGAGCGACTTCGAAAAACAATTGAAAGATCGTTACGGAAAAGACATGCTATACGAAATGATGGCATACGACGTTATTACGAAAAAATATAAAGTATCTGACGATGATGTAGATAACGAGGTCCAAAAAGTAAAAAATCAATTTGGAGACCAATTCAAAGGATTTTTAGAAAATAATCGTTTAAAAGATGAGGCTGATTTCAAAAATCAAATGAAGTTCAAACTCGCTCTGCATGAAGCGGTTAAGAAAAGCGTTACAGAAAAAGACGTGAAAGACCACTATAAACCAGAAATTAAAGCGAGTCACATTTTAGTAAGCGATGAAAATGCAGCGAAAGAAATAAAGAAAAAACTAGACGCTGGTGCTTCATTTGAAGAATTAGCAAAACAAGAATCACAAGATCTACTATCAAAAGAAAAAGGCGGAGACCTCGGATACTTTAATTCAGGTACAATGGCGCCTGAATTTGAAACAGCTGCCTACAAACTAAAAGTTGGCGAAATTAGCAATCCCGTCAAATCAACGAACGGCTATCACATTATTAAATTAACTGATAAAAAGGATTTAAAGCCTTACGATGAAGTGAAAGACTCCATTCGTAAAAACTTAGAAGAAGAACGTATCGCTGACCCTACATTCAGTCAAAAACTATTACAAGACGAATTAAAAAAGGCAAATATTAAAATAAATGATAGTGAATTAAACGATACATTTTCTCTTATATTTGAGCGGGGAAACTAAAAAAAGCACGGTCTTATTTAAAAAGATAAGACTGTGCTTTTTTTATTTCATGTTTTATTGCTTGTATTCTAGCCTATGATACATTCTTCTGCATAGCAAACAAATACTTGCTTTTCCGAACGTAAAGATACTATATAATACTCATCTTCAAAATGCCCTACTATATAACCCATTCCCCCCGCCAGTTCAATTGTTTCTTTATTGAAATATACTCTTGTCCGATCAAATTTTATATGTTTTATAATACTCTCTAATTCATTTTCGTTTACTTCCTTTTCAGAGAAAAGGAACATGAGGCTTCCCTCCATACATACAGGAGAAATCACATCGAAAATATCAGTTGCAGGATCATTCGGTGCGATATACGTACGTACGTGGCCGTTCTCATCTGTTTTCATTCTTACAATTAACAATTTAAAGAATTTTCTGAGGGTCTTCAGTATAAAAGTGACAATATTGTGTCTTTTTTCTAAAAATGTATATTTTACTAAATTTTACCATTTTATATTCTTTTTTCCTTATAAATCTGTCTCTTATACA
>NZ_JAEHCA010000070.1:0-2431 GCF_016483345.1 Bacillus cereus group sp. N24
ATTGATGTCAACTAAGTTTTTTATTTCGTTTGTCGCTTTCGACGTTGTTGTCATCGGCGACTTGTTCTATATTACACTCCATTTATACAATCGTCAATACGTTTTTTAAAAAAATTATATTTTATAAATTTCATTTACATATTTCTTCTATAGTTATATACAAGCAACCCATAAAACTCTCTATGGGTTGCTATCCAATAATAAAGACTATTGTTCTTTTGACGGCACTGAACAACTTCCATCAGTACAAGAAAGATCGCTTCCACCATCTGCTGAAAGTTCCTGTAACTTCGGTGCAGGATTCTCTTCTTCCCAAACTTGCTGAAGTGCACCAACAAAAGTTTCAAGTGGTTGCGCACCTGAAATAGCATACTTCTGATTAATAATAAAATAAGGTACTCCCGAAATTTGATATTGCTGAGCAACCGCCTCATCAATTCTAACATCATTGGCATACGCATTTTTATCATTAATAACATGTAAAGCTTCTTGCTTATCTAAACCTGAAGCTTCAGCGATAGTAGCTAGCGTATCCACATCACTCAAGTTCTTTGATTCAGTAAAATATGCAAAAAGAAGATTTTCTGTAATCTCCTTTTCCTTCCCTTGATCCTTCGCAAACTTCGCTAGACGATGCGCATCAAAAGTGTTCGTTGGCTTCATCTCATCAAAATTAAAACTTAAACCCATACTAGCTGCATGATTTCCTAGTTGTACATTATTACGCTTAGCTTCTTCAATACTAATCCCATACTTTGATGCAAGCACTTCATTAATACTCGTTCCAGAGTAAACGGGAGTATTCGGATCTAGCTCAAAACTTTTAAACTCAACTTCAACATCCTTCTTATGCGGAAATTGCTCTAAAGCCATCTCTAATCTACGCTTCCCAATATAGCAAAATGGACATACAAAATCTGACCATACTTCAATTTTCATATTAACACCTCTTTAAAACTTAGTTTTCAATCATTGTAGCACTGAGATTAAGGAATTCAAAAGTTTTTGCTCTATTTCCTTCTATAGTACATACAAAAATATACTTATAGCAGAATACCTAATTAGAAAAAAACGATAATCAAAAGGGCAGACTATTCCCCTCCGATTATCGTCTATAAAAATGAAACAACTTTAATTATGCCGGAATATACTTCTCTACGAATTTCCATACAGTATTCCAATATTTATTTGAATCTACTTTCTCCGCTTCCCCATGCCCCGCACCTGGAACAATTAACTTCTCTTTTTCTACTTTTGCAGCATTATACACCTGATCTAACATTTCAAAAGGAACAAATGTATCAGCATTCCCATGGATAAATAGCATAGGTGTTTTACTTTTCTCAACTTGTTTCACAGCTGAAGCCTCTTCTAAATCATATCCCGCCCTCAATTTAGTAACTGTATTGGCCGCATTCATAACAGGAAACTTCGGTAAGTGGAATAAATCTTTTAGTTGATACGTAAATTCATCACTAACAGTTGAGTATCCGCAATCTTCAATAATAACTTTAACGTTTGAAGGTAAATCTTCGCCTGAAGTCATCATTACAGTTGCTCCCCCCATAGAAATACCATATAGAGCTATTTCAGCATTAGGATCTTTCTTTAAAATTTGTTGAATCCACAGTAGGACATCTTTACGATCATGCCAGCCCATACCAACATAATCCCCTTCACTATTTCCATGTCCACGAAGGTCTGGCGCTATGACATTATAGCCTCGTTCATAAAAGTTCCGAATATATTTCGTCATTTCTGATGCTCTGCCATTATATCCATGAACTACAATTGCCCATTTATGACTAGATGATTCATTCATATATTCATAACCTTTTAAATTCAGCTTATCGAAAGAACGTATAGTTAATGTGTTCGGTTTATATTTCGATACAAAATCCGCATTCTTTTTTTCATTCGTAGCCAATACATCTCCCGATGCATTCACTGTTTCCGCCAAATGAGGGTTATCTTGCAAAAATTCTTTTTCTTGTTTCGCATTCAATGCGTAGTTATAAAAATAATTCCCAACTAACATATACGCGATTGTTAGAAGCACTAAAACTACTATAGTAATCATACCTATCTTTTTCATATTATCTCCTTTTTCCAAATTAAATCTCTTATGTTAACGTACCTCAAAAACAACTGTACTATTTTAACATACCGGTGAATCTTATCTATAAGAAATAAAATAGAAAATCTTAAATTACATATTAAAAATCACGAAAGAAACAGAATAAAACTTATATAGATATGTAACCAAAAATCTTAAAAGAATAGGGAGTTCTTTAAAATCCAGGTAGTATTTAGCATTGAAAAGAAGTTATAAAACACAAAAAAGACGAGTCATCCTGACTCGTCTTAAGCTTGCTTGGCGACGTCCTACTCTCACAGGGACAAGGTCCCAACTACCATCGGCGCTAGAGAG
>NZ_JAEHCA010000071.1:0-2396 GCF_016483345.1 Bacillus cereus group sp. N24
ACATCTTCATGTTTCAATGTCAACTAAGTTTTTTATTTCGTTTGTCGTTTTCTGCGTTATTGCATCGGCGACTTGTTTTATATTACACCTCAATATAATAATAGTCAATATTAATCTTTCGTTTTTTTAAAAAAGATGAAAGATACTCTCATACCCCTTCTTTATTTCTCATACATATTAATAAGATAACTGAAAGGAGTATAGAGATTGTTCGATTCTTCTTTATTACGCATCATAAGCACCCATTCAAGAATTCCAAACTATCATAGAAATTTCCCCATCATTCTATTCTGGAGTCAAAAAATCGGTTGCACCTCTCTTGCTAATTGGTTCTTTTACCAGATTGATTTATTACAAACAGCTCTAAGCTATAGCCCTTTCATTCATAATTATGAATATCATATATACAAAAATACACCTGCCTATAGTGTACGACTGGGTATAGCGTTACGAGAAAAACAAAAAGAAACTTTTAAACTTGTTCGCAACCCTTATAGGAGGGCAGTCAGTTCTTTCGTATCCTTAATTGCACCTCCTTATGTGGAAAATCCCGAATGGAAACCCATCCGAAAGTTTTTATATCAAGATGAAAACTCTCCTAAAGGGATCTCATTTAAACAATTTCTATACTACTTATTTATTAAAGGTGCTCAAGCAGATGATATTAACCCACATTTCACACAACAATATATAACTGGTGAAGAAGAATATGTGACCAATTATATATACTTAGAAAACTTCAATCAGGAAATGAAAGAATTAGAAAAGCGTTTCGAATTAAAAGTTGCACCAATAAATGAGTTCTCAACATCTTGGCATCATCAAACTCCCACCATGATTTATAAAGGGGATTTTAGTGAAGCCGATATTACGAATCCTTTATTCCCTCGCCATCCTACTTTCGAAAGTTTTTACGATACTGAGTGTATGCAGCTCGTTCAAACAATATTTCAAAATGATTTCGATACGTATAGATATAGCAAAGAATATCCATACTAATTTCAGTCTATTTTCTTTGCTAAATATAAAAAGATACCTCATATATATAAGGTATCTTTTTAACATTTTTAATTATATAAAACATACTGTTTAACAGTCCCGACTCTACACCTTATTACCTTTTAATAGATTACGTATTTTTTGCTTATCCGCCCATCCTACTCCAATTAAAACTAGACTTGCCCCCATTATTACCCTCCATGTCAGAGATTCATTTAATAGGATAATTGAAGTAGCAATGCTTATTAACGGTAATGCATTTAAATATAATCCACTTACTGATGCAGAAACTCTCTCTAGCGCTTTATTCCAGAACCAATATGCTAAAATTGTTGCTCCAGTAACAAGGTACATTACACTAAATCCCGTTTTCCAAGTTTCAATCTTTGGGAAACCGTAATAAAGAATTTCTACCAGGGCAAACGGCAATAGAATAACCGCTCCGATAATTAAAGTTAATGTGGTAAATACCTCATTTGATAAATACTGTTCTTGTTTTGGTCGTTTTAACAAAACTGTGTAGAAAGCAAATAGAAAAGTACTCAATAATATAAGTACATCTCCTATTAAAGATACTTCTTGATCAACACCTTTAGATGGAATCGTAATAAAGAGTACTCCTATAGCCCCCAATATAATTCCTATCCAATAATTCAACCGAATTTTCTCTTTCAAAAAGAATGCTGAAAATAGAATTGTAACTAATGGTAATGCAGCATCTATGATACTAACATGTAATCCACTTGTTAAAGAAATGCCGTAAGATGTAAACATAAAATATCCAGCTACACCGGTAAAAGCTAACAAACTCATTCTTTTCCATGGAACTTTTTTATGTACAACTGATTTTTGTAGTTGCTTAAATGAGAATAGCATACAAATGCCACCCGCTAAGAAAAGACGAATAAACAACAAAGTAAACGGTTGAATAGATTCTAACGCCCATTTCGTTGGTGCAATGGCTGTCCCCCATAATATAACAGCCACTAATAACATGCATATTTCTTTCATAATCCCCCACACCCATCAAAAATATATGTTAACTACCTTAATTATAGATTCATCCTTATGTAAAATCCTAAAAAACAAAGAGGTTATGTAAGAGTAAAAAATTTTTTGTTCATTTTACAACTAAATTCATGCAAAAGGTAATTCTCACCTTTAATTTACATTTAAATATATTACTTTATAACCTTCTTATCACTTTATATCGTTTCTATTTTATCTTTTTTCTTTTTTAGGACTATTAAAATTATAGATTATAACAGCTGATAAATAAAAATAAACATAAAAAAACCTAAGTCGAATCGACTTAGGTTTTTGCTTGGCGACGTCCTACTCTCACAGGGACAAGGTCCCAACTACCATCGGCGCTAGAGAGCTTAACTTCCGTGTTC
>NZ_JAEHCA010000072.1:0-2239 GCF_016483345.1 Bacillus cereus group sp. N24
ATGTATCATTGCCTTAGACCAGAAGCCGTACCATATCAAGCGTGCTACGGCGATATTTTGTACGTTGACGCAGTTTTAAAATATTATCAGCCAGGTTCTGTCGTTTCTGGTGGAGGAGGAAATCCAGGAAGTGGCGGAAGTAGCGGTTCAAAAGTTGCCGATGTAGGTCGCCAATGGATAGGGCGTTCTACCTATGTATTTGGTGGAGGACGTAACACAAATGACATCGCAAGAGGGATTTTTGATTGTTCAAGTTTTGTACGCTGGGCATTCGAACAAGTAGGGATGTATACCAGTCCGATAGGAGCTGTAAGTACGGAAACATTAAATAAAATCGGTACAAAAGTATCAGTAAATGATATGAAACCGGGTGATGTTATTTTCTTTGATACCTACAAACATGACGGACACGTTGGCATTGTAATTGATAAGAATACTTTCATAGGATGCCAAACGAATAAAGGTGTTTCTATTGAAGATTTAAATAATCCGTATTGGAAAAAAGTCTTTTCTGGTCATGTAAGAAGGTTCTAAAAACCGAAAGAATAGGAGACTGAAAGAATGAAAGATAAACGAAAATTTTTGTTTATTGTGTTTGTCATTTTAGTTGTAGGTGTGACAGCTTTTAATATCTATTTGAGCAAAAAGTCAATGAGTGATGGCAAAGAAAAACAGTTAAAACTTTCAAATGAATTACTAACAAAACAAAATGAAGACTTAAAAAAACGACTAGATAAGGTGCTTCCTTCCGCACAGGAACAACAGAGAAGGGCATACTTATCGACAGCCGAAACATTTATACAATTATCATTTCACAGAGAAAAAGAAGGGTACAGCGAGCGAAAAGAAAAGGCAAAATCCATTATGAGCGAAGAACTTTTACAACAATTTTATCCAACTGATAAATACGAATTAGGAGATACGTATAAAACGAAACCAATAGAAATGAAGTTTTATTTACAAGAAAATGAACCCGATAAAGAGGAGGTAAATGTGTTAGCCGAATTTATAAATGTCACGACAGATTCAACGCAAAACCGAGAAGAAAAAGTAAACAATGTGTTACGAATCATCATGAAAAAAGATAAGGAAACATGGCGAGTTACAAGTGTGGAAGAGTTAAATATGAAAGTTTTATAACGAAAAAGGTGGGGTGAGAGTGTGATAGGTGCAATTGGTAAGAAGAGTGAAAGAATCAATCTAAGAAAAAATAAGTCGTGGATCTACCTAACAATTATCAGCTTTCTATTTTTGGGATTTTTTGCTTTCTTGACATCAAAAATTTACATGCCAAACGATGAAAAACTATTCCATACAGAGACAAATAAAGTAATTAAGTTGTCGGGTATGGGGAAATTGATTGTAGAAAAAAGGGAATACAATCCACACAAAAACTTTATACAAATTTACTTTCGATTAGAAGGATATGAGGAAACAGGATATACATTTAAGGCACAGCAAAAAGCAAATCCAGGTGTTCAGTTACCTGTCAAAGTATTGTATGAAGAGAACGGAAAATACGTTGTAGAAGTAAAAGAGTTATCTCCGAATTGGGGAGCGTTAGCTTTCGATATTTACAATAAAAACGGTGAAAAAGAACAAATGGATATTCGTAAATTCACACAAGATGTTAATGAATATGAAGAAGAAAATGCAGCAACAAAAAGTCCGAATAAATTAGTTCAGACGATTTTTACCGATCAAAGTAAAACAAAAGCAAATGATGAATTGTTAGCTGAAGATAAAAAAACATATGAGCTAGATTTTATAGAAAGAGACAAAAAGGATATCGAAACAAAGATCAAGAATTACGGGAAAGCAATCAAACTGGAAGAAGAAAATGCGAAGACGGTTTATGAAAAAGTAAAAGAATTACAAGATGAAATGAAGTACCAAACCGAAGCGGAAAAAACAGAAACGCAATCAAAAATAGCATCCTTAGAATCTAAAATAAAGTCATCAGAAAAGAACGTGGAATTGTTTAAAGGGGAACAAAAAATTGCACGAGATAAGATCAAAAAATTAGAAGAAAAGGCACAGGAAATTAATAAAAAGTGAAAAAAGTCGTGTCGTGAGTGAGTCTACATCGAAGGATTTTGTATCGTGAGTGAGTCCACATCACGAAAAAATGAGTCGTGAGTGAGTCTACATCAAAAGAGTTTGTGTCGTGAGTGAGTCTACACCTAGAAGGTTTTCTTGTTCCCATCGTTTCGCTAGGCTCCGCCTAGCTTCACACCTT
>NZ_JAEHCA010000073.1:0-2046 GCF_016483345.1 Bacillus cereus group sp. N24
ATAAATTAGAGTTCGATAGAACTCTTTACTTAGGAATCCCCCTCTTCTAAACGAAGTGAAAGTGGGGGTAGTTCAAACATTTTTTATACCCTTATTCATTTTGGACACAGTTTAAGATGTTTGGTGTATATCAATATATGAAATTACCAGTGTTTCAAGAATCGGCTTTACCCCTATACGATAGCCCTCTTCAAAAAATATCTACCGTATTTGCACATGCACAACTGGCAAAAAATGAACAAAGGTGTATGCAAAAAAATCATTCCATTCATACATTGTTTCACCCTCCATAAACAGAACGTTTATTCTTATCATGAACCTTTTGTTTCGTGTTATACAACCATTTAGAATATATTTTTTTATTATCATTATAGTACGTGAAATTATCAATTTAATTCTTCAATATTCGACGACTTAACAATATGATATCTCTTAATTTATTAAACTTGTTTTCATTGCTCCATAAATTAAAAAAAGCCTAAACCCTTGTGTGTCAATAGGTTCAAGCTTTTAAATTTATAGGAATACCTTTTGCAACAAGTTGCCATTAGAATAGTGTATCAGCAACTTGTAGCTATTACTATGAATGCTAGATTCCTCAAAATTATTACATAATTTTTTATCTCGTTCTCTTTTAAACCATATGCCGTATCCAACAAAATTATTCACTTATCTAAAGTTTAGAAAACTAAAGATTTGGACATGCTTTTAATAAAATCAAATAATTGAGGTGAAACGCATGTCTTGGTTTAAAAAGCCTAGATCTAATTTAGGTAAATTTTTAGACAATCATGATATTAAACAAGTAGATTTAGCTCAAAACTCCGGTGTGAGTGAAGGAACGATTAGTAAATTGTGCCGAGCAAATACTTTTTACCCTTCATTTAAGAATGGACAAAAAATTATTAAAGCACTGAAGAGAATGACTCATAAAGAAATCCACCATGATGACTTTTGGATGTAGTTTAAAATATATCGTGCATTATAAAAGTTCTCATAAACACATTTTGTTTTACAGCATATTGCTCTAACTTTGATTGTCGATAGTCTGATAATGTAAAAAAATTAATTACTGGAACAATAGCATTCTGTCTTTTGTAGATATCTGTTATATGGCCATATAACTGTATTTTATGTTCGTTTGCCTTCATATGTTGCATACGATCTATTTCAACAAAATGGGGAACATTATCTTCAAAATACGTTGCGTCAGGAATAATCTGATACCGTTGACCATTAATTGAAAACTCGATAGGTCTTTCTGTTTTCCATTCTGGAAATCCAAGCCACATCCAGCTTTCGTTTCGCATTAATATGTGCTGTAATTGACTACTTCTCTTTACTTCTTTTGTAATTCCTAATAAATCCCGTCCCTTTTTATTTAAATAATATACGTGTTCACGAGCCATTTTTGTAATGTGACAATACGAGTGCATATCCTTTAATACACGATTTGCATTTCGAATACTCCCTAGACAGTGGATGGCTTGTAATTGCCTCCTAGTTAAAAAATCCAACTTACTCAAAGTGGATAAAATCTCGATTTGTCTCGCTTTCTGTTTGAGTGTTTGATGCCTCATTTTGCTTCACCACCTTGTATTGCTTTAATAACTCCCACATATCTTTATCCTTTAAAAAAGGTACCTGGATTTCTTCTGTACGATCTGTCTTAAATAACGCTCTTCCTGGCAGCGATGGCAAATCCTCCAGCCCTGGTTCATCCAAAGCGACTTGGGAAGCGACCGCCGTTGGTAATCGAAAGCCTATTTTCGCATCAGCATTTTGTTTAATTTGTCTTGGTAATGTATCAGAGGTTGGATATTGCGTACAAAATATGAGCCGGAATCCTAAACCACCTCCAATTCTTGCGATTTCAGATAGCATCTCCTGACACATGAATAAAACATCACGTTGTTTTTTAGGTAATCCTTGTGTCGGACAAAGATTTGCCCCTTCATCTACTATGATGAAGCAACGTTCTTTAATTGATGTGTCTATGATATTGGTAAAATAGGACTTCTTCATCATTTCAATCTGTTTTACCAT
>NZ_JAEHCA010000074.1:0-1961 GCF_016483345.1 Bacillus cereus group sp. N24
ATCTTGTTTCCCCCTTACTACCATATATTTTTCGTTCCCAATTTTGCATTTTGATTAAACAATTTAAACATAAGCTCTAACTTTTTCTCTTCATCCACATCTAATAGTTCGGTAGAGCGTTTAATATACCGCTTTGCTGCATCTACACGTTCTTTTACGATTAATTCCGTTTCTCCGTAAATGAATAAGAAGGCTTCCCGATTTGTTCTGCCCCATTCTAAAAACTGCAGTTCTTTTAACTTCTGATTTAAAATCCGCTCATACAAAGGACTGGTACATTCTTTTATTTTCTTCTCTATATATCGTTGCTGTTCGGTTGTTTGACATGGGAAGTTTAAAAAAACGAGTTTAATGGACTGTTTGTAGGCTTGATAAAAATACGCATGTGAGAAAATGACAAATGCTTGCTCGTCGCTATTCTTAGAGAACATATCGTCACCTTCCACTTGAAGAATTTCTAAAAACTCCTCATTTTTTAGTTCAAATATGCCATCTTCTGTCATGTCTACAATTTGCATAATTTCCGCAATACTTTTCTTTACCTTTGGTGGTGCTTCTTTCTTTTTTCTAGAGAAAAAGCCTAGAAGTTTTGGATTTTTCTTTTTCAAAACATCTTTCTTTGCTTTTTCTCTTTTTTGTTTTTTTGCTTTGTTTTCTGTCTTTGGTTTTTCTTCCTCTTTCTTTTTTGTTGGTACCACCTTAACAATATCTTTTGGCTCGGAAAGTTTTTTTTCTAACTGCTTTTCGTTAAAATGAAATGCCTTTTTGATCGGTTTTTCTATTTGTTTGGGTTTCTCTTTTTCTACATCTTTTTCGCTGAATAACGCCATATGTGACCCCTCCCTTATTGATCGTTATCAATGGCGCAATATGCACCTTTTCTTCTTAGCAATGTAATAATCAACACTTCATACATTCGTTTTTGAGGATTCGTACTTGGTCGCCAAATCATGATAATTGCAATAACTGCCATGAAAATAACAAACGGTAATTGAAAGGAATCATGTACAAAATTCCTAAGAATCATCGTTACAACTAATAAGCCAATTAATAAAAAGAAATCTATTAAATAAAGCACTTTATTAATCCGTAATTCTGTACTGATTTCCTTCGGAATCCGATAGCTTCTCATCGGGATTCCCTCCTTTTCGACAATAAAAAATAAGCGTAATCGTACGCTTATTTTTTATCTGTATTCTTTTTATTTTTGTTTACAATATCTCTCCAACTTTTACCCGTGTTTTGCCCCATCTGATAAAAACGCTTTGTATTTTGTACCGTGTCTGAATTATTGATTCGTTCTTGAACCCCTCTTACTGTTTGCTTAACAGATGATGTAGTGGAGTTATAACCTTTTTTAACTGTATCCGTTGCATATTGTCCTAATGTCCGTGTTTCCTGACTTCTACTTGCTGCCACTTCCTTATCACTTTCATAAGGAATAATTGGGCTACTATGTGTCACCGTTACGATGTCGGCTGATGCCGGGCTACTTCCGCTTGGCACTGATCTTGGCGTTTCTACTGGTGCCGGACTTCCTCCACTTGGTACTGGTCTTGATGTTTCTACTGGTGCCGGACTTCCTCCACTTGGTACTGATCTTTGTGTTTCTACTGGTGCCGGGCTTCCTCCACTTGGCACTGGTCTTGATGTTTCCATTGATGTCGGGCTACTTCCGCTTGATACTGTTCCTGCCGTTTGACTTCCTTCATTTGCCCCTTGTCTTACGCCTCCTGGTGTTTGATTTCCTTCGCTCGCTCCTTGTCTTACTGTTCCTGCTGTTTGACTTCCTTCACTTGCTCCTTGCCTTACTGTTCCTGGTGTTTGACCTCCTTCACTTGTTCCTTGTCTTACGCCTCCTGGTGTTTGATTTCCTTCGCTTGTTCCTTGTCTTACTGTTCCTGCTGTTTGACTTCCTTCACTTGCTCCTTGCCTTACTGTTCCTGGTGTTTGACCTCCTT
>NZ_JAEHCA010000075.1:0-1680 GCF_016483345.1 Bacillus cereus group sp. N24
ATTGAAAAGAACATCCATATGATGAGTGATTGTTATAGCGCAATGGAAAAAATGAATGAGTTTATTCAAATGATGATGCAGGATGTTGAAAATGAGTAATGCCGTTCCTGTTCAATCTTCCGTCACACCAGGTGTTGTTTTAAAAACGAAATTTGTGTTGCCAAGTTCAGATGCTTTTCAGAACTATATTGATTATGTAGATCGGGAGGAAGCGAAAAGTGAAGTGAAGCTGAACCCGAAAATGTTCGAAACGTATCAAGATTATATGGGGGATTCAGAAAAGACATCGGCACTATTTACGGAACACGCAAATCGTTTAACAGAAAGTGAAAAAAAGTCCTTAAAGGAAATGTTTAAAACCGCTCATGAAAATGGAAGTATCATGTGGCAAGATGTCATTTCTTTTCATAATCACTGGCTAGAGAAACAAGGGATTTATGATGAGAAAACAAAAACATTGGATGAAAAAAAGTTGATGGATGTAACACGGCTTGCGATGAAGGAAATGCAGAAAAGAGAGGGGTTGGAGAAAAGCTCTATCTGGTCGGCAGCCATTCATTTTAATACAGATAATATTCACATTCATGTGGCAACTGTTGAGCCATTTCCAACGAGAGAACGTGGCAAAAGAAAACCAAAAACATTAGATGCGATGAAGGGGAAAGTCGTAAATAATCTATTAGATCGTAAGCAGGAACAAAAACAAATTAATGATCTGATTCGAAATAATATGGTGGGAAGGAAAAAAGAGGATTCCGTTTTTGATTGGCGTAATCAACATCTGAAACCGTTGTTTTTACAAATCTATAAACAGTTACCAAGTGATAAAAGACAGTGGCAATATAGCTACAATACGATTCAACCATTAAAGCCGGAAATTGATAAATTAAGCAGTAGATATATTCAACATCATCATAAAAAAGATTACGATCAGTTTCTCCAAAAGTTAGATAAAGAAGTGCAAGTTTTTAAAGAAGCATATGGGGAAGGAAAGTATGATAAGAAGCAATATGAAAATTACAAGACGAATAAAATTAATGACTTGTATAAAAGAATGGGTAACGCCTTTTTACAAGAAATGAAGGCATATGATAAAGAACAAAAGAGAATCCATCACATGAAAAAATCAAAGCCTTTTCAAAAATTTCAACAGAATGTATCTATTCAGTATTCTATGAGAAAAGTGGAACGTGCTTTTAAAAGTGAATATGAGAGTTGGAAGAACCAAAAGTATTATGAGCGTATGCAAAAAGAAAGTGCATATCAAAATGAGAGGGGTTATTAAATGAAGGACTTTCGTATGCAAATTACATTGGATGAGGAAACAGATACGTATATTAAAGATTACATGGAAGAACACAACATCAGATATAACGGTGAAGCAATTGTTAGGATTTGTAGAGAACATCAAGCATCAAAAAATACAGAATGGTCATTGAATTATATTTCCGAAATTGTATCAAAGAATCTACACGATGTGTTGAAAAGTGAACTAACAAAAATTCGTCTTGGTGCAAATAGTGCGGATAGAAATACGCAAATTTTAATTGAGTTATTAAATGGTTATTTCTTTTTAGAGGGCGTAGATAGCCTTATTACGACTGATAAACAAGAGATGGGAAGTGTGAAGATAGCAAAAGAAGTTGTAGCTGAACGAATTAGTCATGCAAGACAAAAACG
>NZ_JAEHCA010000076.1:0-1596 GCF_016483345.1 Bacillus cereus group sp. N24
TATCGATTCATTGCGCCAGAAGCAAAAGATGATGAAATTAAAGAATATGAAAATTTGCTTCGTAAATTATATATTCGTATGGGATTATGGAATGATGAAAAAGGAGTAAAAAATGAAATTACAACAAGAAAACCAAAAGAATATCCTATTTTCTCTGACTTTTTAATGTTTGTTCGCAAAGAATTATATCAAGATGTAAAAGCTAAAAAACATCATGATAATTTAGGAGACAGTAGAATTCATCGTTTAGAATTAATTGAATTAAATCTTACGAATTTAGTAGAAGCATATGCACAATTATTTGATGGGCCTTCTACAATTGAAGATTTCAAGAAAGAACAAGTTGTATCGTTTTCCTTACGAAACATTTCAAATTTTAAACCGGAAGTATTCCAAGCGCAAATTTTTAATGTTTTTAATTTAATATGGGATGAAATGATATCCAATGGTGCGCCACAATTAGAGGCATATACGAAACAACAACTTGCTTTTGAAGATGTAATTCGTTATTTCATTATTATTGACGAGGCGCATCATATCATAAACACAAAAAAAGAAAGCGCTCATGCTTTACAATTTCTAACTAAATTTAGCCGAGAAGATCGAAAATATTTTGCAGGGCTTTTATATGCAAGTCACACGATTCGAGATTTTGTACCGGAAGGATCTTCACAAGAAATGATTGATGAAATTAAAAAGCTCTTTGAACTTACACAGTACAAATTTATCATGCAGCAAGATAATAACAGTTTAGATATGTTACGAAAAGTATTTGCAGGACAGTTAAGTGAAAGTGAGATTGCAGCGATTCCACACTTGCCAACAGGGGATGTAATTTTAAGTATTGGGGCTGTAAAAAACATTCACTTCCATGTAGAAGTAACAGACGAAGAATTGATGTTATTCGGGGGAGGTGCTTAATACTATGCATCTGGTTTTAAAGATCATACCAAAGAAATGGCTCATCACTTTAGCACTACTTGTGATGGGTCTTTTTTCTTTTCTTTTACTTGGAGTAGTAAGCATTTTTATTGCGGCAATGGGGAGTGATAGTGGAACAGACACGGGTGATATTACGTATACAGGTGAAGGGCAAGTCATGAATGTTTCGCCTGAAGTTTTAAAATGGGAACCTACGATTCGAAAGCATGCGAAAGCCTTTGGTGTGGAACCATTTGTCGCTTTAATGCTTGCACAAATGATGCAAGAAAGCGGAGGACGAGGTAGCGATCCGATGCAATCATCAGAGGGGGCTTTTAATACGAAATATTGTAAATCACCAAACTGTATTACAGATCCAGACTACAGTATTTGGGCAGGTGTACAGGAATTTAAACATGCGATAGAAAGAGCTGGTGTAACGAGTCCTGGTGACATGGATCATATCAAAACAGCCCTTCAAGCGTACAATTTTGGAACAGGTTTTTTTGATTTTGTTGGCGCAAATGGTGGCAAGTATACGAAAGAGTTAGCAATCAAATTTTCACAACAACAATATCAAAAAGTAAAACATACTGGTATGTATCATTGCCTTAGACCAGAAGCCGTACCATATCAAGCGTGCTACGGCGATATTTTGTACGTTGACGCAGTTTT
>NZ_JAEHCA010000077.1:0-1376 GCF_016483345.1 Bacillus cereus group sp. N24
TGAAGTGACCCCCGAAAGTTAGACAGGTCGTTTCATTAGGCAGCCTCTAGGGTATGATCCCGGTATTGTACCGGGATCATACCCTTTAATTTTGCCTTAATTCTTTTATGATTATAGTAGTCTATATATTTTGCTAATTCTTGTTTGAAATGTGTTATACTTTCAAATTCTTTTCGATACAGAAATTCCGATTTCATAATACCGAAAAAGTTTTCAATAACGGCATTGTCATAACAGTTTCCTTTGCGAGACATACTTTGTGTTATGCCACATTGCTTAAGAGAATGACGGTATTGTTTCATTTGATAGTGCCACCCTTGATCAGAATGAATGAGGAGTTTGTCTTGAGCTGTTACACGTTCAAGGGCTTGGTCTAACATTGTTGAAACAAGGGAATAGGTCGGTCTTGAACCAATTGTATACGTGATAATTTCACCATTAAATAAATCTAACATTGGTGATAGGTATAACTTCTCCCCAAATAACTTAAACTCCGTAATATCTGTAACCCACTTTTCATTTGGTTTGTCGGCTTGGAAGTTGCGATTTAAAATATTCGGCGCAATTTTCCCAACTGTCCCTTTGTAAGAGCGATATTTTTTCATACGAACAAGACATTTCAACCCTAATTCTTTCATAAGGCGATACACTTTTTTATGATTTATTTTGTGTCCACGATTCATCAGTTCATCACGAATACGCCGATACCCATAACACCCACCATGTTCATCATAAATAGCTTGAATCAGTTCTTTTACCTCCGCATTTGAATCAGGACGATTGAACCGTTTGATCCAGTAATAGTACGTACTACGTGGAATGTTTGCGAGTTGAAGTAACTCTTTGACAGGAAATTCATGCCTTAACTCATAGATTACTTGGGCTTTGTCTTGTTTGGTGATTGTTTCTTGTTTTGAACTAAGGCATTCAACTTTTTTAAATATGCATTTTCCATACGTAAACGCTCATTTTCCGCTTGTAGTGCTTCTATTGAGCCCTCTACTACTGGTTTTATTTTTTTATCTTTCATGGTTGGACGCCCCTTTTTCTTTGAATGTAGGGCATCCAATCCTCCTGTTTCATAAGCTATTTTCCATTTCCGAAGTGTTTCATAAGACGGAATATTGAAAAGTGCCGCTGTTTCTCTGATAGATGTCCCGTGTTCATTCATATAATTAAGTACGTCTAGTTTATACTGGGTAGAGTAGGATGTATAGCGTTTTTCAAAAGCATTTTCACCTGAAGATTCATATCGTCTAATCCACTCACGAAGTAAGCTAGGAGTAACTTCTATAGATTTAGCAATTGTTTTTCCGCTTTCTGTACCATCTAAATATCGTTTCACTGCTTGGATTTTCTCTGTTGAAGAAAATTTA
>NZ_JAEHCA010000079.1:0-1169 GCF_016483345.1 Bacillus cereus group sp. N24
CGAATATATAATTTACGAAGCAAATTTTCATATTCTTTAATTTCATCATCTTTTGCTTCTGGCGCAATGAATCGATAAAAAATTGTAAGTTTAGATAAATGCTGAGTGAAACTAACTTCCTCAAGTTCTGCTGTCTTATATACTTGAAGTGGGTTAATTTGACCTTGTGAACCATCTAATGCAATTGTTTTCCCGTTCAGATCACGTACTGTTTCCTCAAATTCACCTACAATATCAAAAATACGAATAAAATGACCTTTACTTGCATAGTCTACTGATTTCTTTTTTAGTAATGTTGATTTTCCAGCACCAGGCTTTCCAATCATTACACCGTTATAAAACTTTCTTTGTTCGTCTTTATGAAAAATATCAAAAATAACATTTCCTTTTGTTTTCGTTGTTCCATAATACGTACCGTATGGATCGTGCAAATAAGAATAATGAAACGGACACCCACCAGCCAAACTGACTGCCGGAATTTCTTTCCCTTTTCTTCGGTTCACATAATTTTTTTGTGTATCAAAGCTCGTTACGAGTGCATCCCACTCATACTCTTGTTCATTTAAAAAAACAGCTCCACGAAAATTATAAGACTCTAATGTTTCCATGATTTCTTTTACTTGTTTTTCTAACTCATCTAACGTTCTAGCGGAAACATAGATACGGATATGAATACGTTTCATGACCTCACCTTGTTTCAAATCCGTATAGAGAGCTTCCAACTCTAAAAATTCATTTTTCGCATCAATCCGATCTATATTATCCTTTGCTGTATCATGCCGAACACTTTGTTCACTCATGGATTTATTAATCGATTCAACGACTTCTTTTCGATCATCACTCATGACATCTAATGTTGTGATCACATTTGGCATATTCATAATTTGCTCTAACCAAAAATCATTTACCTCTGTTGGAAAGTCAAAAACATGAATACAAGTAGCAAATCCATCACCTGTTTGCACATAGCTTTCTTTAAAGCTGATTCCCCCTTGTGGCTGAACTCTAGCCACTAAATAAGGGTTGTAACCTTTCTTCTTTTTTAGTTCTTCTTGTTTTTCCTTTTTGGATTTTTTACTTTTGAACGCAAACATCTTGTTTCCCCCTTACTACCATATATTTTTCGTTCCCAATTTTGCATTTTGATTAAACAATTTAAACATAAGCTC
>NZ_JAEHCA010000008.1:0-227849 GCF_016483345.1 Bacillus cereus group sp. N24
ACGTATTATCTCGGGTTAGAAAAAAGAAAAAGATATTTGTACTCGGTCATGAACCAGTGGTAGCTAAAAATAGAATACAACGGAGATTTAAAGCTACCAAGCCTAATGAAAAATGGTTCACTGATATCACATATTTGATGTTCGGCAATAAGACTCTTTATTTTTCATCTATTATAGATGGGTTTAACAATGAAATTGTAAGTTATAAAATAGCTGAGACACAGGATGTTTCTCTTGTATTAGATACTCTAAAAGAGGCTTTAAAAAAGCGAAATGTGATTGATACGATTTTACATTCGGATCAAGGAAAGGTGTATACATCAAAACAATTTCAAACATATGCCAAAGAAAAAGGCATTATCACAAGCATGTCTCGTACAGGAAACTGCCATGATAATGCCCTCATAGAATCCTTTCATTCTCATTTGAAATCCGAAGGATTCTATGCGCAAAATATAAAACAATCGAATAATGTTAGTATAATACAAACTGTGGATGAATACATCCACTACTATAATAATGAACGGATTCAGAGAAAATTAGATAATATGTCACCTATAGCTTATAGGAAACATGTTATCTAGGTGTTTTTTCTTTGTCTCACTAAATGGGGCCAGACCACCTATAAATCTATAGGCAGATAGCGTTTTTTTACTTGCTTTGTATTTTTTTCAAAAATATAATTGAATTATTTCGCCATATGAAAGTATGTATCATAAGGTCGGAAACATACCTTGTTTACAATTGAATACACCTCACTTTTAAAATAAGTGAGGTGTTCTGGAGATTATTTGATTTTTTATCCTGCCATTTTATTAATACTATCCTCTGGCGAAAATACCGAAATATGATCTACCTTACCAATCGATTTTGGAATGATGAATTTTAACTCGAACTGATTGTTTACTTTATATACATATATTTGATCTTCACCATTTACTTTAACTGAAGTTGGTTTTCCTAACGCCTTTTCAATTTCTTTTAATGTAATTGACTTTAGTTCTGTTTGATACGAACGTACATCAAAAACTTGTGATCCTTTATTAAAACCGAAGACAACATTTTTATTTGTAAAGGTTGCGTACATTCCGCTCCCTGCTTGTTCTGTTTTATCTGCTTTCCCCCATGCTTTTTCTATTTCTTCGACATCTCCTGTATGAGCAGCAAATGGAACATTAGGTACTTTCCCTTCTTTCGCTAGTTCAAATAATTCTTTAACATAGTTAATTGATTTTTGGTTAAGAGTTGGACTTTTTGAATCTGGCCCTGTTGAAGGTTTTGTTGAATCTTGATTTTTGGGGTTATTCGCTGACTCGTTCTCTTTTTGAGGTACAGTTCCTTCATTCTTTTGTTCCGTATTTTTTTCAGATGTTGGGTTCGTCTGTTTCTTTTCCTCATTATTCGTACAAGCCATCAATGTTAATACACATGTTAAAGTGAACAATATTCTCAAATGCGCTTTCATATTTTACTACCTCCCATTCGTAAACACTCTATAACATGATTTTTATCTTACATTGATTTCAAACAGGTTGAAATGTGTTGTTTTTCCTTACTATACACCTTCTCTTCTTACATGCTTTATCCTTCTTCTGTCACCTTGAATAAAGTACGTCACAAAAACGCAAAAAACCAACAGAAACTACGTAACATTTCCCTGCTGGTCTCATATTTTTAAGGTTTGAAATTTAATTACATCATTTCTTATTAGTAAACATATGATTCTCTCTACTCTTGTTTTAATGAAGTTGTATAATTTTTCTTTATAATATCTTTTATATGTATGATAAACGATATAAGGAATATCACTGCTAATACACCATTTATCCAATAATATGTATTTTCTTCTGTGTATTTATTATAAAACGATTGAACATTAAATAATAACAGAAACAGAGAAAACAAAGCAGAGCTTGCTAGCATGCCAAAACTTTTCACGAAATTCACCTCTTTTCTAAAATTTATGACCTTTATAATAATACATTTATATAAAAAGATTTTCAAATAGCAGATGAACTTATCTATACTTTAGTATAAATTAAAAAGAACCTGAAATAATACAGATTCTTTCCAAAATAACATATGTAGATAAGCTTTAAAAGCAAAACTAAGAGGTAAGTCTTACTTTCTTTACGTATGTAGAAATCGTACTTTTTACAGTTTCAAAATTATGAGCAAATGTATTATCTCCACTCAGTGCCGTTATACATGTTAAACTTGCCGCTTTAATAAAATGTTTTACATCTACAAGCATTGAATTAGCCCCCCATGAATTTAATTATGCCCATTATAACAGATGTATTCCGATTGAAACATGGAAGAAATAAACAACCCTTCGGAAAATTCCATTTTCCCTCAACTTTTTAGCATACAACATACATGTACCTTTATTATATAATTAAAAAGCTGTCCAATATTGGACAGCTTCAAATATGTATATTACACTTCGATTGACTTACCATCTTCTACAATATGATAAAGTAAGTGCGCTAAATGATGAATTGGACCATATTCTTCCTCTTCTTCATTTGTTTCACCTTGGAATTCAAGATCATTTAAGTATAATGCTAAAAATTGATAGTATAATTTCAAATCAAATCCGTAGCAAGCACTTGGCTCTTCGTGATCTCCTTCATATTGTAACATTAAGTATTGATCATTTCCTTCTGCATCTTCTGCGTCAAAGAATACGAAGAAACCAACGTTTGTATCTAAATCAAATAGATGACGAGTACCTTTTTCTGTTGCTTTATTGAAGTCCTCTTCACTTAATTTATGTACTGTTGTCGCTTTTGCATTATCTTCTTGATGGAAATTTACTGTATATGATTTCAATGCTGACACCTCCTGATTGTATAACAGTAGCATAACAGATTAGGCCATATAATTCAAAGGGACTGCTTACAAATGTAAACAGCCCCCTGTATTCATTTTCGTATTGCCCGGAATATAAAGCTTACGATGAAAATCAAAATAATCGCACCTATTAAGGCTGGAACAATCGCATATCCACCTATAATAGGTCCAAATTTACCAAGCAACGCTGTACCAAGCCAAGAACCGACAATACCAGCAATAATATTACCAATTACACCGCCAGGTACATCCCTTCCAGTAATTAAGCTTGCAAACCAACCTAATATACCACCGACAATTAAAGACCAAATCATATGATAACCTCCTTTATAATTCACCAATCAAAATATAATCAGAAACAATTGCTTACCATTAGTTATGTTTCATTTTTCATAAGTTATTCATACAGCTCAACTATTAGATTATTTGAGAACGAAGCTCACTGGACAAATGATTTTACAACTTCATATTTTACATATTAAGGACAATCAGGCTTTAATATCGTCCTCATAAATTCTTCTTTAAAAGCTGGATAATTAAAACCAACCGCAATTTTTTGTACAGGCCTATTATCAAACGTGGTTGGCTCAGCTATTTTTCTAAAATCCGCAACACTTTGTCCTCTCGTTACATCATTCGTCGTACTAATCCAAACTGCTGATTTTTTATATTCAAAAATATCATCATTTATAAACGAAATAAACGGCAGTAAATCATGAATAGGACTCCCAGTAATACCCGGGTATTCCTTTTTATAAAAGTTCTCATAATAAAAATCGATCATTGGTTTAATGAGTTTCGCCTGTCCCGTTCCTTCTTTATTAATAATATCAAGCATTTCAGGAGTAATAAGCGCTGCCTGTGTTACATTTAACGGATATATAGTAGCGTTCTGCGCATACTTCATAACAATATTCGCTGCAATTGGATCGCCATAAAAATTCGCTTCAGACACGGGTGTAACATTACCTGGAAATAAGAAAGCGCCTCCCATAATATAATAAGAACAAATACGATTCATTACATTTGGATATAATAAAAATAACGTTGCAAGTGTTGTTAATCTTCCTGTCGCCACAATAACTATATCTTCTGGACAAGGCTCAATTAATTTAATTAATTCACAAAAATTTTCCCGTTTACAAATTCTCATTTCAGGTGGAATAATTGGCCCTAAACCGTGATCCCCATGAATTTCCGGGAAGAATAAAGGCTCTTCAGCTGTCATTGGTCTAGCTGCACCTTCGATGATTTTCACTACTGTAGCATAATATTTTTCTAAAAAATATACATTCTCTGTAACGATTTCTCGCGATACATTCCCATACTCTGCGACAATTCCTATAATATCTAATTTACAAGTTTTATTTGCATAAATTAACGCAACTGCATCGTCAATACCAAAGTCTCCAAAAAAGATAATTTTTTTATTAACAATCCTCACCTCTCTTCAGCATAATCTACTATTATTATTATGTGAAAAAGACAAGGCGGTGAAACGATGCAAACTAAAAAAGCCGCCTATTTATTGGCGACTTCAATCTTTTTATAAGACAAATATGCTAATACATTCTTACTTGAATCGTATTTTGGATTGTTTCCTTTTCTCGGTTCTCTCATATGCGTTTTTTCAAATCCAGGAATGTCCGGCATTTTCTCCATAAATTCAAGCATTTCTTCTTCAGTTCCTTCAATACGTACGCGAATCATTATTGCAATTCCTCAATTCTCATTTTCTCAGTACTAAGTATAACGCACTTTGAAAAGACTTCAAGAAATTTATCTTTTTAATGTTGTACTTTTTTTACAAATAAACATAGCCATTTCAGTATAGAACGACTTTACTTTATTATTTTCAAATAGAATATGAAAGTATTCCTTCATTTCGTTTGGTGTTTTCATCATACACTCTGTTAATTTTTCACGCTTTTGCATAGGTACTTCCAGCATGTCACACCACCAGTCGAAATCAAACTTTTTATCAAAAGTGAAGCATGACTGCATTTGCAGACCATTTTTTTCTAATAAAGTAATCCATTCTGTCTTTTTCAAAGCTCTTTCATGACTCGGATCACGCTTTTTTTCTATAAAATTATAAAATGTATCATATTCATTATTTTCTGGCGAAACATTATCTATTAAAATAAATAATCCATCATCTTCTAACGTTCGATTTACTTCATAAATAAATCGCGTCGGATTTGTAAAATGATGTGCTGCAATCCTGCATGTAATTGTATCAAATGCTTTATCAGCAAATGGCAATTTTTCAGCATGTCCAACGATAAAAGATACATTGTCATGCCCATTACCTAAAATGAATTTTTTCGCATTCTCTAACATTTTTTCAGTTAAATCTAATGCAACTACTTCTTTAAACAATGGTGCTAATAAATTTGCAACATGTCCACCACCAGTAGCAATATCAAGAAGACGATTATTATGACGAGGTTCAACTTGTTGAACTACATATTGTAAATCCAGTCCTTTAGCATGAATTTTACTTTTTACATACTTTTCTGCATTATTACCAAACTGTTGTTTCATAAGCTCTTCCTTACTCATTTTATCATCTTCCTTCTATTGTTATTAACATATATGATTCATATAATAATTAAAGTTCTCTTTATGTATTTTCAAATCCTCTTTTCAGCTCACCTCTTGTAATACAGACAGACCATCGTCAAAATGATATGAATATTACTTTAAAACAAAAAAGGTTATGGGAACTAATCCCCTAACCCAACTAAATATCTATTACATTTTTATTTCCTCATATATATCTATGTAATATAAATCCTCTTTCAACTTCATAATAACTTCTACTTCATTATAAGTAGCCTCTCGAGCATGTAAACCAAATTGATTCATGCCAATCCATATCCATCCAGGTGTATGATGAAGTATATCGATATTAAAACCATCTAACTTAGTAAGCTCCGATTTAATAAATTTATCTTTAATAGCGATTTGTTTGTCTATTAAGCCATATTCTTTTCCATTTTCAAATAGCGATATAATTTCCCCTAAAATCGGATGTTCCCGAACAATAAAATAATATTCCCTTTCATCTACATTCGCCACAATCAAACGAAAATCAGATATATCACTCCCAAAATTCGGCATATTCATTTTTTCACCCCCTTAATTAGCTTCACTTATATCATAACAAATGAATATTTAAATAAAGTTAATAAAATGTAAAAAATAAAAAAGCTGACTTCCCTTTAGGAATCAGCCTTTATATTTTAGTTACCTTTATACTTTTACAACCTATTACAATGTTTCCTTTTCCTCATCATTTCCAGAAACTAAATTTCCTATAGCATCTGCCGTTACTTCTACCACAAATTCACAAATACCTGCTACAACTTCTCCAATTACTTCATCCATCTTTTTCCCTCCTTATTTTATGTAACTTATTTGTAGTATAGAAGAGATTGGTTATTTTTAACTATCGGAAAAGGTGACAAAAACATTACAGATTTGTAAGCTATTTCAACATGCTAACATTTTTACTTTTACCTTTTGAAACCCAAAGTATGATTAACAGGTATATAGGCCACCATAATATAAAGCAAGTAATACATTCGATAGAGGAGGCGTGCAAAATCTATTACGTAAAATTAATTAAAGGAAAATCATTCTATGCGTTTGATCATCGTTACTTAGTGTCTGAAGAAGAAGAGGTTTCAGAAAAGATTTATAATTACTTACGACGTAATGAATTTTTCGAAGTTCGTAAAGAAGAATATTCTGCTTAATGTAGGAAGGGCATCAAGAAATAAACCACATACTCGTGGTTCTCTTCTTGATGCTTTTATATTATTCCCCTATATTCAACCCTATTCTATTACTATCTTCTAATATACGTCCAATCTAATCCGTCATTACCTTCATATTTTAATATATGAGGAGGTGACAACCATAACTCATATCATTGATTACCAAGCTATTCAGCCAATAAATAAAACTGACGCAACTACTTTTACAATTCCCGATTCCCCAAACAAAGCAATTCTAGCAAATATTGAATTAAAAATTCCAATAAGAGATTCACGTGATAATCGAGTAGAATTAATTGCTACAGTTGGAGTTAAAGGTATAACTGATATATCACAAATATTGTTTAGGGTTTTCCGTAACAACATTGAAATTTTCAACACACAAGTAAGTATTAGATCTACAGATTCTGAACAATATTACGTTGAAACATTTCAAACAATTAATAAAAATATAAGCTGTGGGATTCACGAATACACTTTAACTGTGGAAAATTTAACAAGTGCTGCAAGTGCAGATGTTATTGGCCCCCTCACCTTTAGTGCATTAGCAATTGGACAAGGTCATAATAGTTATTAAGCAACTCTATTTACAAAGTGTATTTTAGAAAAGTGAGACGTACTATTACGCTCTTGCTTTTTTTATTTTTTATATGTAATTAATTCAAAGTTCATTTTATTTTTAATGCTTATTTCATCAACTCATAAATCCAATTTTCGCCAAATCAAAAAGATTGAAATCCACTAATGAAACACGTAATATAGACTCTGACTCTAAAAAACTTCGTAAAAAACACTACATATATAAGGAGGTTTTATATACGAGTTTTTCACTTTAAAGGACGGAGAGGTTTTACATTATGTGGCGTAATAAAAATGTTTGGATCGTTTTAATTGGGGAGTTTATTGCTGGTCTAGGTTTATGGCTTGGTATTCTTGGCAACTTAGAATTTATGCAAAAATATGTCCCTTCTGATTTTATGAAATCAGTTATATTATTTATCGGACTATTAGCAGGTGTTATCGTTGGTCCAATGGCTGGTCGGGTCATCGATCAGTATGATAAGAAAAAAGTTCTTCTTTATGCTGGGTTTGGTCGGGTTTTAAGTGTTATTTTCATGTTTTTCGCTATTCAATTTGAAAGTATAGCCTTTATGATCGCCTTTATGGTTGCACTTCAAATTTCAGCCGCATTTTATTTCCCTGCATTACAATCTGTAATTCCACTCATCGTACGTGAACATGAGTTATTACAAATGAACGGTGTACATATGAATGTTGGTACAATCGCTCGTATTGCAGGTACTTCACTAGGTGGAATTCTTTTAGTTGTAATGAGTTTACAATATATGTATGCCTTCTCAATGGCTGCATATGCTCTATTGTTCCTTTCAACTTTCTTTCTACAATTTGAAGATAAAAAATCAACAGTGCCAAGTAAACAGGCTGCAAAAGATAATAGTTTTATGGAAGTATTTCGTATTTTAAAAGGAATTCCTATTGCTTTCACAGCACTTATATTAAGTATCATCCCACTATTATTTATTGCTGGTTTTAATTTAATGGTTATTAACATTAGTGAAATGCAACATGATCCAACGATTAAAGGATTCATATATACAATTGAAGGTGTTGCATTTATGTTAGGTGCCTTCGTTATTAAACGTTTATCTGATCATTTTAAACCTGAAAAATTACTATATTTCTTCGCAGTTTGTACCGCTTTTGCACATCTTTCATTGTTCTTTAGCGATATAAAATGGATGGCTCTTACATCATTTGGTTTGTTTGGTTTTAGTGTCGGCTGTTTCTTCCCTATTATGTCGACAATTTTCCAAACGAAAGTAGAAAAAAGCTATCACGGCCGCCTCTTCTCATTCCGTAATATGTTTGAGAGAGTTATGTTCCAAATTGTCTTACTTGGAACTGGCTTCTTCTTAGATACGATTGGGTTGCAATATATGGTTCTCATCTTCGGAGTCGTTTCGTTGTTGATTATTTCTATTTCCCTTTCTAAACAGAAACATTATGAAAAACAACCTTCGCAATCTGCGAATTTATAACTTAAACATTATTGGGCATGGATTCAGTTTTATACTGGGCCATGCCTTTTTGTTTTATAAAAAACCATTTAATATGTTAAGTGAAACGATTTAAAGGAGTCCCCCTTTCGCTTTCGAATATAGTATATAAATAATAAATAAAGGAGTTGCGAAAATGTATGATGGCATGCAGTTATTTATTATCTTTATTTTTGTAATAGTTATATTTAGCACCCTAAACTTTTTAACCATTTCCCTTTCTCAACATAGCTTTAAAAGGCGAATTGTGGCAGGTTTCGTTTTCTTATTGTTAACTCCCATTGTCTTTTTGACTACTACAGCATTCGCTTCTATATTCGATAAAAGTGGATTTAGCGTAGGTACGTTAGCCTTTATTATTGCAAGTGTATATATTTTAAATGGAATAGTCATCCTACTTTCTTCCTCATTTATCCTCAAAAAGGCATAGCAAAAATTATACTGATAGGCATGAAAAACTAGTATTACGCTAAATTCATGTCTTTTATTTTTGCTATACTTTTCCCAATTTTTATGTGAAATTAAGTAATTCTTTAAAAAAATTTAAACTTTATTTATTACAATATTTCTATCGTATTCGCACGTTTATTAGCCATAATAAGAAAGGAGCACAAAATGAAAAAATATCTACTTATATTTCCTATACTGATCGTTTTACTTAGTGGCTGCAACAAGAATGATATATACGGTTCTTGGGAAGTCGTTGACAATAAAAACGGTGAATGTCCTGTATATTATAAATTTGAAACAGTTGTCAAAAAAGAAAATAAAGAGGAAATTGTTCAAAATTTAGTAGAAATGCAAACTACAAATAAAAAAGAAGATTTATATAAAGGTTCATTTGTCAAAAATTCTAATGTATATCACATTGATTATGGCAACTCATTTACATCAGATCAAACTTTAAAGGTTGTCGATGATACATTAAATGTATATTTTTTGACAGCTGAAAAATTATGTACATATAAAAAGAAATGATTACATTTCAGATGAGACGCAGGAAATATTTTCTGCGTTATTTCACTTTAGAAAGCTTTCTCAAAAACATTTCCCTCTTTCAAAATAGACTATCCCTTCCTCTAAATTTGTCAATCGTTTTAATTTTCATAAAAAAGTGATAAAATGTAAACATGTGTTTTCAGAATAATTAAATACGTAGAAAGAAAGCACTGTTTTTAGGAGGGGTTTTGATGACTTACACGTTAGCAACTAGAATGAAAGCATTCCAATCTTCTATATTTAGTGAATTAGGGGCCTATAAAAAAGAGAAAATTGCAGCAGGTCATAAAATGATTGATTTAAGTATCGGAAATCCTGATATGCCTCCTGCTGATTTCGTAAGAGAAGCAATGGTACATACAGCAAGTGAAAAAGAAAGCTATGGATACACATTAACAGGTATTCAAGAATTTCACGAAGCTGTAACTGAATATTACAATAACACTCATAACGTTATATTAAATGCTGAAAAAGAGATTTTATTATTAATGGGTTCACAGGATGGACTCGTTCATTTACCGATGGTTTATGCAAATCCAGGAGATATTATATTAGTTCCTGATCCAGGATATACAGCTTATGAAACAGGTATTCAAATGGCTGGTGCAACATCGTACTACATGCCATTAAAGAAAGAGAATGATTTCTTACCTAACTTACAAGTTATCCCTGAAGAAATCGCCGATAAAGCAAAGATGATGATTTTGAACTTCCCAGGGAATCCAGTTCCAGCAATGGCACATGAAGATTTCTTTAAAGAAGTAATCGCATTCGCGAAAAAACATAATATTATTGTTGTCCATGATTTTGCTTATGCTGAATTTTATTTCGATGGCAACAAACCAATTAGCTTCCTCTCTGTACCTGGTGCAAAAGAAGTTGGCGTAGAAATAAACTCTTTATCAAAAAGTTATAGTTTAGCAGGTAGCCGCATTGGTTATATGATTGGAAATGAGGAAATTGTCGGAGCGCTTACGCAATTTAAGTCTAATACAGATTATGGAGTATTTTTGCCTATTCAAAAAGCAGCATCTACAGCACTAAGAAATGGTGCGGAGTTTTGCGAGAAAAACCGCACCATTTATCAAGAACGTAGAGATACTTTAGTCGATGGGTTCCGAACGTTTGGCTGGAATGTCGATAAGCCAGCTGGCAGTATGTTCGTATGGGCTGAAATACCGAAAGGATGGACTTCTCTAGAATTCGCTTATGCATTAATGGATCGTGCAAATGTCGTGGTAACACCAGGTCATGCATTCGGACCTCACGGAGAAGGCTTTGTACGTATTGCTCTTGTTCAAGATAAAGCGGTATTAGAACAAGTCGTTGAAAACATTAGAAATAGCGGCATTTTTTCTCTTGAAATAATAGAGGAATTAGTTAAAAATTAGTTACTACTCCCCTGCTTAACTTTAGCAGGGGTATTATTTATTGGAGGTACTTTCATATGCACATTAAAGATACACTACCCCATCGTTATCCATTTTTAATGATTGATAAAGTAACAAGTTTAAAACAAGGTGAATCCGTGACAGGATACAAACTCATTACAAATAACGAATGGTTTATAAATGCTACGCAAAAACATATGCATCATATGTTAATTGTAGAGGCACTTGCTCAGCTTAGTGCATTTGTAAATACAAGTGACTCTGAAGGATTAGGCTTTCTCTCCTCATTAGACGGAGTTGAGTTCCATGAGAAAGCATACCCTGGTGATAAACTTGATTTACATTATGAGCTAACACGTAACCGTCGAGGGTTTGTTCTCGGTACAGGTACGGCAACAGTTAACAGCCACCCTATTGTAACTATAAAAAAACTATTAATATATCAAGCAGATTAATCACTATTTGATCCGCCCGGGATATCTATCCCACGCCAATTGGGCTTATAAGATAAATATATTACGTAGTTAGGAGTAGGAAAATGGAAAGAACTATCGGTATCGATGCTGGAGGAACATTAACGAAACTTGCTTATTTTAATGAAAAAAAGGAATTAGCTTTTGAAAAGTTTTATTCACATGAACAAGATAAAATTATAGATTGGCTTCAGAGCAATAATAGAATGAAACAAATATGTATTACAGGTGGTAAAGCGAAACTATTACAACAACTACTTTCGGATGCATATACAATAGTAGAGCTAAATGAATTTGAAGCTACTCTTGCAGGTGTACGATACATATTAAAAGAAGAAAATCATTCTATAAACAACTTTATTTTAACAAATATCGGTACAGGTACTTCTATCCATTACGTTTATAATGACCATTATATTCGAGCTGGAGGAACTGGAGTTGGCGGAGGTACTATTATGGGACTTTCAAAATTATTAACAAATATTGATTATTTTGAAGATGTAATCCCTCTTACAAAAATAGGTTCTAGAAAAGAACTAGATATTACGGTGGGAGATATTTATGGTGGTATTCTCTCTCCTATTAATAATAGTTTAACTGCAAGCAATTTTGGTAAAGCCGCTATTACAGACTCAAATTATAGTAGCTCAGATATAATTGCTACTGTACAAGGACTTGTCGGTGAAGTCGTTACTGCATTAAGCCTTCAATTCGCCGAGGCAAAAAACATTGACCATATTATTTATATTGGTTCGACTCTATGTAATAATGTACACCTTCAAAATATTATTAGTAGCTACACAAAATATCAAAATAAAACACCAATCTTTTTACAAGATAATGGTTATAGTGGTGCGATTGGCGCTTTACTTCATGCTACAAAATAAAGAGGCTGACTTTTGTCAGCTTTTTTGCAATGGTACTTCAAATTCAATAATTGACTCTTCGTTCTCTCCAATTCGCTCCACACTAATTCTATTAATCACACAATTTAATTTCTCATGAAAACTAGGAATACTTTTAACTACTTCAGCAGCTAGCTTAGTACTTTCTTTTCTCCCGACTGTTACATGCGGGATGTACGGAATGTCTTCTTTCAAAAACTGTAATAAAGGTCCTGTATACAGGATATTACGTAGATCTTCTATTTGTTCTTTCCCTTTTTCAACTCGTAAAAACAAATATGCTCCTTCACTCGTTATTTGATTCGCAAATTCAATTTCTATATTATATATCTTTTTTGATACATTCAAAATATGTAATTTCAACTCATCATTTGAAATAGGACTTTCAAACGGAAATACAATTGTAACATGCGGTGGGATTAATCCGAATAAAGGATCATGCTCTAGTCTAATGTCCTCTATTTCATGGATGGACATGTTATTTAGAAAAAGTAAAATGGTACGCATTTTTATATCCCCTACTTCCCCTTAATTTTTTATATTTATCATATTGTATGGCAGCCTGTACTTCAACAAATTGTTTTGCTTACATCTAAAAATAAAAAACTTCTCAAATGAGAAGTTTTCATATAGCAGGATTATTATTTTCCCGCCAAACTTTCCTAAATTTTATATAACAAGCAATTCTCCATGGAATAATATACGAAACGGCAACGACATAAAATAATAAACCAATCGTTTGTGGATCCAAATCAACAATATATTGCCTTGAACC
Source organism: Bacillus cereus group sp. N24 (assembly GCF_016483345.1). Classification (NCBI taxonomy): domain Bacteria; kingdom Bacillati; phylum Bacillota; class Bacilli; order Caryophanales; family Bacillaceae; genus Bacillus; species Bacillus cereus group sp. N24. The sequence goes on from NZ_JAEHCA010000008.1 coordinate 13,263, forward strand.
GTATCTTAAAACAACAAGTGCAATAAAAGTAATTAGAAAAGCTGCGCTTTTTTTCGTATAAATATTCCCATCATCTCTTCTTTCGTAATTTGTTAAAATTATAAGTGGTACGGCGAAAAGAATCCCAATGCATGCTGCTAAAACTACTTGTAAAATAGCTGGATGTACGGGACCAAAAAAACATATTATCCCTGGCGTTAAAAATAGTAATGGCCACAAAATTCGTTTTCCTGTTCCTTTTATCGGTTTGTACATGAACGGTAACGACGCCAAAATATTAGTAGTGCAATGCATACAAAGACGGTTATTAGTGAAGAAGTGTCTCCCATTTGTTTTTCCTACTCTCCCAAAATATATACTTAATTATACTTTAAATGGTTTGCTCAAATGATACTTTTCGAATAAATATACCGCTAGTCACGATATAGACGATAGTTAAAACAATTGAAATGACAATAAAGTATGGGATATCTATTAAAGATAGATTAGATGTAGAATTTAAATCCTGTATTCCTACTTCTGCATAAAGTACACTATTCAATGATATAAAAAATGTTCCGCCTATCATAAGACCAATCCACTTAAAACGTTTCTTAATCACTACTGCTACTTGAAAAAAAGTTGCAATTGTAACATACAATAATAGTTGTACAATAAACTGTTTAACTGAGTGTTCTCCTAAACTAATATTTACTGTTCTATACAATGTATTTTGTAAAATAATCACTTGAAGGAATGAGAAAACCGCAACTTGTAATATGATATAGCAAACTGATCCAATGAAAAACTGTAATCTCGTTACTCCAAATGAAACTGCTAAACGAAACACATCATCCTGTATAATAAAAGTACTTACTACTATAAACAATGTAATTACAATCGAAGGGTTATTTAATATATGTTGTAAAAATCCTTCTCTTATTTCTTTAAAATCCATTACACTTGCGATTCCTTTTATAAGTAAAGCTGTAATCCAAAATATTAAAATTGCTTTATAATGAAAATTTATATGTAACTTCAACTGCTTCATTAACATTGTCATTCCACTTCACCACCAGTTATGTGAATAAATAATTTTTGTAATGTAATTCTATCAACTACTAACCCTTCTATTTCAAGAGAGTAATAATCTTCATTAGAAAGTTTTTCCCATATAATAGTAATCCCCTTATTTCCATAAACTTCTCGATTTAAAACTTTTTTATTAATTAAGAACTCATCCACTTTATCTTTTTTCCCCGAAATAATATGTCCTTGTTGTAATAAATCTTCCACTGATGATTGAACAACTAATCTTCCTTCTTTTATGATGATTACCTCTTCAATTACATGAGTTACTTCTTCTACTAAATGTGTTGATAATATAATTGTTCGAGGATGCTCGCCATAATCTTCTAATAGTAAACTATAAAACAACTCACGATGCGCTGCGTCTAAACCTGTAGTTGGTTCATCAAAAATAGTAATTGGTGCTCTACTTGCTAGTCCTTGTATTATTCCAACGACTGTTTGCATACCATGTGATAGTTTATGGTATTTCTCTGTCATATTAAGCTGAAATTTATCAGCAAGTTTTTCAGCATACTCTCCATCCCAATTTTTATAAAACATGCTACACATCTTAAAAATTTCTTTTACTTTATAACTTAAATGAGCTCCTTCTTTCACTCTAACGAAACAAATATTTTGCATCGCTTTACTATTTTCAAATACATTTTCACCTAATATTGATACACTTCCACTACTTGAAATAATTTGCCCTGCGAGTAAATTTAATAGTGTCGTTTTCCCTGCTCCGTTCCTTCCAAGCAAACCATATATTTTATGCTCTTCCAATGAAATAGTTACTTCATTTACAGCTATTTTCTTTTTATATTTTTTCGTTAAATCTTTCGTTTCAAGTGCAATCATCCCTCTTTCCCCTCCTTTGTAATCTTTTGAATCATATTCATCAATTCGTCTTTTGATATTTCTAGTACTTTTGCTTCTTCCCACACTTTAGGTAAATATTCGGTCATAAAAGTATTTTGACGCTTCTTTAATACGAATTCTTTCGCTCCCTTTGCAACAAACATCCCGATCCCTCTCTTTTTATACAAAATCCCCTCATCCACTAATACATTTACCCCTTTAGCTGCAGTAGCTGGATTTATTTGTAACATCTTTGCAAATTGATTTGTCGATGGCACTTGTTCTTCTTCAAGCAATATGTCTTTTAAAATATCAGATTCAATTGTTTCCGCAATTTGTAAGTATATTAATTTATTTTGCTCCAGAGTAGGTTTCACAATTTCACCCCCTTAGGTTCATAGGTTCATTACTTATGTAATTAACCATATCGCATTTCAATTATTTTTTCCATAAATTTCTTATATATAAAAAGAGAATCATTCGTTTAAGAATGACTCTCTTAAATAAACCGTAGTTTCAACAATTATTTCAACTGCTTCACTGGATATTTAGTGAAATAAGATTTACGAAAATCTTTATCATTCACAAGCATTTTAATGTTTTCGTTATTATCCCTAAGGAACTTTACTACTTTATTTTTATCCCATATATCTTTTTCTTTTAGGAAATCATCAAATTTCCCATACAGGATTGATAGTATAGCTTCCCTCTTTATCGTAAACATTTTATTTTCTACTTGAAACTCGTAACCTTTTGCATTTGGTACTAAAACTGCAAGATAAATCACGTTAAAGAGAAAGTTCTTTTTCATCGTATCTTTCCCATCAAACCAATATGTCTCAATCATATCCTCTGTCAGATTTTCATTCTCTTTTGCACCATAGTTCACTTTTATACTTTCATTTTCTAAACTTATACTTTGAACTGTTCCACCACCGGGTAAATTTTTAACAATTGCAACCACATCTGAATTATTACCAACGTACGTTCCAGTATATTTCTTAAAATCATCTGACCTAACATCAGATATATCTTGTATTCTTTCTCCGTTAGAACAAGCCGTCATAAATAAAAAAATTGTTAGCATAACGAGCACATTACGATGCATATATTTCATTTAGCATCCCCCATTTTTATCGATATTTCGTTACTTACTATACTGCTTTTCAAATCCCTTTTAAATATAAGCATTTTAATCAAAATTAAAAATTTTCAATTTTTATGTTTACAATTATCCATTAATTGTATATACTTACTAACGTAAGAAAAAAATTCTAAAAGGAGGTCGAAGAAAATGATGAAATTACAATTACATGCATTAACTTTTGCGTTAGCTGCACCTTTGTTTTTCGGACAATTGAATATGAATTCGACCACCCTAATGGAGAATTGAAGAACGTACATTATTTCTTTTAATTCATAAATTCGCCACAGGAGGTCGTATACTTTCCTGTGGCTTTTTCACGCCCAGCCGTAGGAGAACTGTATCTTCCTGTGGTTTTTTTGTGCGGTTTTTTAGTCTCTTATATTATTTTTTAAAGAAAGGAGCAACATTCAATGAATATTAGCGTATTGTTTTTAAGTATTACGATTCAAAGAAATAGACGTTCCAATACGGAACTGCTTCATAATGAACGAATTGAAAAAGCTATGGATGATGTTAAGGAGCGCCAAGTGCTTTATTGTGATCACCTGTAATTCCTTTTCGAAAGGAGGAATTCATTTATGACTTTTCATATTTTCTTTTTTACGACTGCACTTCAGAAAAACACTTTATCTGAAGATGAAATCATTCGTAAACAACAAGTAAAACAAACAACTGATAAAATAACTGACATTAAAATTTCATACTATACACAAATGTATTAAAAATATATTTTAAAGGAGCAATATCTTCATGAAATTTAAAGCATTCTTTTTAACCATTACCATTCAAAAACGTAAGCTTTCACAAAATGAGGTTTTACACGATCAACACGTTCAAACTACTATGGACGAAGTAAAAGAGCTTCAATCTTCTTTTTACAATCGTCTGTTCTAAATAACTTATAAAGGGGTAAAAATCTAATGAAATTTAAAGTATTCTTTTTAACCATTACCATTCAAAAACATAATTTTTCTGAAACTGAAATGCTTCACGAACGTCAAATTAATCAAGCTATGGATTATGTAAAAGAAAGACAGAGTCATTACTGTAGTCATTTGTAATTCCCATTTGAAAGGAGGAATTCACATATGAAGTTTCACCTTTTCTTTTTAACTATTACGATTCAAAAAGAAACGATTTCTCAAAATGAATTAAAACAAGAGCAACAGTATAAACAAATTATTGATGAAATTCGTGATTGTAAAAGTAAATATTACACTCACCTATAATTTATATGAATTAACTTGAAAGGAGTCGATTATGATGTTGATAGTACGGTGTAAAGAAATGATTTGGATAGTTCAGAGGGATTCCACATAGTTTTATAGACCTTAAATCCCACAAATTTACCGTTAAATTTGATATATAAAAAACATATAATAAAATCGCATTAATACACTTTTTTATATTGATTAACAAACGAAAGATACACCACTTAAAAAGCGGTGTATCTTCCTCAACATATACTATTTTCGATTATTTCGTTTCGTTTTAAACAATCTTACTAAGTTTGAAACAACTGTTTTTGTTACTGCATAAACCGGTACTGCTAAAATCATTCCGATAATTCCCGCGAAATTACCTACCCCTAAAATTAAGATAATAATTGTTAACGGGTGAATATTTAATTTCGAACTCATAATACGTGGTGAAATAATATTACTTTCAAACTGTTGTACAATTGTAACAATAATAATTACGTACAATGCTTGCATCGGAGATACGAACAAACCTACAATAACAGCTGGTGCCGCACCGATAAATGGACCTAAGTTAGGAATGATATTTGTAAATGCTGCAATAATTCCTAAAACAAAAGCGTACGGTAAATCGATAATTAAATAACCGATGAAAGTAAAAGCACCAACAAATATACAAACGAGCGCTTGCCCTTGAATATATGCAGATAACGTTTCATTCGTTTCCTTTATGATACGAAGTCCTTCTTCACGGTAAGACTCTGGTAATAAGCTAACCGCTTTTCCTGGAAAGGCATGCCCATCTTTAAACATGTAAAATAAAATGAACGGTACTGTAAAGATAACTAACGCAACGTTCGTGATGATACCAAATAAAGCCGTTGCACTCGACGTAATTGTATTTGGTATATCCTTTAAGTATTCAATTGCATTTTTTTCAATTGTTTCAATGGAAACGTAATTTTGTGTAGATAACCATTCAAACAATCTGTGATGTGATAAATCTTGTATGTATACTTTTCCCTCTTTTATATACCCTGGCATATTTTTCACTAAATCCATTAACTGTTGTGAAATCGTCGGAACAACTACTCCAACGCCAACCGCAGTTAATGTGATGATAAAAAGATATAACAGTAGAATCGCTAAATTTCTAGGTACTTTTTTATTCTCCAAAAAGACTAATACAGGATTAAATATGAAGTATAAAAAAAGCGCGATTAAGATTGGGAAAAACAATGTTGATATGAAGATACCAATCGGTTGAAAGAGAAACGATATTTTTGTGCAAATAAATATGATTCCTACAACCATTAGCACTTCTAATGTCCAAAAGTGCACTTTCGATTTCAAACAAACGTCCTCCTTTAAACTAGCACTTCTCTTTATTGTACCAAATTAAACTTTAATTTCACATAATATTTTCCTTTACAATATTCCAAAATACCAATAAATACACTACAATGAGAATACATACAAATTTGCAGGTAAAGGTGATAAAAATGACACAATGCATCATTTGCAGAAAAGATACGAAAGAACTGAGTGAACAATATGTCATCCCAGAAATATTATGTGGCTATTATTTCACAAACTCAATTTGTGATACTTGTCATGAACAAATGACAACAAATATTGATCGCCCTTTAATTAGGCATAAATTAAGTCAATTTAAGATTGAGCAAATGAAAAAACAAATCGACTCCCCTCTCTATACAAATGAGCATGGTGAGGAACTTGCGGCGGCTGAGACAGATGTTGTTGAAGTAAGTGATGAAATACTTTATTCCAATGCATTAATTATGAAACTATGTAAAAAGCACGATATTTCTCTACATAATGAAATTTGGAAAGAAGAACGTGTAACGAAAGTAGCTAGCTCTATTCAACGTGAATTACTTTTAGATAACCGTAAATACAAAATGAGCGTATTAAAAATGGCTTACGCTTTCGCTGTACAAACAATTGATGGCTACTTTGAAGATCCAGATGCAATTGATATTTCTAATATTCTATCAAATGCCGATTTCATGGAATTAAAAGAAAAGAGTATTGTTCGTGACTTAAGCAAAAGTTCATTATGGAATACATTAAATACAAATAGTGAAAACCATTACTTTATTTTACTTAGCGATAAAGACGGCCTCTTCTGCTTCATTCGTTTGTTTGACATCTTTGATGTTGTCGTTCATTTATCAGAAAAGCGATATGAACTTGCATCGCCAATTGTCGGCGTAAATAATGTGAATAAGCAAGAATTTTATGTCCAAACTTTAAAACAGTATATGGATGGGTTATTTAAAGAAACACCATCTACTATTTAATCAAAATCAGAACATACGGTCTCCTTTCTTCATGAAAAGACACTGTGTTATAATGAGTATGAAAAGAACAATACAATCACATAAACTAATTATAAATTGTATATAAATAAAAAAGACTAGTGTGCGGCTACACACTAGTCCACGTAACTTAGCAGATTGGATTGTTCACTTATCCTATTTGTTTCTTACAAACAAAACAACCCACATTCTATTGGCTTAGGTGGGTTGTTATTTTTTGAGCTTGTCTATTAAAACGACGACGAACGTTAACAATGCAACGAGAAACAGTCCACCCTGCAGTAGCAACGCTATTTCACTCATGTATTATCACCCCCCTCCTATTCGGAGAAGTGATAATTGAACAACCAACCGTACCTTAAGTTACTATTTAATTTTACCATATTTCCTGATAGTTTACGATGAAAACCCGCATGCGAATCGCTTGCGGGTTTTTTCTCATTATTTTTTTAATGCAAATGCATCAGCTATCATTTCACCAACAATTTTATTTTCTTGTTTCTTCTCATCTTTCAATAAAGGGAATAACAGTTCTGCCACTTCATATGCCTCTTCTAAATGAGGATATCCCGATAAAACAAATGTATCAATTCCTAACGCTTCATATTCTTTTATTCTTTCCGCTACCGTTTGCGGATCTCCTACAAGTGCAGTGCCTGCACCACCTCTTACAAGTCCGATTCCAGCCCATAAGTTTGGGCTTATCTCTAACGACTCCCATGTTCCTTTATTTAAATATGTCATCCGTTTTTGGCCAACTGAATCATATCTTGCAAATGTCTTTTGAGCAAGCTCAATCGTTTGATTATCTACATATTGAATTAAACGTTCTGCCTCTTCCCATGCTTCTTCTTCTGTTTCTCTTACAATTACGTGCAACCTGATACCGAATCGTACCGTACGTCCCTTCTCTTCTGCAAGTTTTCTTACTTCCTCTATTTTCTCTTTTACTTGCTGAGGTGGCTCTCCCCACGTTAAATATACATCACTATGTTCAGCTGCAACTTCTTTTCCAGCAGCTGATGACCCTCCGAAATATATAGGAGGATACGGTGTTTGGACTGGCGGGAACACGACTTTACTTTCTGTAACTTTAATATGTTTTCCTTCTAATGAGATCGTTTCACCTTGCAAGGTCGATTTCCAAACTTTTAAAAATTCAGCCGCTGCTTCATACCTTTCGTCATGTTCAAGATACAATCCATCTCCTTGCAGTTCAACGGGATCTCCTCCAGCTACTACATTAATAAGTAATCGACCATCTGAAATTCTATCAAATGTAGCTGCCATCCTCGCTGCAACTGTAGGTGACATTAATCCTGGTCTCACTGCTACTAAAAATTTTAGTTTTTCTGTTTCAGCAGCAAGAGCTGAAGCTAACACCCAAGGGTCTTCACATCCTTGACCCGTTGGAAGTAAAACACCCGTATATCCTAAATAATCAGCCGCCTCAGCAACTTGTTTATAATAACCATACTCAGCTGCTCTTCCTCGTTTTGTCGTTCCTAAATATCGACCATCTCCATAAGCCGGGATAAACCATAATAATTCCATACCTTTACACACCCCTTATTTATTCTGAAACGTATACTAACACACTCTATTTAAATTACCCCTAATAATTTATCCCGCATTAACGGGCAGTAAGTTCCCCACCTCAAAATTCAGCGAAAGCAAAGAAGTTAGGTTGGGAACAACTGCCCGTAAAAGCCCGATTGGTGAGGGCTGATAATCAGTAGGGAATGAACACCCCCTACTGATTAAAGTTTCACTTTATATGTTAATTCCCTGTCTCACCTTTAAAATTATCTCGCCATCTTAAAAACTTCACTTCTAGTAAACGGACGAATGAATCAGAAAACTTCCCGACAAATGCAAAGATTATAATACCGACAAATACAATATCTGTATTTGAAAATTGCCTTGCATCCATAATCATATAGCCAATACCTTCAGTAGATCCCATAAGTTCTGCTACAACTAAACTCACCCATGCAACACCTAACGATAACCTTGCTCCAAGTAAAAGGTTAGGCAATGCTGCAGGTAAAATTAATTTCGTAATTAATTTTCGTTTATTAAACTCTAATACTCTCGCAACATCAAATAACTTTGAGTCTACACCTCGTATCCCTAAAAACGCATTTACGTATAAAGGAAAAAATGCACCGTCCGCAATTAATAATACTTTCGATGTTTCGCCAAAACCAAACCATAATACGAAAAGTGGCGCAACAGCTAAATGAGGTACAGTTCTTAACATTTGTACTGACGGATCTAAATATTGCTCACTTCTTTTAGAAAACCCAACAATCGTTCCTAAAATAATTCCTAAGCTCCCGCCGATAAAGAAACCAGCCGCCGCCCTGAATACACTTATACTTAAATGGCCAAATAATTCTCCTGTTTTTATTAGTTCTTGAAAAGCAAGAAAAATATCGAATGGCGTTGGTAAAACAGTTTTAGAAACAAGATCGAGTACACCAGCTAACTGCCAAATAACTAATACGATAATCGGTATAATAATTGCCCGTATTAAACCTTTTACATTCGTCTTCCGTACTTTTTTCACGTTGGTTTTCTCTATCGTTATACTCGCCCGTTTAATAACAGCTTTCGTATTCCCCAATTTACAAAACCTCTTTTCACTTCGCCTTTAATGCTTTTTCTACGAAAGAATTATCTACAACTTTATCAGTCTTTATTTCTTTCTTTATAGAACCGAGCTTATATTGAAAATCCGCTGTCTTTTGTTGCTCCGCTTTTATTTCTTTCGTTACTGGAACTAAAATTGGTTTGTCGTGATGAAACACTTCTTTTACAATCTCTGCATCTATCTTCTTAGCAGACGTGTATATTTTTATTGCTTCATCTAAGTTTGCCTCTTGCCATACACGTGCTTTTTCATAAACCTGGAGGAATTTCTCAACTAATTCTGGGTGTTCTTTCGCAAATTTTGTTCTTGCAATTAAAAACTCTGGTGAAGAGACATTTAATGTTTCACCATCTGCAATAACCTTCGCTCCTTTATTCACCGTATGTAATGATATGAATGGATCCCAAATTGCCCATGCATCGACTGATCCTGATTCAAAAGCTGGCTGTGCTTCATCTGGTTGTAACTGAATCACATTTACATCTTTTGCATCGATACCTTCTTTATCTAGTGCTCGATACAATAAATTAAATGCGCTACTTCCTTTTGCCACTGCAATTTTTTTACCTTTCAAATCTTTTACACTCGTAATCTTGCTATCTTTTTGGACGAGAATACCTGTTCCTTTTCTCGCATAACTTGTATTAGCAATTTCGGTAAATCCAATACCTGCTGCTTGCGCTGAAATGACTGGGGAGTTCCCAACTTCACCAAAATCTAATCGATTCGATGCGATAGCCTCAAAATAAGGAGGGCCGCTTTGGAACTCTGTCCATTTCACTTTAACTCCTTCATTTTTAAACGTCTCTTCAAACCACCCCTTTTTTTGCGCTAATAATAATGGACTTAATCCTTGTTGTATACCAATTTGGATTGTTACATCTTCCTTCTTACTACTTGCTGTGCCTTTCTCGCATCCGAATAAAAATAAAGAAATAGCTAAAGCAAAAGAAAGTGCCTTAACTTTTTTATACATACATATTCACCCTTTTCCTATATACTTGTTTGAATCAATCCACCATGTTCAAACTGCTGTAACACCTTCGTTCGAAGTTGTTGGAATGATTCCGATGTTTTACTACGTGGATAAGGTAAATTATTTTCAATCACTTTATGTATTTCCCCTGGATTTGCACTCATAATGATAATTCGATTTGATAGGTATATCGCTTCATCTATATCGTGTGTAACGAATATCATAGTCGTTTTCTTCTGTTCCCAAATATTCAACAGTACTTCTTGCAAATGACTTCGAGTAAACGCATCAAGCGCCCCAAACGGCTCATCAAGTAATAACACATTCGGATCTCTTAACAAAGCTCTTGCTATCGCAATACGTTGTGACATCCCACCTGAAACTTCTTTCGGATATGCCTTTTCAAAGCCATCCAAACGAACAATCTCAACCCATTCCTTCACCTTATCTTTTACATACTTATCTTTTAGTGATAAATCTGCTGCGATATTTTCTTCAACTGTTAACCATGGAAAAAGCCTATGTTCTTGAAAAATAAAACCTTGTTTCTTACTCGGTTTTAAGATAGGCTCCCCGTCAATAACAACTTCACCTTCAAAATTATTATCTAGACCTGCAACAATTTTTAGTAATGTACTTTTTCCGCACCCACTCGGACCAATTACTGTAACAAAATCCCCTTTCTCTAATTGAAAATTAATATTCTCTAATACTTGAACACTACCTACCGCTTTCGCAAATTTCTTAGATACCCCTTTAATTGAAACGGTCACACGTTCACCCTCCCTAATATGAATCATTCGGATTAATTGATTAAGCTGTTATGTAACTAATAAAAAAACCAAAGGCATTTTATCAATAGATAAAATGCCTTTGGTTTCTCCAATCAGCCACTTGTTATAGAATTAACTACATATTATACAAATATTTCCGATAAGTCAACTAGGTTTTAATGAACATTATTTATTTTTAAAGACAGTAGCAGTTTCTATTATAATTTTAGGAAGCAACTCTTGAATTGTATCCGTCAATGTATGAAGAGCTTCTTTTACAAATCCATCTTCAAATTTTTCTATCGGCTCCGGTAATTCATCCTCATCTAATATGAAATATTCTCCATTTGGAAGTACCATAATATCGATAATTAAATCTTCGAAGGAAACTACTTCTTCTGTTATTTGTGTATTTTTTACGATATTAAAATAGGCGCCTACATAATTCCCTTCCTTATCTCTCCATACGTATAAATTGTAAGGACGATCTTCCCAGTAGTATGCAATTGTGTAACTTCCTTTTTGAATAGTTAACTTTGTATCGTGTGCCGTCATTGTAAATGGATGCTGGACCTCGTGAAATAACACGATACTTTCCGATTGTTTTTTCAGCAATAAGCAATCGTAATCCACTATTGTCGAATCATACCGAATTTTTCTTTCTGTAATTTCAATTTTTGATGTACGTAATTGATTCATTATTTTGTTCCCCTTATGCTATTTCTATCCTTAATTATATCCATTTATATAGTAATTAAGAAGTATGTAGTTGTTTATATTGTTGTCTACAATTACACAATAAAACTCCCTCTTATTTTAGAAGGAGTTTTTCACTATTCATGACTTATAAGTTTTAATCTTTCAGAAATCGCATTATAAAATTTCCGTTCCTCATCAACATTTAAGTGCACACGATTTACTGTTTTAGAAAAACCATATAACACCTGCGCTTTTACTGGCTCTTTTAACGTTATTTCAAAAGTAGCAGGTTCTTTTATGAACTCCATAACAGTTGCATCCAATACCTCTTTCTCTTCTTTTGCCGTTAGTGATTCCCCCTTGTAGAACGTAATATTATCAATTTGTGTAAATGGCAAAACGATTTTCTTTCCTAATCCGATTTGAATCATTACTTGTTTTTCTGTTATGATAATTGGATTTTTACGTATCGCTTGTATTTCAGCTATAAAATAAATCATCGCATATACGTTTAAAATAAATAAAATCCAAGCTATTACTGGATTCCATTGATGAAGTAAATAATGAAAACCGATACTTTCAATTGCTGTTGCGTGAATTATCATGATATAAACACCTATAGCACCGGTGTTTTTATGGTAGGAATAGGTAAATTCGTCATCTGGTACTTTTGCACGCCAAGATAATACCGCATAATAGATTAGCTTACACTCAGTAAGCATGATATTTATAACTTTACTTCTTTTCATAGTGTCATCAAATGCTGCATCAATTGAATAAGAGAATGAAGAATACTCTTTTTTATATGCTTTATATTTATTAATTATTTTAGGAAGCATTGTCACGATTTTATATAGAAGGAACAATTGTAAAGCTACAAATGCAATTTCCCCCGTCACTACTATATAAGAAACGAATGAAAAAGCTTGTAAATAGTCGCTTGGAATTATAAATCTCGCAAATATATATCCAGCTATGACGACAGGAAAGATATACGCTAACGAGTATCTTTTTCGAATAATAAAGAAATACGTGATGACTGGAATTACAAACATACAATCTAATAATGACCCAAGCACTACTTCTTTTGGAGCAGCTGGTACAATGGGAAGGGCATACAATAAATAGTTGGATAACATAATGCAAGATACGAGTCCAATCCAGATACCTTTTCGCCTTCGCGATAGTGTGACACTCATACGTTCACTCCTCTATTTAAACACCTCGTTTAAGTGGTCTTTATAAAATGAAATGGCACGTTCAAATTCTTTTACTTCATCTACTTTCACGACTGTTTCAAGTAATAATTTCATTGCGGATTCATGTTCGTTTACATTATACTTTGCTAATGATAAAAATACTCTCATCGGATCGTTCTCAGGGAATTTCTTTACTCCAGCTTCTAGTACCACAATTGCCTTTTCATACTCTCCAATGCAACGATATGTACTCCCTAAACCGATATAGGCACCGCAAAGGGATTCACCATCAAGTCCATTTGCGATCGCCTGCTCATAATACGGAACTGCTCCTGTTTCTAATCCCATGACATCGTGTGTCCATGCACATTGGTACAGTACTTCTGCATCTTTTGTAAAGTTTGTTAATCCTATAAGTATTTCTCTAGACTGCGCATATTTCTTTTCATTTCTAAGTTTAATAGCTTGCTTTAATAAATGTTCCATAGAATCCACTCCTCACCAATTATTCTGCGTATAGCTCTTGATTGGTTTATGCTTCACATTCGTGTAAAAGTAAAATTCCCACTAATTAAAGTTTCGCTTACCTATATACTATGCAGATTCATTCTTATCTAAAAACTTAATTTTACAAAGCAGTAATACGATTACATAATATCTCTAAGCTTTTGACAATTTCTTTCGCTGTTTCATCTTTCCCTTTACATAACTTTCCTTTACCATCTTGTCCAATTACATAGTGTACAGCCCCTCGCGAATATAAAGAATGTGTTGAATTTGCTATCATTACATTCGCCTTTGCTTCTTTCATTCTATTTTTCGCTCTCTCAAACAGTTCTTCTTCACTTAAATCACTTTCAAGCTTAAAACCAACGAGTACTGTTTCCGGATCCCATTGTTTTATTTGCTTCAATACTTTTGGAGCTTTTTGAAAATGTATAATTGGTGCTATATCACTTGAAATTTTCCCATCCATATTAAGAACATTGCCATCTTGATCACAAATCTTTTCCACAACCCAATCTGATCCAGCCGCTGCCATAATAACCGCATCGACTTTTTCATGCGTAATGATACTTTTCATTTTATCTTGCAAATCAACAATTCCCTCAAATGGATGTAATTCTAATCCTCTATTTACATCGTTCGGTTTCTCAGCAAAATAGCCGTGTAAATATATAACGTGTGCCCCTTTAGCTATAAGTTCTTCTGCGATTATTCTTCCAATCGTACCTTTAGCCATATTCGTATGTCCCCGTACTTGATCCCATTTTTCTAAACAACCACCGCTCGTAATTAATACTTTTTTCCCCTTCATTGTAACCATCCCTTACTGATTTTTCTTAAGAAACCATTCTGTTCCAAAGTCAACTATATCACGTTGCTTCATAAGACGGCTCGTTGCATTACCTATTTTCCCCATTGTTACAGTTCCTTTTCGCTCAAACTCTATACCAATTTCTACAAACGTATCTGATTCGTAATCCATTTCAACAAATTCTTTCCACACTCTTTCACCGTTTTCTATAATTGGTGCTCCTACTTTTATTAATTCACATGCACCAGAACGTACTTCAGATAAATGAACAGACGTATTCGAGTCATAGCCAACACCAATTAATAATATGTACCCATCAAAATCGTATATTTTTTTTAATGGTGATTCCTCTCCCAAACTCATCGATAGCGAATGATTCATTGTTATTTCCTCTGCATGTTTCCCCCATGCAGCAAAACTTCCTAATGGATGATTACTTCGTACTACATTCGGGTATGTACGAAAATATTCAACTATTTTCCCCATTCCTCTTGTTGGTGTTATACGTGGATCAAATGCTGGGACGCTATCACGTATAATTTGCCACCAATCTTCAGGTACAGGCGGCCTTGACCAATGTTTCGGATCAGATAAATCCGAAGATTGTGTTGGCATTATAATTGTTCCTTCTTCTGTAACGACTTTCATTAAAGCTTCTACTACTGCAACCACTCCGCCAGATATCCAGCCGATAGAACTTAATGATGAATGAACAATAATTGTCATCCCTTTTTTGACTCCTAGTGCTTTTAAATCGTTTGTCATTGTTTGAATTGTATTCGGAAATTGTGTACTCTCAACTATTTCATTCATTTTCATAACGGTTCCCCCACTAACCACGTATATTAAAATTTAAACTTTTATATAAATATATTATCATATTTTTCTTAATTTTTAACTTGATCGTATTCAATACTACAAAAAAATGGTAGTATTATTACGTAAAAAATAGTTAAACTATGGTATATTCATTTGAATTAATAAAAGAAGGTGAACAAATGAAAAAAATTCTATTTCCTTTTCTACTATTTGGGCTCATTTCTTTACATGCATGTGTTTCTATTAACAATGACTATGAGGGGTATTGGGTGTTAGAAAAATCCAGATATAATGAAGGCGGATATGGCCCATTAAATTTATATGAAAAAGCACAAAAAGATCCAACTATGATTCATTACTCAAATGGTAGTATTAGTGAAGGAAAAAGAATGGTGTATGTAGCATTTGGAAAAAAGTATAAAAACGATAAAATTACAGTAAAAGAAGTACAAGACGAAAAAGACACATCTGTTATCGTATTACATATTGAAAAAGATAAAGGGCAAGATGAAAATCCCGTTTTATATATTGGTGTACCAAAACTTAGAAACACTATTAAAATTGTAGATGAAGATGGAAAGAAAATCTTTGAAATGAAGAAAGATGAAAGTGTTACATCACAGCAATAAAAAGTTACCATTTCAATTTACACTTTATAGATAGACGAAAAAGCCCATCAAAAATGATGGGCTTTTCTTTTCATTTTATCCTTCAATCGTAACCCCAGTAAACATCGATAAGTTTCCCGTTATTTTCTCACCAACTCGTAAAAATAACCCTGCCGCTCTCCCACTAATACAATGTGAGCCAATTAATAATTTACCAGTATACGGACCATCCCATGTATCAATGGTATAGTCAGGCATTTCTATGTATTGCTGATATATTTTCCGTTGTTCAAAGTAATATTCCGTTTTATCTTCAGCTAATAGTTCATCATTTTCGTATATAGATACGCCCCCACCTTCACGTCCATATAAAGGTTTAGAAACAAATGATTCATTTCTTTCTGTAAATGGCTTATTTGTAAAATATGTTGGTAG
Organism: Bacillus cereus group sp. N24; assembly: GCF_016483345.1. Taxonomy (NCBI): domain Bacteria; kingdom Bacillati; phylum Bacillota; class Bacilli; order Caryophanales; family Bacillaceae; genus Bacillus; species Bacillus cereus group sp. N24. The sequence goes on from NZ_JAEHCA010000008.1 coordinate 29,345, forward strand.
GAAGTATTTATTAATAATACCACGCTCTTCTTCTTCGAAGAAAACCGCTTTTTCATAAAGCTTCCAAATTAATGCAAGTACACTTTTATTTTGCATTACAAATGCGGCTGGTGGATTAATAATTCGCACTCTTCCTCGCGCTATATGATTTAAAAACTGCAGACCAATTCTTTTTCCATTTTTATCAACATCTGTAACTAAATATTCAATTGGATACAGTCGATATAAATAATGAATTCGCTTGCCATTTGGCGTATATATTCCATCACCTGTAACTACAATATCTTGAATTCCTATATATTCCGTGGGCTGATTTAGGCAATAACTTCTTAAAAACTGGACTGTTTGATGGTCTTCATCGTGCCAATCATAGCTACTAAAATATATCGTTTCTTCAGGATCAATATTATAGTCATGTTTAATTTGTTCCCATGCCTGTACAATATGCTCCTCAATATGATTCGGGTGATTCACATCGTGATAACGGCACAACACTTCATTTGCAACAGAAGGTTCTAAATATCCTGTTGGTGTATCACAATTCACTTCTATTAATTTAATAACATCACCATTTACGATAAAGTCGAGCCTTGTAAAATAAGAAAACAAACCAGTATGTTTCATTCTCGCAATCTCCCACGTTTCAGGCGGGAATCCGAGTTTTTGAAAATCTTCTGTCGTATGTACAATATATTGATACGTTCTATATAACACATACATTATTTCTTCTGTCGCTTTCGAAATAGCGGTATATGTGTTTACCGACATACGAAACATCCCTGTTGCCATATACTGATTCCACTCTTCATTCTCTAATAGACTCGGCCACGTAAAACCATTCCTACCAGCCTCTTCCGCAAGTGAAAACCATATTTTCATATACTCTTTCTGTTCTTGTTCTGTATACATGACTCTATTATCCTTTCTCTTTATGATCCGGCTGGCGCTTTTGTGTTCCCGATTCCACTTGAACCAGAATTTACTTTCGGCGTTTGTGTCGTAGATGATTTAGATGTATTTGTATCTGGCGTCACTTTATTTGATGGATTGGGCTGTTGTTTATTTAAATCCACTTTCTTTGAAGAATCGTTGTTACTACTAGTTCCGCCGTAATAACCTCCGCCACCGCTGCCACCAGTTCTCCGCTCATCTTTTTCACGATAAGAAAGAACATTGTTTGTATATGGTTTCTTCATTACATTTGGTTTGGCTGTATAATTCATATTTGAAGTTTTACTTGCTAATAAATATCCTGCTACGAACGGTAATATCGGTAAGTGAGAGTTTTCTTGATACGATGAAAATGATGGATTATTTTCCTTGCATAACTCATCTTTTTCTACATTTTCAGTAGTTGGGGCTTTATCATCACAATTTAATGGTTCTTGTTCGTTCCCTTGCTTCCCACCATCCGTTTTAACAGCGGTATTTTCTTGTTGTACATTTTCTTCTTCATAGTCACCACAACCTGTTAATAAAAAAGATGACACGCCAATTGAAGCAGCGACTTGCAAAAATTTATTTTTTTCCATTCTCATGTGCTATACACCTAATTTCTTTTATCTATATTTTTCCATTTAACTATATTATATAATGCAAATATCACTTTTTACAAACTATACTCAATATGCATATTTACATATTTTCATGCCATTTATTTCCTAAATGAAAATGAAATATTATAATAGCTGAATTGTCTATCTGTACACCAAAATAAAGTGAAAGACGATTTTGTATTATGTCGTCTTTCACTTTATTTATTTTTTATATACTAACCGTCTCAATAAAATTTCTAATGGTCCATTAAGATTATTTTTTTCCATTATTAAAGCTACTATGACAGACAATATCCAAATACATATTGCTATCAATGCAGCAAAAGCGTTACTTACATGCCCTCCTAAATCAAATGCTACTGGTGATAAACATATAACAAGCAGTGCTTCATTTAAAACAAAAAATGTTAATGAACGTTTTCCTAGAGCGATTAATGCAAGGCTAAAGTACCCTGGATTTTTCAATCTACTCCCTATTATCCCGAAACCTGTTGCATATGCTAATCCTCCAGCAATTCCAGTTAAAATATGGATTCCATTTATCATTCCAGCTGTAAATACAGTTGGATACCATATAGTCCCTATAAAAGATAAAGGCAAAGCACCTATTAAAGAAATTGCTAATCCTATAGTTGTTATAAAATATAATTTTTTTAACTGTTGCTCTGGTTTTATTAATAACTTATATCTAGCAATCCACAAACCAAGAATTACAGAAGGAAGAATTGGGAACATAAAATGGATGAGTACAGGTATAATAGGAAAGAAAAGTAATCGTATCATTGTAGTACTAAGATACGTGTCTTTTGCCGAAACATCTGGTGAAAAACCATAATCACCTATTGATTGCATATTAAATCCCCATATTATTGGAATAAAAATGGTATACAATATAACGATAATTATAAACGTTCGAATTAATGTTTTCATTTTACACTTTAATAGTGGACTAACAAAAATACCCGCTAAACCATAGGCCATAAGAATATCTTGCCCTCCAATTAAGACCGCTAACACAATCCCAAACAGTATTAAATATAAGGAGCGTTTTCTTACTATTTTTACAGCCCGAATTTCATTTTTCCCTTTTGATTTTTGCCCTTCAAATGCTAGAACTAAACCGTAGCCTAATAATACGGCAAACATTGCTCTTGCACGGTTATCAATTATGAATATACCAAATAGATTTACAATTTGATCAAAGAAACTACTGCTTTCCACTCTGTGCATAATTCCAGGATCTGCAGCGTACAAATACAGCGGTGCATGAGCAAGTACGATTAACAGCAACATAGTACCCCTTGCTAAATCTAATGAGACTGCACGCTTCTTTTCAAGTGTTCCATCACATATTGAACTGCTCATATTTCACTTCCTTATTATCAAATAAAGTGAAACTTTAATCAGTGGAGGTTTTGTTCATCCCCCACTGATTATTAGTTGAACCAATCGGGCGTTTACGGGCAGTTGATCCCCCACCTAACTTCTTTGCTTCCGCTGAATTTTGAGGTGGGGGTCTTACTGCCCGTTAATGCGGGATAAACATCCCAAGCTTTCTTACATATTTGCTATTACAATTAGAACGGATAAATACAAAACAAACTATCTCTTCACACCCTATTCCGGATATTATATTCTAAGATTATTTCAATATGTTTTATTTTTAAAATACAAATGAAATCTTTCTATCCCCGGATATTTTTCTCCTAGACTTTTAACCTGAAAACCTATTCTCTTATAAAATTCAACTGCCTCATTGTCTGTTTCTGCCTCTACATAAGTTAACTGATGCATCGTTACTACTTTCTTTATCATTTGCAATGCAATTCCCTTATGGCGATATTGCGGAGCGACTGCTATATGGCATATTCGTGCTTTCGTTACGCCAATTACTTCAATACCTATACAAGCCTTTTCTTCATATTTATATAATCTACCTTTATTACTTTGATAAAATAGTACTGCTTTCTTTAAGCTTGTTTCACTTGGACCGACTGCATACTGTAGTACATTTAAAATTGAATCCCTTCCAATTTGTTCAACACGTTGCAAATTCATATCTTCATCCCTTTCTATGAAAAAAGATTAGCTCTTTATAAAAAGGAGCTAATCTCATTACGCTGTTATCTTTTCTTCTTTTTTCACAACGACCGCCACATAACTATGCAGTATCATTCCGACAATAACGAGGCTCATTCCAACCCAAGATAAAGATGATGGAATTGGAGCAGAAAGCCAAATAAGCTCTCCTACTAAAGCAAATAAAACTTCACCGGATTGTGTCGCTTCAACCGTTGCTAGTTTTTGCGAATCATCTTTCACAAGATCTGTCGCAAAGAAAAATAATACTGTCGCGATTAAACCTGAACTAACTGCTACAATAAAACATTGAAAAACTTGACTACTTGACGGTAATCCACCTGTTGATACTTCGTAACCAGATAGTAAAAACCAAAATGGTAAACTTGCTAATGTCATCCCGAGAACTCGCTGGAATACATCTAATTCCCCTTTACATACTTGCATCATTTTTCGATTTCCAAGAGGGTACGCAAACGCCGCAATGAGAACAGGAACTACACATAAAATGGTTTCACGAATTCCTAAAGAAGAAGCATGTTCTACTTGCATGAGTACAACACCGAATAAAATAATACCCGACATTACTAATTCTTTCATCGGAAGTTTTTTATGTAATGGGTCTACCGCAAAAAATGGTGTTAACAAAATCCCTGCGACTATCGTAATTTGCCATGTTGATGCAACAAGCCACCCTGGTCCAAATGCACCAGCAAAACTAAGTGGTGCATAAAAGAGACCAAAACCTACAATACTCCATACCAACCATTCTTTCGGATTGTTTTTCATATATTGATAGAGTTGCTTTAAGTTGCCTCTATACATAACAATAAGTAATAGCATTGGTACCATAAAGTAATACCGTAATGATGCACTCCAAATCCAACTTCCACCTTCTAAGTCCATCGCCCGGTTTAAAACAAAGGTAAAGGCAAAGAAAAATGATGCCAATATCCCTATTGCAATTGCTTTCATTATAAAACCCCTTGTTTAGTTTCTTCTTAATACTATACAACAAAATGAATATAATTAAAATTCACGCACTTTAACTTACATGTAATCTAGCTCTATATAATTTTCTTAACTGACCAATATGCGCTTGATGATACCGATTATGATCAGCTATATGCCATATGCCCCATCTTATTGTCGCATTTTCACCCTTTTCATAAAAAACTTCCCGTGTTAAATCATTTTCTGTTAGTTTCATACATTCTTCATAAAACAATTGTCGCACTGCTTCATAATCTTGCATTAACTCTTGTAACGTGTGTTTTCTTAAAACTGGCAGTTCTCCCACTTCATTCAACATAGGCCCATATTTATTTTTTAGTGCCAGTGGAACTTCTTCTCCCTTTAAGCGATACACCCAATGTAAATCGACAACTGCTAAATGTTGAAGTAGCTGTCCGATACTATTTTCATTATTTTCAGACCCTTTAAAAGATAATTCCTTCTCTTCAGTACCTTCTACTAAATTTCGCAATCGTTTATATGTATCTCGAACCGTTGCATACAAAATTGCTACTTGCGGATTCATGTTTTTTTCTAAATAAAGATCTTTCATGATAAATTCCGTCCTTTAAAGGAACAGCACCATATGTTCATCATCACTGTACGCACCATTAATCTTTATAGCCCTTTTTTCAATTCCATATGTTTTAAAGCCCATTGATTCGTACAAATTTTTTGCTGGTTCGTTTGTAGATACAACACCTAATGTCAATTGCTCTAGTTGTATATCCCGCGCTCTTTGAATTGCATTTGCAATTAGCTCACGTGCCAACCCGTTTCGTCTGTTTTGTGCGTCTACATACATCGCAACGATATGGCCTTTATGCTTATATGCTACTTTCTCTTCCGTTAGTAAAGTGACTACACCAATTAATTTTTCTTCATTAAACGCGCCAAGTGTACAACTAATAGTAGATGTTAAATTCCCTTCAACTCGCTCAATAGGATTTTCCTGACGAATCGCCTCTTCATAAGTTGTTATAAACGCCTCTGGGTTTACTTGTAATGCTTGTAAACGTAAATCCCAATATTTTTTTGCATCTTCTTTCGTAAGTAATCGAATCATGTATCTCTACCCCTTTTTAATTTACATAATATTTTTATAAACCACTAATTATAGATTGATATTCTTCTTTTAACATACTATAACGATAGCGATGAATGAACTTCTTTTGACGTAATCGATCATTTCTCATTAGTCCTTCACAAACAAAGCCAGCCTTTTCATAACTCTTTCTAGCTTGTAAATTATCCTCATCTACACGTAGCCAAACTTTCTCCAATTCGAAATCAAAGAATCCCAGCTGTAATATACTATATAGAGATGCTATTCCATACCCTTTTCCCCAATACTCTTTATCCCCAATCGTAATTCCTAGTTCCGCATTTTTATTTGTTTTGTCAAAATTTTTAAGGTCTACCCAGCCAATGTGTATATCGTTTTCTGTAACGATAGCCCTTTGTTCATAACCATTCTTTCGACTTATGCATGCTTCAATCCATTTTCTCGTATCTTCACGAGTGAACGGAGGATATTGATCTGGTACGACTAAGTGTTTTGTCACTTCTGTATCTAATGACCATTGATATCGATCTTCTACATCCTCTAGTGTCAATTCCCTTAATTGAACGAATGGTATTTTCATTTTACTATCCCCTTTTTATTTGCCAATAGAAAATCCTTCGAACACTCTTCCTCCGTATAGTTCTAACGTCTTTTCTGTAAAATTAATTAATACATTTTTATCACCGTTTTTATAAAAATGATCAAAAGCCGCTACAAATTGTTCTGCATAATGGTCATCATATCTTCTTAAAACTCTAATAAACCATTTTGAATTTCCAAGCCATTGGCCATTTACTCTTAATACATATTCATGTATTAATTCCGCTAATAAATTAGCAATGAATAGTTCTTCTTCTCTTTTTGATGCACCAATGAAGTCATCCAAAGTATCCGAAATAAAATAGCGCTTCTGTTTCATCGTTTCTTCGGTCCATTTATCTGGTCCTTTAATTAGTAAATCGTTCGCTTCTTTTTTTAATTTCTCAACAATTTCACTTTCCCCTTTTAATACAATTCCTTCTGAAACTAATTGAGGTAGAGAAGGTCGCCCGCGATCACAATCCATTTTAAAAAAGGTTTTATATGTTACAAAATTATGTACAAATACTTCAACGGGCCATCCATTACTATAGAAGGATTCTCTATAACAAGATGACAAACTTTGATCGACTATAACAATATCAAGGTCAGATGTTTTTGTCGCTTCTCCTCGTACAACGCTTCCTCCCAGTAAAGCTACATCACAATTCGGAAATTGTGATGTAATTATGCTTTGTGCCGCTTCAATTGGTTTCATTTTCTTTTCTCCTTCGCTTATTTTACTTTCTTTTTTCTGCTCTTTCTCGAGCCTTTTTTATATACGGTTCTGCATCTGGTGTTTTACATGACGTTGCACCGTGATCAATTTTTACTTTTCCAATTTCACGAGCAATTTCAATTGCTTGTTGCTCTAGAGCTTCATTTCGAATCCCTATTGCAATTAAAGCGCTATTCATTGCTTCTCTTTTTCTATTTTTTTCATTATGTATATGAACTTTAATCTCTTCTAAATACGGCATGAAGAAGTTATCGTCTAACTTTTTATTTTTTATTGCGATATTCGCTAATAATGACCAACCTGCTCTCCCAATCCATTCATCATCAGATTTCGTCCATTCTTCCATTCTTTCTATCGCGATTGGCGACGTACATATAGCTGTCATAAGAACGTCCATTAAACAATAATAATCAACATCCCTAATCCAACTATTCAGCTGATCTGATGTTACATTCTTCGGTTCTAAAATATACGTTGCTAAAGTCATTGCATCCATATTTTTTGTTTCCCATAATGAAATTGCTAAATTATGATCTTTTTTTATCTTCTTTTTTAATAATTTTAAATTCGCAAAACTGACTCCGAATAGCGGCTCTTTCGCCCCATGATTTTTATACGTTTTTCGATTTTGCTCCGTTCCATATTCCTCTAGTTGCTGCATGACTTCTTCTAGTAGCATATGTCCACCTCTTTTTATGTTTTCTGTTGACTTCATATAGGTATGTACGATATATTCTACATTATTTTTTGATTTTCCTATATTTATTTTTTTAATACGGTATGTGAAATTTTTGTATACTACGCAATCACACCATGAAAAACCTGCACATTGTAAACAGACAGGTTTTTCATGGTATCAAATTTCCATAAAATAAGAAATAAACGAAGGAACCACCTTTGTTCGTTCTCTCAATAATTTTTCCCCGCTATATTTTGGCTAAACTCTTTACATCTGACCACTCTTCTATAGAGCCTGCATCCGGAAAAACGGTAACTACATTAAAATTCGCGCCTTTTTCTTTCCCTAGTTGTTTTGCAGCTAATAAATTCGCTGCCGCAGACGTTCCTATTTTCATACCAGTATCCTTATAAAAACGGGCCATTTCATACAAGGTTTCTTCATATGAATAAGTCCATTGCTTTTCTATCAAATTGTCTTCCTTTTCTATGAAATGTTGTTTCCGTCCTAGGCCGAATCCACCTGATCCTGCATATTTCTTTAAAGCATTTGGCGGTTGTTCAGATCCATATGGTAATTCGGCAGGCATTACTAAATGTAGCTCAACATTTTTTGTATACTTCTTTACTGCTTTATAGACCCCGATTAGAGTTCCACCAGTACCAGCGGATGCTACCCATGCGTGTATTGATTTTCCGTTCATTTGTGCAATAATTTCTCGGCCTGTTCCTTCTATATGACTTAATAAATTTGCATTATTATAATGTTGGAACAAAAAGTATAACTCTTGTTTTTGTTTGCTAATCTCTATTGTCTTCTCAATTACAGCGTAAAACCCCTTACATTTATCAACTAAGATTACGTTAGCACCATAATATTCGAGTTCATTTAATAGAGATTGACCAGTTGCAGAACTTAACACTAACGTGCATTCAATCCCTAAATAATAACAAAGATAGCCAATTGACCTCGCTAAGCTTCCACCACTATACTCTAAAATATGTTGTTTTTTGTTCGCTTCTTGTAAATATTTATTGATCATTCCAAGTGCTGCTCTATCCTTAATCGATCCTGTAGGGTTGTGCCATTCACATTTAGCATAGATTGAAAGATTCTTCGTTTCTTCGCATTCTAATTTAATGAGAGGGGTATTTCCAACATTTTTAGAAAACTCTTCAAAATGGTTTACTATCATACTTTTATACCTCCGTCATACATCATATTTATAACATTTGTTCTTAGTCAAAATACTTTCTATATTTCAATTACGCTATTAACTATATTTTCCTATAAAAAATCCCTACAAACGTTGTAGGGATTTTTGTCTAAATCATTTTGTTGCACTCTATTACATACGAAAAGAACTTCTTTATTCAAATGCATTCATAAGTACAATTCTCCAGCCATCTGGATCCTCTATTGTAGTACCTTTCTCTATCCAATACGGATTTTCCGGTTCCACCTCATGGTAGCCCATTTCACTTAACCGATTCGCGATTATTTCAATTTCATCTTTATTCGGCATATAAAAAACTAGTAAATTATCTTTTGTCGGTGCTGGGCATGGGCTTCCATTTACATGCGTAGTAAACTCCAAATGGTACTCTTCACCCGGTAATCCAAACATAACCCCGTCATATCCTTCATGATTGTGAAATTCCCCTATACGTTTTAACCCTAATCCTGTTTCGTAAAAACTTATAACTTCTTCAAATTTATCTGTTGGTCTTGCAATTCTAAATTGAACCCAATTCTTCATGCAAATCTCCTCCTTTTCATTTTCCAAAGCTTTATAGTAGCCATTATAAGTTACATATATTTAGTTTAATATCCCTCATTAGTGTGAGAACTGCTTAAGTTGAAAGACCTATTCGTTCATACATAGTAGGACTTTAGTATAAAATTCATATAAACTTAGTTATACAAATATAGAGATGAAATAACGATTTCTTCCATATATATTATTACGTATGAAATAATTCTCCTTGTAGGGCTTTTATATATCGATCAGCAGATCTTTGTACAGTCCTATTCGCATCTTCCATCACAACACCATGAAACGCATTATACAGTCGACTAAATTGGATTCCTTTTACTTTCTCTGCCATTTTTCTAACTTTATTCGCTGGTAATGGGATAAGATTGGGATAACTATACATAAAACTTACCCATTTTCGATCCGAAACTACTTGTATAATATCACCTGATAACAAAATACCTTTCCCTTCATTACCGTCTTTCCAGTGCATAACAGTTCCACCTTTAAAATGGCCACCTAACCGATGCAATGTAAGTTCTTCCGATAATATCAAATGTTCCCCAGACCAAAATTTAATTTGCTTACTCGGGCGGACCACCCATTCTTTATCATCTTCATGAATATAGATAGGTATATGAAATGTTTCCGCCCATTTTACTTGTGTAGAGTAATAATGTGGATGAGAAAGTGCTATTGCTTGAATACCACCTAAATCATATATACCTTGTATCGTTTTATCATCTAAATAACTAATACAATCCCACAAAACATTTAGAGTTTTACTTTGTATTAAAAATGCTGTTTGTCCAATTGCAAACTTAGGTTTAGTAGTAATGCTATACAAACCAGTTTCTTCTTTTATTATTTCATTTTTGTATAAATTGCTATGTTGCATTGTTTCTAATGTTGTCCATGACTGCCCCAATGGATTCATATATTGCCTTTCCTCATTACAAATTTTACAACGAGAAGGTGCCTCTTTATTTTCGGGATACTGAACTCCACATGTCGTGCAAATATAATGAACCATATTCCCACTCCCTTTTTAAATGTAATTGATTCTTTACCAATATTTTAATAAAAAACGAAAATAATTAAATCAATAATTGTGACTAAAATGAAGTCATACGAAAGTACGATTATTCCCCTTCTATTTAAGAATTTAGTCTAAGTACTATATTTTATATTTCTTCTTTCTGGGAAGTTAAATTTTTCAATCATTACATGAAAGAGTAACTCTATACGAAATAAATGAACCTATTCATAGTTTTTGTCACAAGTTTGACACAGTAGTATAAACTAATACACATCTGGGGTATAGTATATTTAAAGTAACGATAAAAAAGAATATTGAATAAATTATTTTTTAATCGTTACTAGATTACATTTGTAATAACTTAAGGGGAGATTATAATGGAAATCGTTATTATGCTCTATGAAGGAATTACTGCATTAGATGCTATTGGTCCGTACGAAGTATTTGCCGCAGAAAGCAATAACAACATAAAGTTTGTTGCTAAAACTACGGGCTTAATTAAATTAGATTCAAAAATGGGCTATTTACATGCCGATTATAATTTTACTGAAGTTAATTCAGCTGATATCCTTATTATTCCTGGATGTCGCCCGCCTAACTTTAAACAACTTATGGAGGACGAAGAAACTCTCAATTGGATTCTCCAAATACATGAAACTACTAAATGGACTACAACTGTATGTACAGGTTCTTTAATCTTAGGTGCTACTGGCCTACTAAATGGTGTTAAAGCCACTAGTCATTGGAGCTCTTTTGACTTACTTCGTTCTCTCGGGGCTATTCCAACTGAAGAGAGAGTCGTTCGCCATGAAAAAATCATAACAGCAGCTGGTGTATCTGCAGGTATTGATATGGCTCTCCAGTTGATGGCTTGGGAATTCGGAGATGAAAAGAGTAAAGCAGTTCAGCTAATGTTAGAATACGACCCACAGCCTCCTTTTGATACAGGTTCACCAAAAAAAGCATCCGCATCATTATTAGAAGAATTAAATTTGATGCTTGAAGATTTTCATAATAAAGTTTAAAACCATCCAATTTTTCAAGCATGCAGTTGATACAAAATCTTGCATATTTTTGACCAAACTTTTTTACAGTTGTAAAAAAGTTTTTTTGCATTTCCCTACCTATAATTGCTAATATAGTAGAGTAGAACTTTTATAGAGAGAAGGAAAATTATGCACAATGGAATTCGAATGACAACTTTAGTAAAAAGGGCTATGTTGATATGCGCTGGGGTATTATTTACATATGAGGCCGCTTTAGGATCAGTACATACTGCCCTAGCAAGTACAGAAGATGAAGCAAAGTCTGTTCAATTTGTAAGTGAAATTCAAACATCTCTTGCACCGAAAGAAGCTCCAAAACACTATAATGGGCAAGTTAGAAAAGTCGCTTACTTAACATTTGATGACGGTCCTGGAAAATACACAGCTGAGCTTTTAGATATGTTAAAGAAAGAAAATGCAAAAGCAACATTCTTCCTAATTGGTTCAAACGTGAAAGCTTTTCCTGATCTTGTGAAACGTGAAGATGCTGAAGGCCACTATGTTGGGATGCACAGTATGACTCATAACTATAAGAAACTTTACACAGAAGGACATTACGTAGATGAAATGAAAGAAGATCAAGGCTTAATCGCTGGCGTTCTAGGCAAATCACCCGTATTAACTCGTCCATCATACGGCTCAATGCCAGGATTAAACGAAGCACTTCGCAACAAAGTGGTGGAAAACGGGTTGAAAGTTTGGGATTGGACAATTGATTCTTTAGACTGGAGATACAACAAAATGCAAGTTGATGCTGCATCAGCTAAAATTGTAGAAAACGTTCTACATGGTGCTACAAATCCAACAGAAGTTATCCTTATGCACGATATTCACCCACAATCAGTTAAAGCAGTACCTGGAATTATAAAAGGACTGAAAGAAAAAGGATATGAATTAGAAGCCTATAATGAGAACGAACACTTCCCATTAAACTTCTGGCATGATAATCGTATGTAATGAAAAGACTTGATTCCCTCTAGTAGGATATCAAGTCTTTTTTTAACGTTTTGGAAAGTTTCTTTGTTGCTCTTCAATAAAACGAATAATCTTTTCTCTGTCCTCATGCGTAATACTTATAGAAAATTCGTACTCCTCTTCCTTACACCATGAAGGGGTAAGTTCCTGAGATAATCGGACTACAATTTGAAACTCACCTTCATTTTTCCCCATTAATTCAAACGCTATATTAGGCTCTATGAAATCTAGTTCGGTATATGTAGGATTCGGTAATGATTGAAACCATTTTTTCATATGCTGTAAGTCGAAAGTTTGTAGAAAAGGATCCATCGTTTCAAAAACTTTATTTCCTTCTGACAGTTTCGCTTTTACTATAAGCCAATTTCTATCACACTCCTCTTTTGCATCTTTAAATTGGTATCTCACCACCTCTAAATGTAATGCTACTTTTTCATTTTGAAAATCCATAAATTGCTCCCCTTCTTGCTATAAAACTTTTACTTTATAAATTTGAAATATATAAGCCTTTACTTGCAAGACAATTATTTTTCTATCTCCTGTTAATTTCAATTCTTAAATATAATGATTTTCGTTTATTAATACACATGACTGATTCTAACATATCATTCTTTATACATTAAATATATTTGATTTGCTATATAATCTGAACTAAAGTGAAGTCCATTCCTTATCCACCACATGATAATACCTACCAAAGAGGCTGTTTTAACATCAACTGCAACGTAATCATCAGGTAATTTATTTTTCGTATTCTCTCTTCTCGTTTCTATTAATTGCTTTAAAAATAAAAATAATTGCTCCTCAAATTGATTCATTTTAAATAATATAAATAAAAAATTCCGGTGGATATATAAATAATCTAGCAATTGTGTTAGCTTTTGTTTTTCTGATAAATCTTTTGCATGTATTAAATCAACAATTTTATTAGAAAGCTCATTTAAAATCTCGCTAGTGATTTGGTCCAGTAAATCTTGAATATCTTGATAATGTAAGTAAAATGTTGTTCGATTTAATCCTGCTTTTGTTGCGATTTTCTGAACCGTTAAGCTTGAAATAGTAGGATTCTCACATAAAAGAGAAAAAACAGCATTTTTAAACATTTCTCTTGAACGAACTGTACGAGGGTCTTCTTTTTTAAGTGTAGACATTTTGAAACTCCTTTATAGATTTTCTCTTTACTTTCTCGACAGTACATATCTTCTCTGTCGAGTAATGGACATTTTCAATAAAACTGTTCATGGTCAGAGAAAACGTATTTTGTTACCATTAATTTTATCGACACAATGTCGATAAATCAAGGTATCGATGAAGGAGATTACCAATGCAAAAGGAAATATCAGAAAGAAATAAAAAAATTATATTAGTTGTCCTCATTTCCGGCTGTTTTCTATCAACGTTAAATCAGACGCTATTAAATGTGGCGATGAGTAATTTAATGGAGGTATTTGATGTAACAGCTGCAACAGTGCAATGGCTATCAACAGGCTTTATGCTCATAAATGGTGTTCTAGTTCCAATTACTGCATTTTTAATGAAACGATTTACAACAAGGCAGCTATTTATTAGCTCAATGCTCTCTTTGTTTATTGGGACCGTTCTCTGTGCATGCGCCATGAATTTTAGCATTTTGTTAACAGGAAGAATGATTCAAGCAGTTGGAGCAGGAATTATTATGCCACTCATGATGACTATTATTTTATATTTGTACCCTAGTGAAAAACGCGGAAGTATTATGGGGACCATCGGATTCGCTATAATTTTTGCGCCAGCTATCGCTCCAACTTTATCTGGCTTTATTATTGAATACGTATCATGGAGATGGCTATTTATTGGATTAGCTCCATTTATATTCATCGTAATTATTCTCGCGCTTAAATATTTAATGAATGTTGTAAATACAACAAAAGCAAAATTAGATATCATAAGTGTCATTTTATCAACGATTGGCTTTGGTTGTGTTATATACGGATTCAGTAGCGCAGGAAGTAAAGGATGGAATCATCCCGTTGTTATTACAACAATTACTATCGGTATCATCGTTACTGCTTTATTCTGTTTACGTCAAATAAAGTCTAATGATCCATTATTGAATTTATCAGTATTTAAATATAAAGTTTTCACTCTTACTTCCGTCATTAACGTACTCATTACGATGATTATGTATGCAGATTTAATTCTATTACCAATTTACTTACAAAACGGACGAGGTTTTACTGCATTTGAATCAGGTTTACTTCTATTACCTGGAGCTGTCATTAATGCCTTCTTATCACCTATCACAGGCAAAATGTTTGATAAATATGGAGCGAAACCACTCTTTATTACCGGTTTAATCTGTGTCATTATTTCGATGTGGAGTGTAATTGATTTGACCGACTCCACAACTTATATGTATTTAATGGTTCGTACCATTATTTTACGAATTGGGTTAAGTTTCATTTCAATGCCTTTAAATACAGCCGGCTTAAACGCTTTGCCAATAAAACTTGGTTCACATGGTTCAGCAGTAAATAATACAATTCGCCAATTAGCAGGTGCGATTGGGACAGCAGTTATCATCACGGTGTATACAATTCAATCTATTTCACATATTTCACAGTTATCTAGTGGGAATGGAAATATAACAGCTATGCAAGTATCAAAATTATCTTCTATCTTCAGCTCAAGTGATGCATACATGTTTATGTTAGTCTTATCTTTTGTAGCTTTGATTATTGCATGTTTCACGCCTAAAAAAGTAATAATTAAAGATACGAAAGTAAATCTTCAAACAAAAAATGATTGTTAAAAATTAAGCACTTAAAAGATGGTTCCGGAATTGTACCGGAGCCATCTTTTTGAGTGCTTACGACCATAATTATAATCCTCGATTACTATTTGAAGAGATTGTATTTTAAAATTATGCTTTTAAATAATCCTTAGAATTCTTAATACTGAATAGCTTATAAGTACATATTAATCATAAGGAGTGATATGTATATGGATTTTCTTTCATCTGAATATTTGTCTGCCTTGCTTGCCATTATTGTAATTGATTTAGTGTTAGCTGGAGATAATGCCATCGTAATTGGATTAGCAGCAAGGCGATTACCGAAAGATCAACAAAAGAAAGTTATTATATGGGGAACTGTCGGGGCTATCGCTATTAGAGCCCTCGCTACCTTAATTGTCGTTTGGTTATTAAAAATACCAGGATTACTTCTAATTGGTGGTGTACTCCTCATATGGATTGCTTACAAATTAATTGCTGAGGGCAAAAATCATGATATTAAAGCTGAAGAAGGGTTTTGGTCTGCTATTAAAACCATTATCATTGCTGATGCGTTAATGGGCATTGATAATGTCCTCGCTGTTGCGGGAGCTGCGCATGGTAACTTTTCTTTAGTAATCATCGGATTATTAGTGTCTATTCCAGTAGTCGTATGGGGCAGTACATTAATTTTAAAATGGGTTGACCGTTTCCCTGTCATCATTACGATTGGAGCAGCTGTTTTAGCTTATACTGCCGCAAAAATGATTGTAGATGAGAAATGGTTCGCTGGATTTTTCGAAAGTAACCCTTTCATGAAATGGGCATTCATCATTATTATCATTATCGGTGTGGTATTCTTCGGAAAGATGAAACAAAAAACTAAAGATGATACTATATAATGTCAATGTAATTATAGTTACAAACAAAAGCGCTACTCATATGAGTAGCGCTTTTTCATATTTATTTAGCTTCCCCGTCTTCAGTCGTTTTTACCTTCGCTTTATTTTTATCACGATGGTTATAGTTATACTTTGAACGATCTACTGGAGTGAAGCCTTCTGGTGTGTAGAATCGTAATAAGTCACCATTTACGACTTGGTCAGAGTATTTTAATGAGTTTTGAACCATTTGTTCATTTTGTTTTATTTCATCTGTTAATTCTACAGGTTTTCCAGTTTTTGTATCATAATATTTTCCGTTCAATGCCGTAACTGTTGGGCTTACATAATTACCGTTACGGAATGGAACGACTTGTTTATGATCTGGTGATAATAAATCTGAACCGAATTGAACATAATTTTTCGTATCTGTACCTAGTAAGTGTAATAACGTTGGAAGAACGTCAATTTCACCGCCATATTGATGTTGTACGCCACCTTTCACTCCTGGTACACGAACGATTAATGGTACACGTTGTAACTGTGCATTTTCAAATGAGTTCATTTCTTTACCCATTACTTGTGACATTGCTGCATTATGGTTATCTGAAATACCGTAATGGTCACCATACATAACGATAATTGAGTTATCGTATAAACCAGATTGTTTCAAGTAATCGATGAACCCTTTTACAGACTCATCTAAATATCGTGCTGTTTGGAAATACGTATCTACTGATGAATCACCTGTTTTCGCCGGTTCAATCGTTGCTTCCGCTTTATCAATAGGATAAGGGAAATGGTTTGATAACGTAATGAACTTCGTATAGAACGGTTGTTTTAACGTTTGTAATAATGGAATTGATTCATTAAAGAACGGTTTATCTTTTAAGCCATAGTTTACAACGTCTTTTTCGTTCATATCATAGTATGACGCATCAAAGAATTTATTAAAACCAAATGATTTATAAATATCATCACGGTTCCAGAACGTTTTATAGTTACCGTGGAACACTGCTGAAGTGTATCCTTGTTGCCCTAAAATAGCTGGTGCCGATTGATACGTGTTATGAGCTTTATTTGTAAAAACAGATCCTTGTGGTAATCCGTACATTGAGTTTTCTAACATGAACTCCGCATCAGATGTTTTACCTTGTCCTGTTTGATGGAAGAAGTTATCAAAATATAACGTATTCGCATCTTTTGTAAATGAATTTAGAAAAGGTGTAACTTCTTGACCATTTAATTGATAATCGATTAAAAAGTTTTGGAATGACTCTAAATGAATATAAATTACGTTCATTCCTTTTCCTTTACCGAAGTACTCAGGATTTGGACTTGCATATGTTGATGCAAGATAATTTCTAACTTCTGTCATATTATCTCCATCAGCTAATGCTCGTTCTGTTGATGCTTTCGCACTTTGAATACCATCATAAATCGTATAATTGTATGCCCCTAAATATTTCACGATATAATTACGGTCAAACGTTCTTGTTAACAATTCAGGACGGTCAGATTCTGCAAGCCCTAGGTTCACACTGAATAATAAAATACCCGCTACAAATACTAGTGATAGTTTATGTTTCGCAACACGAATAGGTTTTGGGTTTGCAAATTTTGTTGCGACTAAAACAATTAAAATGATTGTATCTAAGAAATATAGTGGATCATATAAGTGTAGTAAAGCGAAAATACTACCACCTAAATCTCCAAAGTTATTCGTTTGTGTTAATGTCGGGAACGTAATAAAATCACTGAAAAAGCGATAATATACTACGTTTGCGTATAAAAGTATCGACAATAACAAATTAATAATAATTACCCAAATATAAGATCGTTTCCCTTTTGCAAATAATGCAAGTCCTAAAAATAGAACTGCTGAACTAAGCGGGTTAAAAAACAGCAAGAATTTTTGGATTGTGTTTGAAATTCCTAAATTAAATTCCGTTACATAGGCTGCATATGTTTTGAGCCATAATAAAATAACGGCAAACAGAAAGAATCCAAAATGATTACTTAACACACTTTTGCTCTTTAATAAGAATTGTTTCATTTCTCCACCTCTTTTGATCATCCAAGGCTTATTTTTTATAAGTCTGTCTCTCTATTCATTTTTTCTTCTTCAAATAGATTATTTTTATTTAACTATATGAAGAATATTAGTAATTATAATTTGAAGCTAGTATTTATTCAACTATTTCTTTCTAGACATTTTGACCTTGGTTTCTATTTAACAAAATACATTTGTAACATTTCCTGTTTTCTCCCAAGTTTCATCCACTAATTATGACACCACATACTATAAACCTTTATTCACTACTTCGCAAACTAATCTATCTCCATTTTTGGTACATTTTTCACATAAAAAAATAGTGTATTTTAATCTTATTACTCAAAATACACTTCTCCTGTTACAATTAACTCCTTCAATTCTATACACATTACATGTCATCTATATGTCAAAAATCTATGCAATCATAACATTACAACTTCTTACCACCATAAATGTTATATTTGAATAATTATTCATTTCGTACCTTGGTCTTCATCTCTTTTTAACAAAACCCCCGCTCTAACAAAGAGCGGGGGTTTTCATCATATATTATTGACCTTTATACATTGCATCTACTTGTTTTTGAAGTTCTTCATTTTCTAAGTACTCATCGTAAGTTGCCTCTTTATCGATTACACCGTTTGGTGTTACTTCGATAATGCGGTTTGCAATTGTTTGTACGAACTGATGGTCATGTGATGTGAATAACATTGTACCTTTGAATGCAATTAAACCGTTGTTTAATGCAGTGATAGACTCAAGGTCTAAATGGTTCGTCGGATCGTCAAGTGTGATTACGTTCGCACCACTTAACATCATTTTAGATAGCATACAACGAACTTTTTCGCCTCCAGATAATACAGAAACGTTCTTCTTAACTTCTTCACCTGAGAATAACATACGGCCTAAGAAACCACGTAAGAAGCTCTCTGACTCATCTTGTGGAGAGAATTGGCGTAACCAATCAACTAAGTTGAAGTCACTGTTCTCAAAGTATTTAGAGTTATCTCTTGGGAAATACGATTGAGATGTTGTAACACCCCATTTGAATGAACCGCTATCTGGCTCCATTTCACCCATAAGGATTTTAAATAATGTTGTCATCGCAATATCGTTACGACCGATAAATGCAACTTTATCACCTTTATTTAAAGTGAAGTACACATTATCTAACACTTTTTCGCCATCAATTGTTTTAGAAAGTCCTTCAACAGTTAATAAGTCATTTCCTATTTCACGCTCAGGTGTGAAACCAACGAATGGATAACGACGTGATGATGGTCTAATATCATCTAATGTAATTTTATCTAATAATTTTTTACGAGAAGTTGCTTGTTTCGCTTTAGATGCGTTTGAGCTAAAGCGTGCAATGAAGTTTTGTAACTCTTTTACTTTCTCTTCTTTTTTCTTATTAGCATCTTGTGTTAATTTTAAAGCTAATTGGCTTGACTCATACCAGAAGTCATAGTTACCAACATAAAGTTGAATTTTACCGAAATCAAGATCAGCCATGTGCGTACAAACTTTATTTAAGAAGTGACGGTCATGGGATACAACGATTACTGTATTTTCAAAGTTCATTAAGAAGTTCTCTAACCATTGAATCGCTTTTAAGTCCAAGTGGTTGGTAGGCTCATCTAGTAATAGAATGTCAGGTTTACCGAATAAAGCTTGAGCAAGTAATACTTTTACTTTCTCTGCCCCAGTTAATTCTGACAATTTCTTATCATGAAGATCTTCACCAATACCAAGTCCTTTTAGTAAGATTGCAGCTTCTGACTCAGCTTCCCAACCGTTAAGCTCAGCGAACTCACCTTCAAGTTCAGCAGCACGCATACCATCTTCATCACTAAAGTCTTCTTTCATGTAAATAGCATTTTTCTCTTGCATTACTTTATAAAGTTGCGTGTGACCCATAATTACTGTTTCTAATACTGGGAACTCTTCATATTCGAAGTGATTCTGTTTTAATACTGCTAGACGCTCACCTGGCGTAATATGTATGTCACCTGTTGATGGTTCGATTTCTCCAGATAAAATCTTTAGAAATGTTGATTTACCAGCACCGTTTGCTCCAATTAAACCGTAGCAATTACCTGGCGTGAATTTTATGTTAACATCTTCAAACAATTTGCGATCCGCGAAACGCAAACTAACGTTACTTACTGTAATCATTTGTGTCCTCCTACTAATACCGCTTATTTCAGCGTTTTCTCACCGATTGTCTTAAAAAATCGCATATTACGACTCAATTATTGTAGACTATAGCTATTATATAGTAGAAGCTGGATGAATAGCAACGGTTGATTACCTTTCTACAATGAAATCGGATAGTTTTTATCGATTCTCACTCTGTAATACATTGGATTAATTTCCTATTTTTAATTTTTATATACAGAAAAAACTGTAGAGAAAACATTCCCTACAGTTTTTTCTTATTTCGTATTTATTATTTTCTCTTTATAACTCTTCAATTTACTCGTTAACCCTATTAAAGCAGGTAACAATATCGGCATCACGATTAAAGCTAATAGTAATAGTGCAACGCCAACAACTGATGCTACTTGTATAAGTGTCAATACACCTGATGGAATTAATGCGGCAAATGTCCCGCCTAAAATTAGCGCCGCTGATAATACAACTCCTCCTATATGACGAGATGCAGTTACAATTTTCGTTACCGAATCCCCTTCTATCTCGTTATAGCGCATCATTACGAAAATACTATAATCCACTCCTAAAGCGACAATCATAATGAAGCTAAAGAATGGAACATTCCAGCTTAATGAATCTACATGTAATACATGTGCACTAATTTGTTCGCTTATACCAAGTGATGCAAAGTACGCTAATAGTAATGAGCCAATAATAAATATTGTGTTTAGTAATGAGCGTGTAATTACGATTAATACAATCGCAATTCCAATCAACATAATCGTAGCTGTACGTAAGAAATCTTGCCCGGTTACTTCCTTTAAATCAACATTTCTAGCTGTTGTCCCGCCGATCGCTTTTTTCGCCGTTTTTAATTCAGTACCATTTAGCGTACCATCTATCGTTTTATTAATTTCTTGAATGATTGGCATCGCTTCTTTTGAATACGGATTTACGTCTAAAATGATTGTCATTTTAGCAGTCTTTCTATCATGTGACATGTACGTATTCAATGCTTTTTGGAAATCTTCTCCCGCTAACACTTCTTTAGGAATATAAAATTTCTCAGAGCTTTTTGACTCATTAAGCTCGCCTAAATATTTCTGAGCATCCCCTAGGCCGTTACTTACTTTTCCAAGCCCTTCTGTACTTTTAGATAAGCCGGATTGTAATTGCCACATCTTTTCTTGCAGGTCTTTCAATCCAGTTAAAAGCTGCCCTTGCCCATCATTTATTTTTGTTAAGCCGGATTGTAGCTCAGATGATTTGTTTGCAATTTGTTTTGAACCTGTAGCTCCTTCGTTTAATCCAGTTTTTAGTCCGGCAGCTCCTTTTTGTAACTTGGTAACGCCATTATTCATTTCCTTTAAGCCGTTATCTACTTTCAGTAATGATTGATTCGCTTCTTTAAATGAATTCACCGCAGCTTTATGTTGCACTGCTAATTGATTTAATTCTTTTGAAAGTCCACTTAATTGCTTTTGAGCTTCCTTCGCAATTCCTATCGTTTGCTGTACATTAGGATCATTTGCTACTTCTGGTTTCGTTTGAATGAAATTAGTCATTAACACTTCAATTTGTTCATATCCTTTTTTCGCACCGTCAATCGCTTGAGAAATACTTCCGAAGTATTGATCGTAAGAACTTAAACCCTTTTCTAACTGTGCATAACCAGCATGAAGTTGTGACGTTGCACCCGATAGGACATTTATATTTTCATTTACTGAAGTTAACCCACTCTCAATTTGCTGCGCTCCTTGTGCACCTTCGTTTATGCCAGTGGATAATTGATTTAAAGCTGTTCCTAATGCTGATACTCCATTTTTCGCTTCGTTCGTTCCATCAATTAACTTTTGAATATTTGCAAGACTATTTGAGTCATTACTACCCATTTTATCTTTCGCATCCGTTAAGCCATCATTAATTTCCTTTATGCCACCATTGGCATCGCCTAAACCAGTATTTAGTTCTCCCGCTTGTTTATTTAAATATAATTCTTTTATCTTATCACCAGTTGGACGCGTCGGTGCATATACTTCTGAAACACCTTTAACTTTCGAAATTTTATCAGTTAATTCATCTAAAGTTTGCAGAGACGTTCCTTCATCTAATTTTTTGTTAGATTGAATCACTAACGTACTTGGTGAAGAAAATCCTGGTGGAAAATGTTCTTCTATCACATTAATACCCATTTTTGATTCATACTTATTATCCACTTCAAACAAATCATTGTAATTCAGTGTATTAGAGTATTTTAATACGAAAGGAATCGATATCACGAATACGATGATTAAAGCAACAAATGGTCTTGCTACTGAATTTTTAGCAAAGAATCCCCATAAACGGTTATCCTCATGACCTTTAAATGTTTTAACTGGATAAAACATTCCTTTTCCTAAAAGCACCATAAAAAATGGATTTAAAGTGGTTATTACGAGTAGTAATACTAAAACACCAATTGCTACCGCTGAAGTAGATTGATATAATTTAAAACTCGCTAAAGCAAGTGATGCAAAACCAATTAGCACCGCTATCCCGCTATATAAAACGGTTTTACCTGCCGATTTAAATGTTTCTTTCGTGGCCAAAAATGCATTTTCTTGTTTACTTAATTCTTCTTTAAACCTCGTATATAATAAAATGTTGTAATCTGTTCCTACTCCAAACAGTACGACAACTACAAACACTTGCGTAAAGTTAGAAAACGGAAAATTAAATTGATCTACAAGATGAGCAATAATACCCATTGAAACTAAATACGATATACCAACTGTAAGAAGAGAAACAATTGGAACAATTGGTGAACGGAATACAATGATTAATACTATAAGAATGAAAATGATTGAAATAACTTCAGTCTTTTTCACTCCCTCTTGAGAGGATGTAAGAAAATCACCCGCTATTAAGTCACTTCCTGTTAAGTACGTTTTTACTCCTTTCGTTTGCACTTTTTTATGAAGATTATTTGCAACTTTTGATATTTCACCATGCTTTTTATCTATTGATATTTGCGTTAAAATAGTCGTATTATCTTTAGAAACTAATTGTTTCTCCAATTCTTTATTATCTAAATGTGAAACAACTTCCTTAATTCCTAATTGCTCTTTTTCATTTTGCAAAGCGTTGATTGTTTTTGTTATTTCCTTTTTTTGCTCAGTAGTTAAAGCCGCTTTATTGCCACTATTAAATACGGCGATAACTTCGTATTTTTCAACCCCTTCTTTATCCATTTCTTTGATCATTTTGTCAGCAATACTGCTTTGTTCTGTATTAGGAATTGTAATTTTCCCTTTTTCCTTCACTAGTTTATCCATATTAGGCATCGTTACGACCATTGTAATAGTAATAACGATCCATAATAGAAAAGATAAACTTCTCCAACTTTTTAGGTTGCTCATTTCAATCATCTCCCGTTTTTAGCGTTTCATGTTAAATTCGGAATGAACATTCATTCCTATCCTTTTAAAACTATCATACTGGAATGAACGTTCATTCCTATCACCCTATTAAACTACCTTTAGCGGAATGAATGTTCATTCCTGTCCTTATAAAGCTATAGAATCAAATGATTCTAATAGCATTCCAACAACTTTCTTCCAGTTCTTTTACCAATTCTTCTGTATATTCTAATTGCCCTGTTTCCATTACTTTAATTAATTTTTCAATTGGTTGATATACAATGATAATTAAAGCAATTGGTGGTAATGGACGAAGAAAACCTTTTTCGATTCCATCTTCAATCAATTTCATAAAGAAACCCATAAAGTCCTCGAATATTTCATTACTATGCTCATCGAGAAAATAACTATCACAGTGAGAATTTGTAAAAAGAAAAGCATCTGCATTTTGTCTCGCAAATTCAAATAAACGGTTGTACGTATGGCTAAACTGTTCACGAATATTTGCATTGACTGGAAAATCGGTTTTTATTAATTCTGATAGTTGTAAAACGCTTTTCGTAAATAAAGAATTAACTAACGACTCTTTATTTTCAAAATAACGATAAATGGTACCTGCACCTACTTTTGCTTTTTCAGCAATCATCGGAATTGTTGTACCATCATAACCTCGCTCTGCAAAAAGTTGTATTGCAGCATCAAAAATGTCTTCTTGTTTGTTTTTAGCCATTTTTTCACCTCAATTTTCAGGAATGAAAATTCATTCCGCTTTTAATTATAAATTAGATGGATGAAAAGTCAAGCGCGCTACACAGTTCCGTTGTGTTTTTAATCCCGTATCTACGCAACTCAAATTTGATCAGCGATTTTCAAGATATATCGACTTAACGACAAAAAACAACAAAATAAGAGTGAACTGTATCAAAACTTTATTTGGTACAGTTCACTTTCAAATATACAATTAAAAGAAATCATAAATAAACGCTTCACGCACCGGGACTACATTTTCAAATGTTCGTATCTCCTCTTCGCTTCCACTAATTAATTCAAGCTTACTTAGCTCTAACGGACGTTTGTAGCCAAGCATTATTGTAGATAGCGCATTAATGTCCAGCTTTATTCCTTTATCTATTGTTTCTTCTTTCATAATTGTTATTTCATGATTTGCAAGTCTCACTGTTATGTTATTCCACTGAGCAAATGAATCTGTAATATGTAAGATCACTTCTTGCTGTACATTGTTCCAGTTCAACTCGTATTGTTTTAAGAACTTCTCCACATCTACAATTCTTCCCATAAAATATGGTTTTATTTCTGTCTTCACGCGTGGCTCTTGCAATGTATATAACAACGGTTCGTTTTCACTTACTGTCATTTCAAGTTCTTTAATCATAGAATCATGCTGGCAAATAAAGTTCCACAGACCATTTCGTGCTTCATTATGCAGTGGTACAAATTCTTCTACTGTCATTTTATAGTTTTCTATTTTATATAACATGTAACCAGCTGCCGTTTTATTTTCATCATAGTAAATCGCTAATGCTAAATCATCATAAACCACTTGTAACCACCAGTTCTTCTCTCGAACTAACATACCTGAAAAACGTTCTGCAAAAGTTTCATATAGCTTCTCGACTTCTTCTGGATGATTTTCTTTATTGAAACGTTTCACAGTGCCATTTACTTGTTTTTTCATAACTAAATCGCTCTTAGTCATATTACATACGAGAAGATTCGCACAAAGTTCCCAGCCGTATTTACGGTAAAATGAAACAGAAAATGGATGTAACATCGATACTGTATATCCATCTTTTTTCATCGTTTGAAGAGAATGCTGAAGTAATTCTTTTACATTCCCACTTCTTCTATACTCAGGATACGTCGCTACCCCTGCAACGCCGCCCATTTTAAATGTTTCTTTTCCTATGTATATATGAAATGGAATAAGATGTAGTTTTGCTGCTAAGTCTTCCCCTTCCATAATGCCGTATATTTCATGACTTTCTTTCATTCGAGTGATTTGCTGCTGCAATCGTTCCTCATTTACTTTATATTGAAAAGCGTATTCTGATAAACGTAATGCTTCTCTAAATTTATCTTCTTGTAATTGTATGACATTCATATAATTCTCCTCCATTCCCTGATTGAATTGTATCATAATTCTTACTATTGTAGTTCGGTATGTGAAATTACACAGACGTTTCAACAAAAAATATCGATTTTACAACAACCTAACATAAAAAAGCAGATACATAATGTATCTGCTTCTCATCACCTTATTTTGCTAACTTTTGAAGTTCTTCAAAGAATGTAGGGTATGATACGCCTACTGCTTCTGCATCTTCAATTGTTGTTTTTCCCTCTGCTAGACAGCCAGCAATCGCAAGCATCATTCCGATGCGGTGATCACCGTAACTATTTACTGTACTGCCTTTTAGAGCTGATTTTCCGTATATAATCATGCCATCATCAGTTGCTTCTATGCGAGCTCCTAGTTTCGTTAACTCCGCAACGACTGTATCAATACGGTTCGTTTCTTTTACTTTTAACTCGTGTGCATCTTTAATAACTGTAATACCTTCTGCTTGTGTTGCCGCTAAAGCGATAACTGGAATTTCATCGATTAGTCTTGGAATAATATCCCCACCAATTTCAATTCCTTTTAATGAAGATGTTTCAATCGTAATGTTTGCAGCTGGTTCTGATGCGCCTTCGTTAATCGGCTCTACAGTAAATGTAGCACCCATTTTCTCTAAAACATCAATAATACCTGTACGAGTTGGGTTCATTCCTACATTTTGTAATACTAGTTTACTATTTGGAATAATTGCTCCCGCTACTAAGAAAAATGCTGCTGATGATACGTCACCTGGTACTTGAACGTCTGTCGCTGTTAACTTCTGTCCACCTGCAAGTTTCACTGTTTTTCCCTCACGAGTTACGTTAACACCGAATGCTTCAAGCATTCTTTCCGTGTGATCACGCGAAATATGTGGTTCTGTAACAGCTGTTACACCTTCTGCCCGAAGACCTGCAAGTAAAATAGCTGACTTTACTTGTGCACTTGCAACAGGAGAAATATACTCAATTGCTTTTAAACCTCCGCCACGTATTGTGAGCGGCGTAAACGTTCCTTCTTCTCGGCCATCAATTTTTGCGCCCATTTGTTTTAATGGATTTGTAACACGTTTCATCGGTCTTTTTGCGATAGACGCATCACCTTGTACGCAAGAGAAAAATGGTGTATTTGCTAATATTCCTGACATTAATCGTATCGTTGTACCAGAATTACCAACATCTAATACAGCTTTCGGTTCTTGTAAGCCTTCAATTCCTTTTCCGACTACAGTTACTTCATCACCATTTTGCGTGATTTCTACTCCCATTTCCTTAAAGCACGAAATCGTACTTAAACAGTCTGCACCGGGCAAGAAACCTTTAATTGTCGTTTTTCCTTCTGCAATTGCGCCGAACATAACAGCACGATGTGAAATGGACTTATCACCTGGAATTGTAATGTTGCCGTTCAATCCGCTATTTATAGGTTGTATCGTTCTTTCTTTCACGTTTTCACCTTCTCATTTAAATTGTTTCATAAGTTTGGTATTCTTCTTCTCCAAGCGCTAGTTTCGCTTTCATACGATCTTCTTCTCTTTGGAAGCTAATGCGTAATACGCCAAGCAATCCTTCTCGCGCTTCTAATATTTGCAAGTTCGTAATACTAATTTCTTCACGCGCCAAAATACTCGTAATATGAGCCAATGCCCCTACTTTATCTAAAACATCGACGTATAAGTCGTGATAGGCAGGAATTGCCCCTCTTTTTCGTACTGGTAAAGAATCACGGTATTCTTTCGCATCTGCAAAATAGTTTTGAATCTCGCCTGCATCTCCAGTAGAAACAGTATCATATAATTCTTCCATTTCAGAGATCCACTCTTTTAATAATACCATTAAATGCTCACGATTTTGCTTTACAATATCACTCCACATTTTCGGGCTACTAGATGCAATGCGTGTAATGTCTTTAAATCCGCCAGCAGCTAGCTGATGAATGAGCGGATTATCTCCTGCATGTTTCTCCACTTGCTTGACTAACCCTGCTGCGATAAGATGCGGAAAATGACTAACGATCCCTGTTACATAATCATGCTCTTCTGTATTTAAAACGAGAAAATGAGACCCCGTTCCCTTTAACCAACCTTTTAGTTCTTCCACTTGTTCATTTGGCACATGGTTCATCGGTGTTAAAATGTAAAATGCATTTTCAAATAAATGTGCTTTTGCACTTTCAACCCCAGTTTTATGAGAACCTGCCATCGGATGTCCACCAATGAAAGAAATTTCCTTTGAAAATAAAGCTTCCGCTTCGTTCATAATTGTTCCTTTTGTACTACCAACATCGGTCACTATCACATCTTCTCGTAAACGAAATGACGCTAATTTGTGTAATAACTTCTTCGTTTCTTCAACTGGAGAAGCAAAAACAATTAAATGTGCCTCTTCACATGCACGCTGTAAATCTACTGCTACTTCATCTACTACGTGTAATTCTTTCGCACGCTCTACTTGCTCTTGAAATATGTCATAACCTGTTATCGTTACATCGTGCTCTTTCTTAATTGCTAATGCAAGAGAACCTCCTATTAAGCCTGTTCCAATTAATACTACCTTTTTACACATTTGCCTCATCTCGAGACTTATTTTTCTTATTTTCAAAGTGTTGTTTTAACACTGAAATCACTCCTTCATTTTGCTCCCTTGTGCCGACTGTAATACGGACACCATTCGGGAACGGACGAATAATAAACCCTGCGTGTGCACAAGCTTCATAAATCTCTCCACCATTCTCTACCGGTAAGAAGATGAAGTTTGTTTGTGACGGATAAAATGGAATTTCGTTTTCCTTACAAAAACTTTCGTATTGTTGTATTCCCTCTGTATTAACACGTACAATTTCTTCAATAAACGCTTCATCGTTAAAAGCAATCGTTGCTGCTTTTTGCGCTAATGAAGATACGTTAAATGGCAAACGTACGACATTTAATTTCTCGATTAACTCTTCCTGTCCAATCGCATAACCAACGCGGAAAGAGGCTAATCCATAAGCTTTAGAAAACGTTCTAAGTACAAGAATGTTGTTATGTTTTTCTAAAAGCGGTAATGTCTCAGGGAAATCTTTTGCTGTTACGTATTCATAGTACGCTTCATCAATGACAATTAACGTATTTTCACTAATGCTTTCAATGAACTGAGTCAATTTTTGCTCATTCACATATGTGCCTGTCGGATTGTTCGGATTACAAAGCCAAACGATTTTCGTATTGTTATCAACTACTGACGAAATTTCATCTAAGTCGTATACACCGTTATTTAAAGCAACTTCTTTCACTTCACAACCTTCAATAATTGCATGATGACGGTACTGTGGGAATGTTGCACCAGCCGTTACGATGTTATCTCCTGCTCGAAGTACGGCGCGACTTATTATTTGAATGACCTCATCTAAACCACTACCGCAAAGTATTTGTTCCATTTGAACATGTAACTTATCTGCAATTATTTGACGAAGCGCTATAGCACCTCCGTCAGGATATAAGGCATGTTCCAACCACGATTTTTGCAACTCATCTAAAA
Organism: Bacillus cereus group sp. N24; assembly: GCF_016483345.1. Lineage (NCBI taxonomy): Bacteria > Bacillati > Bacillota > Bacilli > Caryophanales > Bacillaceae > Bacillus > Bacillus cereus group sp. N24. The sequence goes on from NZ_JAEHCA010000008.1 coordinate 58,751, forward strand.
CACGTGGTGAGCAGCCGAATGGATTTTCATTTGATGCTAATTTCACAAATGAATGATCTCCGTATACTTCTTTCATTTGTTCAGGTGATTTACCTGGTTTATATGGTTGTAATGATGATAGCTGATCTTTTACTTGCATGTTAAAACCACCTTTTTATTAAAATTCTTTTGCGTATTTGTTATGTTGCGTAATGTTTTGCTGAATTAAATCCATACGATCTTTTCCGAATTGTTCGACTAGTGCATCTGCAAGTTCCCATGCCACAACAGATTCAGCTACTACACCTGCTGCTGGTACTGCGCAACTATCAGATCTTTCAATACTCGCTTGGAATGCTTCTTTCGTATCAATATCGACGCTTGCTAACGGTTTGTATAATGTAGGAATCGGCTTCATAACACCTCTTACAACAATCGGCATTCCCGTTGTCATACCACCTTCTAAACCGCCGGCATTATTCGTTTTTCTCGTGTACCCTTTTCCTTCATCCCAAAGGATTTCATCGTGCACTTTACTTCCTGGCTGTCTTGCCGCTTCAAAACCAACACCAATTTCAGCACCTTTAAATGCATTAATACTCATAATAGCACCAGCGAGTTTTGCATCTAATTTACGATCGTAATGAACGTAACTACCAACACCAATTGGCATACCTTCTGCAATGACTTCGACAATACCACCGATTGAATCTCCACTACTTTTTGCATTATCGATCGCATCCATCATCTCTTGTTCTACTTCTTTATCTAAACATCGAACAGGTGAATTTTCAGTTATCGTTTGAATCTCTTCAATTGATAAGTTGGAAATATGCTTCGCTTGCACCCCACCAATTTCAAGCACATGCCCTGCAATTTCCACACCTAACTCTTTCAAAATTTGTTTCGCAACTGCTCCAGCAGCTACACGAACTGTCGTTTCTCTTGCAGATGAGCGCTCTAATACGTTTCTTATATCACGATGACCGTATTTAATAGCTCCGTTTAAATCTGCATGTCCTGGACGTGGTTTTGTAATTGTGCGTTTCATTTCTTTACTTTCTTGCTCTGAAATTGGGTCTGCACCCATTACTTTCGTCCAATGTTTGAAATCATCATTTTTTACGATTAACGTAATCGGTGAGCCAAGTGTCATCCCGTGACGAACACCACTTACAATTTCAACTGTATCTGTTTCAATTTGCATGCGTCTTCCGCGCCCATGTCCTTTTTGTCTTCTTAATAATTCCTTATTAATATGTTCCGCTGTTAATGTTAAACCTGCCGGTACACCTTCTAAAATAACTGTTAACTGCGGACCATGTGATTCTCCAGCTGTAATGTATCTCATTTCTCTTGCCCCTTTACTATTTTTTTGTACAAAAAAGTCCCTACTGAGCGCTCAGTAGGGACGATATTTATCGCGGTACCACCCTAGTTGTAGACAACTATCGTCTACCTCTCTTCTTCTTTAACGATCGTTTGACCGTCTTACCCTCCAAAAGTTATCGGGAAAGATGCTCCAAGGCTGTAATTCATGCTTATCTTTGTACTGATTCACACCGACCATCAGCTCTCTTTAACAGTGAGATAAGCACTACTGTTTCCTCTTCAGCGCATATATGATATGGAATTAAGATAATTTATTTTTGAAACCTTTTAACTCATCCATGAATCTATGGAATTCTGGAATGTCCATTTGTTGTGCAGAATCTGATAATGCAACTGCTGGATCTGGATGAACTTCAGCCATTACTGCATCCGCTCCAATAGCAAGTGCCGCTTTCGCTGTTGGTAATAATAAATCTCTACGTCCAGTTGAATGTGTTACGTCAACGATAACTGGTAAATGTGTTTCTTTCTTTAAAATCGGTACTGCAGAAATGTCTAATGTGTTACGTGTTGCTCTTTCGTATGTGCGGATACCGCGCTCACAAAGAATAATTTGGTCATTACCTTGCGCAATAATGTATTCTGCTGCATTAATGAACTCATCAATTGTTGCTGCTAATCCACGTTTTAGTAATACTGGCTTATTAACTTTACCTACAGCTCGTAGTAAATCGAAGTTTTGCATGTTACGTGCGCCAACTTGAATTACATCAACGTATTCTAATGCCATTTCAACATCGTTCGGATTTAAAATTTCACTAATAATCGCTAAGTCGAACTCATCTGCTACTTGGCGTAAAATTTGTAACCCTTCTACTCCTAAACCTTGGAAATCATATGGAGATGTTCTCGGTTTGAAAGCACCACCGCGCATTAATTTTAAGCCTTGGTCTTTCATAGCTTGCCCTACTTGGCGAACTTGCTCTAAGCTTTCTACTGCACAAGGCCCCATGATGAACGTTTGTGTTCCGTCCCCAATCAATTCACCTTTTACATTAACGATTGTATTTTCTTGTTTCTTTTTACGTGATACTAATAACGCCTTACGGTTATCATCTTCTTGTAATTCCAAGCTAGCTTTGAAGATTGTTTTGAAAATATGTTGAACTGTTGACGTTTCGAATGGTCCTTCGTTATGCTCTGCGATCATATCAAGTACTTCACGCTCACGTACTGGATCAAAGCGTTTCGTACCTTGTACTTGCTTTTGCTCCCCGATTTTTTGAACGATTTCACCACGTTTGTTTAAAAGGTGTAATAGTTGTAAGTTAATTTCATCTACCTGTTTACGTAATTGATCTAATTCATGATTTGCCATTTGGAAATCCTCCTCTAATGTTTTAAAAGTATAGTAAGAGAATGAAAAATTCTCTATTTTCTGAACTGGTTAATTATACAAATTTAAAGTGGAATCGATACCTCTTCTTATCTTAAACTAATAATTACCACAAAGACACTATCTACTAGCTGAAAACCACTTTTTTTGTACAAAAAAGCCCTACTGATCCAATCAGTAGGGACGATATTTATCGCGGTACCACCCTAGTTGTAGACTTCTTTCGTCTACCTCTCTTCCTTGTTAACGGTCAATGTGACCGTCTTTCCCTTCATAAAGACAATACTATCTTTACTACGAAAAAGATGCTCCAGGACTGTAATTCGCTCTTGTTTTTGTACTGGTTCGCACCAACCACCAGCTCTCTGTTACAGGGAAACAACAACTACTGCTTTTCCTTTCAATGCATGACTATTTTATTTTCAAGTTGGACCACTAAAATACAAAAAGTCCCTACTGAATAAATCAGTAGGGACGATATTTATCGCGGTACCACCCTAGTTGTAGACTAACTTTCCGTCTACCTCTCTTCACTGTTAACGATCAATTGACCGCTCTTTCTTCATAAAGACAATCCTATCTTTACTACGAAAAAGATGCTCCAAGACTGTAATTCATGATTATCCCTGTACTGGTTCACACCAACCACCAGCTCTCTGTTACAGTAAGACTAACCACTACTGTGATCTCTTCATTGCACTTTGTTTATTCAAATGTTTTTGAAATTGAATAAGTATGATTCGTATTATAGAACGCTTTTCAAAACACTGTCAATATGTTTTTTATATATTTTTTAAAATTCCACTTTCGTCCTATATTTCTTCTTGTAAATTCCCCATTACAATTCCGATGCGAATCATCTCATTTTCTATTAAGTTTAATACGTGTTTTTCTATTCCAAACTGGGCTAATCGTTTTTTTATTTGTATGATTTCATTTTCAAGAAAATCAGCTTCCTGACGTGTTTGCAGTAAAGTGAAAAACACATTTGCATACATTTCTTTATACGCTTTCATACTCTCTTTCTTTTCAAACATTTCAATAAATAACTGTTTCATTTCCTCCCCTGCACATTCTCCATTTACATCTATAAATGTACGCGACATAATACGTAATCCTTTTTCTAAAATCTCATCCATGTATAAAATAATACGTAAAATCATTACATATTCTCTCGTTGTTATCTCACCCATTTTTGGTCGTTCTCGTAAAAATATACTGAGCCAAGCTGTCCAAAATTTTTGTTGTTCTTTTACACTTAATGTTTTAACGTAATAGCATAAATGTTGCATAAATTTAATTTTATTCTCTTCATTTTCTCGTATAAGCAACGGATATAGCCAATCTGTTTTTTGTTCCCAATACAGCACACATTTTATAAATACAAAACTAAGCCACTTCAAGAAAGCTTCCCTCGTATGCGGGTGTAAAACTTCTAAATGCTCTACTGCATACTTAATAAACCTCTTCATTTCAGTAAATAAAGGTAAATTTATTTGCGTATAACATAGACCTGCCCAAGCATATTTCGTAATCTCATTTTCTTTCTTTAATTCTAAGTAAGGTAACAAATATTTTCGGCACCATTGTTTCTCAATATGATATAAAAATGTAATATCTGCTATTAAACGCGCAAACATAAAGTTTGTCCGTTCAGAACTTACTCTTACTTGTTCTTCAAATAAAAATAAATATTCATACACATTGCGATCGTATAAATGATCATATGATAACAGTTTTAATAATACAGCTGTCATTTTTCCAACAGGATGCTGAATCGATTCATTATAAAAGTCTTGTTTTCCAATCTTAAAATCTGTATCGCTTTTCATAACTTGAGGAAATACCGAAAAAGCAAAACGTTTTACAAACCGTATACTATTCTCCTCTAACTCTTCTAATCGATTACTAATCTCATATAGAAAACTACTAATTAACCAATGAAACGCAGTGTTTCTAACAAATTTCTGTAACAGCGGAATAATTTTTTGGATTTGCTCATTTGTCAGTCTCCGGTTATTTCGCCACTCTCTAATACAAACAAACCACACTTCGTTACTTATTTCATGCATGCCTACTAATTGGTATGCAAATGAAATACTCCACTCTGTATTCAATTTACATGCCTTTGATAACATCTCTAAAAAATGCCGTTGTTCAAAAACACCGTCCTTCGAAAATTGCCGAATTTGGTTCATGATTTCATTGTCTTTCAGCTGCAGTAATCCATCGGCAGTTACATTACAAGTAATACTTTGTTCGATAGCCTTTTTTTTAGGTACACTGTATAGATCAGAATGAAAATGCGGATGTTTCTGTTTCATTAGCTCGTATCCTTGTGCTGTTGATGGACTATTTGAATCACAAGTGAATAATAAATCTAAGACTAAACAAACATCAAATGCCCTCTCCTCTGCAAGGTGCTTCATTGCAGTTTGAATGACTTCTTCCTTTGTTTTTTCTAAAGAATGTGCGTAATGATTTTTTAAAAGTTGAAACACCTCATGTTTATATGTGACATCTAAAAGAAGCCCTTCCTGTAACAACCATTTCATTTTATCATCTACGCTAACAAATAAATTTTTATTCATCGCATCAATTGCAATTCGCTTTTGAAGCAAACTATTTGCTTCTATCATTTCTGTAATATAATAATTCGCTTTTTTCTCATTGTTTTCACATAAATAGATTAGACACTCTTTTACAATTTGAATTAAAAATGCAAGGTCATTTTGATGAAACTCTTTTTCTACATTTTCCTTATTTCTTTTTTTCAGTGCCGTTTGTCTTAATGACAACATTCGCATCTTCTCTAATCCCATCATCAAAATGGGAACTGCGTAATAAGAAATATGCGGTCTCATCTTCGCATTCCAAATTTGCTCCACATGAGAAAATGTAGACACCGGTAACCGACTCGATTCCTCGAGTTCAATGGATTCTTGCGTATCATTTCCTAACTTTCTTTCACGCTTCAACTTAAGTTTTCCGTCCAAAATAAACGTTAGTAACAATAAAGCAATTTCTTTATGCTCAGGAAAAGAACATTTTTGTAGTAAGTAAGAGATTTTTTCTATAGTTTTACTATCTTTTTCAGCTGTTTCTAATAAAAGGAGTGTCCATCTTGCAAACAACAACGGGTCCATCTTGATCTTCGTTTCGTTTAAATAGCTACAAATTGTTCTCCATAATAACGGGGATATTTTAGAATGATTTTTAAAAATCAATTGAAATAATTCTTTCTGATGACTAAAAAGAAATTGTTCCACCAACCATTCTGCAAGCAATTCATCTACTTCATCATAGGTTGACGTAAGCAAAAATAAATTTCGTAATTTCCCCTCTGCTTCAAGCCATTCCACCCATTCATAATCTCGGGCAAATTCAACAAAATATCGAACAGTTTCAATTTTTTTAATGGACTGTTTTATGTAGGATAATTGTTCCTGCTCTACTGATGGTGGCACTGTTACAATGTCACGAATACGCATTCTTTTTGTAATATAATTATCCCCCATTAATTCCGCCCAGCGTTTTACCGCTTTGACGAGGGACTGGTGATTATTTGATTTATTCGGATACACAATCGGCCTTATCCCTAAATGTTCCCAGTGATACGTATTTTCTCCTTGTGCGACAAATGCATAGCGCCTTGTACTTGGTGGTAAACCAGTTGCTAAATATTTCATTACTGGGTCATTATGGCTATACCCAACGAATAAAACGGTGTAATTGGAGAATAAATCAACTAAAAATCTTCTCGCCCATCCTTCCGTTAAGTAAGCCCTTCCAAAATCACCATCTGTTAAAATTAAAGCTTCCTTTTCTTGTTCTATATTTCCATGTATGTAAGCAAGCCCTTTAAACGCTCTACCTGTAGGTAAAGCAGGTGCATAATAAACATTTAATTCTCTATTCATTTCGTTCATCGCAGTTGTAAAATGTCGATCAAAATTCGTCGTTACAATGCGAACTTCTGTATCTAAAGGAAACAACCTCGGAATTGCAAAATGAAGCGGATTTGGTTTTGACGTTTCTATATGAACTAGGTCTTTTGCAACTTGATGTACATCTTTTGTTTTCGCAATTTTACCAAGATAATAATCATGAGGTTCTGTTATTTCACGCTTTTCGACATATAAAGTTTTTGCAATTTCATCAACTAAATCATCAAAATTCGGTAAGTTTGATTTCCCTTTCATAGAAACTCCCGCTCCAACAAACAATACTAACTTTCCTTGTTCAAGATGATCGATTAGCTCATCTGGAATTTCTACTTCTGAAGTAATCCACATTTGGATTCACCCCTTACCTAAAAATGTCATATACTCTCATTTTACTATAACATTTTTTTGTTATTTTTTTTAATATTTAGACATAAATTCGAACATGAAAAAGTTTTATTTAAATATATTAGTTACAATGTATGAACTCCTGAGTTTATTGCAAAACTATGTATAAATCGGAGGTGTAACTATTGAATGGTTTTACTGTAGTACTTATCAAATTCATATCGTGCATTATCGCATTTAGTATCGGACTAGCTTTATTTTTCCCTGCAACGTTCGTCCAAATTATTTCATTCAGTCTTTTTGTGACAATCGTATCTTATATGTTCGTTGATAAAATTATTTTAAATCGCATTGGCAATACTGGTGCCATTATGACAGATTTCTTATTAGCGTATTTAAGCGTTTGGATTTTCGGTAATATTTTATTAGACAACTACATGCAAATTGCATGGGGAAGTATCCTTTCAGCGATTGTCTTCACATTATCAGAAGTAATTGTACATCGCTTCTCTAACTCACACACAAGACATCACAACGATAATATTCATATTAATCGCCGATTTGCATATGGTACGGAGTTTGCTGAAGAACAGAATGTATTGGATAAAGATAAGAAGAAGTAACATCTTGATGAAGGAGCTCCCTTTTTAATCATGTGGGCTCCTTTTTCTGTACTATCATTTCGGTACATGAAATTATATAGACTTACCAACAATATTTGATATGTTATCTTCAAATAAAAAACTGCCTCTTATTTAGAGGCAGCCACTTTCAAATCTTTTAACGTCACAACATCAGCAAACACTCCAAACACTACGTTATGATGCTTCACAATATCTTCAGCACGTAACACATCTGTATCAAATGTACTATGTGCATCACTTACTAACGTTACTTTATACCCTTCACTACATGCTCTGCGCGTTGTCGTATCCACACAGTACTCTGTTTGCATGCCTGAAATAATAACATGTTCAATTCCTTTTTCTTGTAACACTTCGTTTAAGTTTGTTTTATGGAATGAATCTGGCGTCGTCTTTTCAACGATACTATCACCCTCTTTTGGTGCAATTGCCGCATGCACCTCCCAGCCATCTGTCCCTTTTTCTAACGGGTGATCTTTTGGCCCGTTATGTTGGACATACATAACCGGAATATCATTTGAGCGACATTCCCCAATGAGTTCTTGCAATGTTTCTAAAAACTTTTCCCCATTATGTACTGGTATTCCTGCTGTATACATACCTGCTTGTACATCAATTACTATTAATGCTTTTTTCATTTCGCTCATCCCCTTTGTTTGTATAAGCCATTGGATATTCACTATAGTTGTTTATATTCCATCATCCAACAATCTTCTAATTTCCCCTCATGCAGTTCATGTTCCTTTAAAATCTTCACTTTTTTAAATCCGCATTTTTCATAACACTTTATCGCACGTTCATTATTTACTTTTGGATCCATTGCGATTGCTTCCGCCCCCACGTTCTCTACAATATATGTAATCGCTGCTTGAACGAGTTTTGTTCCGATTCCCTTTCCCCAAAAGGTCGGTTCTCCGATAAATTGATCCATCCCCCATATATTTTGCGATTCTTCATATCCATATAACACTTTCCATTCAGAATCAACTTGGTACATTTGAATGTATCCGATCGGCACTTCATCAAATTCTATTAAACATCTTTTTTCATGGCTGTTTGGATTATGTATAAAATGAGTAAGCACCATTTCTACAGATTGCGGATTATCGCGTCCTTCGTAATACTGCAAAACTTCTGGGTCTGTTAACCATTTAGACATGATAGGTGCGTCATCTTCTATTACGTACCTAACCAATAAATCTCCTTTTTGAAAAAGCATGTGACACCTCTATTGTTCCTGTATATTTTTCTTTACTATTACATCTTTACTTGCACCTACTAGTGCATATGGTAGTAATGTTATCGCAAAAAATATTGTAAATACATTCAATTGCGAGATTTTAAATGGTGTGAACCATTCCGTGAAAAATTGAGAATGTAAAATTCTATTAAAAAACTCTCCGCCTAGTCTAAAGTTTGGTTTCCATTCAGTAACATCACAAATAATAAAAATGAATTGTACAATTAAAAATGCCCCTAAATACCGAAACCAAATTCAATTCCAAATCGGCTGCACTTTATTTAATGTATCTTCCATCTAGCTCTCACCTTTTTTATTTCTATCATATTGATTATACACTTTCCTCACTTTATTTGTTAAAATTTTCTATACATTCAAAGATGTTGGGGGAAATATATGATGTCTAATCCTATACAAAAATCAACTTTAATTATCCTTCGGGGAAACTCCGCAAGTGGCAAAACAACAATCGCAAAGGAACTGCAAGAACATTTCGGGCAAGGTACACTATTAGTCTCACAAGATGTCGTGCGTAGAGATATGCTAAAAGTACACGACACAATGGGTAACTTATCTCATGATTTACTATTCGAAATTACAAAATACGGAAAAGGAAAATGTGAATTTGTTATTTTAGAAGGTATTTTAAACAGTCGTAGATACGGTGATATGCTGAAAGAATTAATACACCACTTTGATGGAAACGCGTATATATACTACTTCGATTTATCATTAGAGGAAACGATTAGACGCCATAATACAAGAGAAAAACGAATTGAGTTTGGAGAGGATTCATTACGAAAATGGTACAATCCTCACGATACAATTGAAGTTTCTAGAGAAACTATTTTTACAGATAACTTCACGCAAAAAGATATATTTGATGCTATTCTTAATGATGTTGTGATACAAAAAATCACTGTAAGCAATGGTTGTATCTAAAAACTAATATTCCTTTTCGCATGTTCAAGGTTCCTAGATATATTATCTAAACTCTATTAAATAAAGGTTTTGTTAAATGAATAACATACAATCACTTGTCCATTTCATTTCTCTCTCTCTTGCATTTAATATTAGTATACAAATTATTCAGAGGTGATAACAAAATGGATGAGTTTCTATCTTCTGCTGCATTTAATCCGGATTTAATTGGACCTACCCTCCCACCTATACAACCCTTTCAACTCCCTACTGGTCCTACCGGAACAACTGGACCTACTGGACCTGCTGGATCTACTCAATCTACTGGTTCTACCGGAGCAACTGGACCTACTGGTTCCACTGGTCCTACTGGTCCTACTGGTCCCACTGGTCCCACTGGTCCCACTGGCTCTACTGGTCCCACTGGCTCTACTGGTCCCACTGGCTCTACTGGTCCCACTGGCTCTACTGGTCCCACTGGGACAATTTCATTCGCTTTCGGTAATTTTTGGCAATCAGACTTTATTAACATTCCTATTGGAGGACTTTTTTCTTTTAACCAGAGTGGACCAATTGCAGGGGGAGTTTCTTTATTAAACCCTACTACAATTAGCATCACACAAGCTGGTATTTATCAAGTGTCTTTCATTGCTTCAATTGATTCGAGTTTGATTACTTCATTTCCTTACGCGGCTGGCATTTCTATACTCTTAAATAATAATCCAATACCAAATGCTCAGGGAAGTTTTGGTATTTTAATTTTAGCTCCAGTGAGTATAACTTGTAATCAACTTACTGGTCAATTGATTTTGTCAGTTCCAGCCAATTCAACAATCAGTCTAACAAATATTGGAAGCAACAATATTATAACCTGTGATGATGGTATAAACGCCATAGAATTAACCATTTTCAAATTAAACTAATAACAGTATTCTTTAAAACTAAGCGCCGTTATGGTACACATTTTTCGGTTTAAATAAAGTGAAACTTTAATAAGTGGGGGATTCAGCCCCCACTTATTATTAGCTATCACTCATCAGGTGTTTACAGACAGCATGGCTTCCACCTAACTTTTTTGCTCCAATCAAATTTTGAGGTGGGAGTTTTACTGCCCACAAATAGCAGGATAAATTTTTTCTTGATTCATATCTCTTAAATAAAGAGACCCTAATAAAACTAGAATATATTAACATAATATATATCACTCATAGGGCATTTCTTACAAAGAGCACTTGTATACGTTGCTCTTTTTTGTAAGCGAATTTGCGAACTCATCAATATCCAATACGCTCTATTTAGCGCTAGGAGAAATCCAAGCTTTATTTATTCTTTCGTTCTGCAAAAAAGATTGTAAATAACGAATGCCAATATCAGTGACCAAAAGAGAGTGAAAAATGTTACTATCACCGCAAATGGATCCGTTTTTTTTCTCCATTCCCTGCTAAACGAATTACATTTTCACACCTCAAACTCATTTAAATAGACATTCAACTCCCCTCGCTTTTGATGTATTTTCAATTAATAAACACGAACAAGTTCCATATTGAATTTAATTTTCAATTCAAATTTAGCAATGAATTTCACTAACTCAAAAAATAAAAGCCAGCCTCAATAAAGAGAACTGACTTCTATCTAGATAACTATATATATTATAGAATTTTCACTTTAACGGTTTGTCTTCCCCAATTCATAGCTTTACTTTTTGACCCCATTAAAACATCAATGCGATTACCTTTAATTGCACTTCCGGTATCTCCAGCGATGGCTTCTCCATAACCTTCTACCCATACTTTAGATCCTAAAGGAATTACTTTCGGATCAACTGCGATAATTCTCATATTCGGATTAGCCGTTAAATCATGCCCCATCGCAGTTAAAACGCGTCCACCATATGTACCATTTTCACTTGGATCAGCAGTATATGCTGTCGCTACTACCGTTAATTCACGTTTAGCAGACTGTGTGTTATTTTTAGATTCTTCTTTTGCTTTCGCTTCTTCTTTAGCCTTTTCTATTTCTCGAGCTTTCGCTTCTTCCTTAGCCCTTGCTATTTCTTGTGCTTTCGCTTCTTCTTTAGCCTTTACTATTTCTTGTGCTTTCGCTTCTTCCTTAGACTTTGCTATTTCTTGTGCTTTCGCTTCTTCTTTAGCCTTTACTATTTCTTGTGCTTTTGCTTCTTCCTTAGACTTTGCTATTTCTTGTGCTTTTGCTTCTTCCTTAGCCTTCGCTATTTCTTGTACTTTTGTTTCTTCTTTAGGCTTCGCTATTTCTTGCGCTTTCGCCTCTTCTTTAACTTTTTCTACCTCTTTTACTTTTGCTTCTTCCTTAGGCTTCGCTATTTCTTGTACTTTTGTTTCTTCTTTAGGCTTCGCTATTTCTTGCACTTTCTTTTCTTCCTTACTTTTTGCTACTTCTTGTACTTTTACTTCTTCCAGTACTTTTGTTGTTTCTTTCGTTTTTGCTATTTCCTGTATTTTTGCTACTTTCTGCGTTTTGGCTTCTTCCTTAGCTTTTACCGCTTTTTGTACTTTCGCTACTTGCTTCGTTTTCTCTCCAGCTTTCTTTTCACTTGGTGCTGTACTTGATAGGAAAGAAACATTTGCATAAGCTGTTTTTCCTTTATACTCAAATTGTAGCCATCCGTCTTTTGCTTGATGCGTTGATTCAATTACATCATCTTTTTTCAGTCTACCAAGAATTTCTGATTCTGTGTTTGCTTCAGAGCGTACATTTAACAAGTTTGCTGTTACATGATAAATATCTTTTGTAAACTCCGAACTTACAAACAATTCTTTACCATTTAAATCAATTTTTGACCATCCTTCTTCGGTATTTATTACTTTTAACTTTTGTCCTTCTTTTACTTTTTCGATAACTTTTGATTCCGTAGTTGGCTTTTCACGTACGTTGAGTACATCCGCTGTTACGATCGTTTCTGCGATAGCAGATGTAGTAAAAGCCCCCAATCCAAAAACTGTTGCTGTTGCTGCGCCAATTATTTTTTTCATATTAGCCTCCATTGCTTTTTTTGGGTTTTATGAAATGCTCCCATAAAATTAGGTAATTTCACGGAATATCAAAACATTTACAATGATATATTTATACTGCCTAATATACCGTTATTAAAACCCTTTACTCCAATAGTATCAAATTCTCATTTTTAATTCTATAAATTATCAATCTCTTTATCTTATATAAACGTTTCTAATCCTTTTTCTTTTTACTAAATAGTCGTTGCAATTCCTGCCAGAAATAAACTTACAATTGCTAAAAATGAAGTACCGACTATAGCCCCTCTTAAATGGAACATGTAATCTTTATATCCCTTCATCCCATCCGTACAAGGAATAACAACAAACCTCGGAGTAATCCAGCAAAAAATAAGCCAATCAATTATAATTAAATCTACTAAATTGAAGATCATTAAAATGCCTAAAGTATGTAAATAAGCTTCAATATACAATAATTTTTCTTGTTGATGTAGTATATATGTAGAAACAAAAGGAGTTCCGAAAAGAATTATATTGTATGCAATATTAAAGTAAATCGTTTGCTTTTTTTCATGAATTGATTTTGGAAGAACTACCTTTTGAATATCTTTCGGATAATCATTTAATGATAGACGAGGATTATAATATAAAGACCCCAATACCATTAGGGAAAGTACAATAGACATAATGACACCAACGTACATCATTTGCTCAAATTGACTCATAAGCCTCATTCACCCTTTTCAGTAATTCCTATGTAAGTCATTCACTTAATTACACATTGTATGTACGGACACAACTAAAAATTATCTTTTTTGCCAAATCAAATTCCTTGTAATATAAGTACAATTTTTATACAGTGAAAGCCTAATTAGTACAGATAGGATTGGTGGAACCTATGAAAATTGAACATATCGCAATTTGGGTAAATGATTTAGAATTAATGCGTGATTTTTATATAAAATACTTTAACGGTAAATCAAACTCTTTATATCATAATGAAGCGAAACAATTTGAATCTTATTTTATTACGTTCGAATCTGGAGCAAGGATCGAACTAATGCGTAAAAAAGGTATAGAAAACCAGCCTAACCTTCATATAACTGGCTATGCACATATGGCTTTTTCTGTCGGTAGTGAAGAACGTGTAAATAAATTTACTACAACATTACAAGATGATGGTTACCCTTTATTAAGTGGACCTCGTTTCACTGGAGATGGATATTACGAAAGTGTGATAGGCGATCCGGAAGGTAATCAAATTGAAATTACGATTTAGCTTACTTTTTCTTTTCTGAAGAACAAATAAAAATTGGTTTGGAGGAATATTATGCAAAAGCTATATTTTACTAAATATGGAGCAACAGATTTCAATCAATATTTCCAACTCGTATCAAATGAAGAAGTGATGGCGCAAATTACCGAGCGTGCCATTCCGTTAGATGAGGCACAAAATGACTTTGAAAAATTGTTAAAGCGCAACGAAAAGCATCGGCTATTTGGCTCCTATAAAGTGTATGACTCTATTACAAATGAATATATCGGCCTTGGACACGTTACACTCAGTGAGGAAAATGAAAAAGAGGCTGAAATTGGTTATATGATTTTGCCAGGATACTGGGGAAAGAGATATGGTAGTGCGATTGCAAAGGAATTAATGCATATAGCGAAGCAAACAGAAGTAAACGTATTAAAAGCAATTATTGATCCGAATAATATCCCCTCTCGTAAAATATTATTAAACTTCGGTTTTACATCTGAAAAAGTTTGCGAGATTGATGGATTGCCTGGGGAGATTTTGAGTACATACATTTAACTATATAAAAAAGCAGTGCTACATTTGAACTAACCGTAGCATTGCTTTTATCTTTTATTATTATAAAAGTCCATTTTCACTTTAATACGAACTAAATCATTATTTCTTTATCTCGTCTACTACACTTTGAACTAAAGAGATAAGAGCTTCCTTTGTATCCTCATCTGTTACCTTTGCATCATCACTAAATTTAGTGCGCACTGATGGGATTAATAGCGAACCATTTTGAATGACAATTGTATCTAGCATACCTAGCGTAAGTAATAATGATTCATGAGCTTTATCCCCTCCAGCAATCGACGGTGAAGCTGTTATAATAGCAACTGGCTTTTTATAAAGTTCCGCTGATGAAACAAGCCATTCTAATGCATTCTTCAAAACTCCTGGAATACTTTTTGCGTACTCTGGTGTACAAATAATAAGTGCATGTGCCTCACTTAATGTCTTTCGAAATTTTTCAACAACAATCGGTGCTCCAACTCGATCTACATCCGGATTAAAATGAGGTAGTTCCCCTATCCCATTATAAATAGTGTAATCTATACCTTCTGGAATAAATGCTGCTAAAGTTTTTAATACGTTTGTGTTGGATGACCCTTCCCTAATACTTCCTGAAATCGCTATGACCCTTTTGTGTTTACTCATATGATCCCCCCTAAGAACATCATACTGATACAGCCGTAGAAAAATCAAAATATTGAATCATTTAACAAATGTACATCCGTTAAATTTGTTTACATAATAATATTATGAGTATAAAAAACGAATCCGTTATTACTTTCACCGTTTTTCATTTAGTCTCTACATACCACTCACTATTCCACCACCGAAAGTAAAACTTTCTCAAACTCTTTTTTAGACAACATACTATCCGTTTATATACACTTGGTATGCATTTCTTCCTTCTTTTGCAGGTACTACTATTTTTTTATTTTAACTTGCTGGATATGCATTAGAACCCAAATAACGTTCTTTTATAATTTGACGATGATGAAGCTCATGACCAGCGATAATGTTTGCTAATGCAAGAACCGTGACTTCAGAATTGTTCGCGATTCCCCTTTGTAACCAGGCTTCTTTATCTAAACTTTTAAGCAAATGCACAGTAGATTGGCGAACAACTGTTAAATTCTCAAGAAGATCTTGCATAGATTGCTTATCAAAAGCTGCTCTAAGAACATACATATCATCGTTATATCCAGGAAGTTCTGCTGTCTCGCCTCTTGCTATGGAAAGCAATCGATATGCCATAATACGTTCAGTATCCACAATATGACCGATTACTTCTTTTATACTCCATTTATTAGGAGCATATCGAAAATGTCCCTCACTATCAGAAATATCTTTCAATAAAAGATTTGTTTCCTTCATTTGTTGCTCTAGAATACGTATGATATCTCCATTTGGTATTAAATTTATGTACGTTGAATAATACGGATTATATTCATTTGCGTCTGGTCTCTTTTGCATGCTTATCATCCTTTTTATCTTATCTTTATATACAACTTATCATAAAGTATTATCATATTAATCAGAGAATTTAAATTCTAAAACAAAAGGTCCCCTTCCTATAGAATTACATTAACAAAGCGACTCATCCTCAAGCTTCCAACTAAACCATCTCCCATGCCCTTCCGTTTCCCCAACAGTTTCACAATATTCGTTTCCGTTAATATAATAATCAATATGAAGATCACGATCCCACATGTTGTTATATAGGTGGAATACATCACGTTTTGCACCAATTTCTTTCATTTGTTTTTCTAGCGTATGTTTTACATTTTCAGGTATTTGGTTTGCCACATGTGTATGGAAAATACAAATAACAGCATCTTCCCTTATTTGATTTACAATGGCCGGAAGAAGCGCTACACCGTCCCCTTCAATTAATTGCACTGATTTTTCTTTTACAAGCGTCGCTGCTTGGTCAAACATTTCAAGCCTTTCTTTATGTTCTGGCCAAATGAGTGCACGTAGCCATAAATAATCTTCCTCATTATGTAAATCATTCACATGTAAATCAAGCCCGATTCTTTCTACGACAGGTGGATTTTGTTTTAGAAAACGCGGCACATTCTCCCCTCTTATTTCAGAAGTTACATGCACATTTGAATTTACATTTCCGTACATTTCATCCGTTCCGTACGAATAACGGTATTGGTCCCAGAACAGTTGTAATCCAGAGCTTGTCCCAATTTCAATTAATGCTAATGGTTTGTTCACTTTGTTAAATATGTAACAGAAACTTGGGTATAAGTATGCGCACCTTCTTACTTCATTCGTTTGAACGAGTTTTGTTTGTAACAAAGTAATGATTTCTTCTCGGTATTCTTTACAGAAACCTTTAAAATGATCAAAAGCTTTATCTAAATTTGTTTCGGCATTTTCAACTAAACTACTATAATACGTTTTTAAATGATGTTCTTTTCCTGCAAGCAATAAATAATGTACTGCACCTAATAATAAGTTTGGGACTGGTTGACCTACCTGAGCATAGGACGATAGTGTAAGTACTTCCTCATCTTCAGCAATTTTCATTGATAAATATTCATATAAATCACTTGACCCTTTACATTCCTTTATTGAAAAGTTTCGAAATAAGTTTGAAATTTGCTCTTTTGTACGCATTAAAAGCCCTCCTTTTCATTTTTCGGAATAATCTTACCATTACCGAAAGAAAAATCCCATAAAAAGGTATTCGATTTAGTCACTTAAGGATACGTAAGCTTTTTCGAGATAATTTCAAACTGTAATTTTTTTCTATTTATCACCTTAAAAGAGCTTGTTAAATAAGATTTTTAGCGAATAAAACGTTAAATAGTTTAAAATTATCAGATAACACTAGATATTTTAGTCTATTAATTATTATAATAGAGTATGAGATGGTTATATAATTGAGACAAAAAAGGTATACACCTAGGTGGGGCCTAGGCGGTGTTTCTCTTTTACGGCTTAGACATAGAAAACACCTACTCTTTTTTGCCAATATAGGGGATGGAGAGATTATCATGAGCAACATGCAGCAAAAAACAGACGTTATCTTAATTGGTGCAGGAATTATGAGTGCAACGTTAGGCTCATTACTAAAAGAATTAGCACCTGAATGGGAAATTAAAGTTTTTGAAAAACTCGCAAGTGCCGGGGAAGAAAGCTCTAACGAATGGAATAATGCAGGTACAGGGCATTCTGCGCTATGCGAACTGAACTATACTTCCGAAAAATCTGACGGATCTATAGATATTAGTAAGGCTGTAAAAGTGAATGAGCAATTCCAGCTTTCAAGACAATTTTGGGCATATCTTGTAAAAAGCAAATTAATTCGTAATCCACAAGATTTTATTATGCCACTTCCTCATATGAGTTTAGTAGAAGGGGAAAAAAATGTAGAGTTTCTAAAAAACCGTTTTGAAGCGCTTTCAAAAAATCCACTGTTTCAAGGAATGGAGTTTTCTGATGCTCCTGAAACATTAAAAAAATGGCTTCCTCTCATTATGGAAGGTCGTACATCTAATGAACCGATGGCTGCAACGAAGATTGACTCTGGAACAGATGTTAACTTCGGTGCATTAACACGTATGTTGTTTGATTACTTACAAACGAAAAATGTCGAGCTAAACTACAAACATAGTGTCGAAAATATTAAACGCACGAAGAATGGTTTGTGGGAAGTAAAAGTACACGATATGAATAGTGGTAAAATCGAACATCATACTGCAAAATTTGTCTTTATCGGTGGCGGTGGCGGTAGCCTACCTCTACTACAAAAGACAGGTATTCCTGAATCAAAACATATTGGTGGATTCCCAGTAAGTGGACTATTTATGGTATGTAAAAATCAAAAAGTAATTGAGCAACACCATGCTAAAGTTTACGGTAAAGCTAAAGTTGGTGCTCCACCAATGTCTGTACCTCATCTAGATACGAGATATATAGATAATAAAAAAGCTTTACTGTTCGGACCGTTCGCAGGGTTCTCACCTAAATTCTTAAAAACTGGTTCAAATCTTGACTTAATCGGTTCTGTTAAACCGAATAACGTCTTAACGATGTTAGCTGCTGGTGTAAAAGAAATGGGACTTACAAAATACTTAATTCAGCAAGTTATGTTATCACATGAAAAACGTATGGAAGAATTACGCGAATTCATTCCGAACGCGAAAAGTGAAGATTGGGATATTGTAGTTGCTGGGCAACGTGTACAAGTAATTAAAGATACTGATGCTGGCGGTAAAGGTACACTTCAATTCGGCACAGAAGTTGTAAGTGCAGCTGACGGATCAATCGCTGCATTACTAGGTGCTTCACCAGGTGCTTCTACTGCTGTTCACGTCATGCTTGAAGTATTAGAAAAATGTTTCCCTGATCGAATATTAGGATGGGAAGAAAAAATAAAAGAAATGATTCCTTCTTATGGCATTTCGCTTACTGAAAATCCAAGACTATTCCAAGATTTACACACTTCAACTGGACGTACACTTGGATTAAACGAAAAAGAAACTGTTCATAATTAAAGAATACATTCACAAAATGACATAATAAAAACGTCCGATATATTCGGACGTTTTTTCTTCTTTAAAAATTATACTTATCAATATTATCTTTCGTAAAGACAACTCGTTCTGGTAATACGATAATTCCGTTTCCTTCTGCCTCATATTCATATCCTTGTATGGAGTTAGGCTCTACTTTCACTTTTCCGATACCTTTTACTTCGAAGCTATCCCCTACTTTTAACTTCTTCCCTTTCACAACAATTTCATTTGCTACATATGTTGCGAGAGCCCCTTGCTGTTTTACATCCCATAATCCAAATTGTTGTACTGTTCCTCGTTTTACATAATCACGCATAACGTTCGGCGTAGAAAATCCAGTTACAACTACTTTTTTATCCATTTTTAAATTTTCTGCTGCTTGTGCCATTGCTGGAAGTGCTGTTGCATCTGGACAAATGACTGCGTTTATATCAGGATACGTTTTTAATATGTTCTCCCCTACTGACAAAGACTTTTGCGCATTATTTTCACCATACTGAGTCGTTACAATTTCCCAGTTCGGATATTTCTTTTTAATTATTTCTTTCGCCTTCGTTACCCATTGGTTTTGATCCGTTACAGTTGGACTTGAATAAAAGAATGCTACTTTTCCTTTATCTCCAATTTGCTTTGAAGTCATTTCAATCAATACATTAGCAAGTTGATCTGGTGTTCCTTGACTTATATAAAAAGAACGATCTTTCGGATTCACATCAGAATCCCACGTTAACACTGTCATCCCTTTTTTCTTAGCACGTTGCAGTGATTGTGATAGGCCATCCACTGATGTAGAAGAAACCATTAATGCATCATAGTTTTGGTTAATAAAATTATTTATATATTTCACTTGTCCTGATACACTCGCTTCAGACGGTCCATCATATTTTACTTGTACACCTAGCTTATCCCCCATCTCTTTCGCGCCTTCACCACCTGATGTGAAGAAACCAACTCCAGTTAATTTCGGGATGAATGCAAATTTTACATCATCAGCCTTTTTCTTATCTGCTGTTTGACTAGAGCAAGCAATTAAACCGATTAAACACATACATACAATAATAACAATCCCCAGTTTTCTCTTCATGACATTTCCCCCTTATGCAAATTCCTTCTTTTTCCCGCTAAGAATGGATGTACTTTGAAATGTCTCATAATAACTGAAAGAATAAGGATAATACCAATCACTACATTGGATTGTTCATTAGTTAAGCCTGTCATTTGCAAGCCATACTGCATTAGTCCTATAAATACACTCGCTAGTACAGTACCGATAATACTTCCTTTTCCCCCTGTAATAAGTGTCCCGCCTAATACGACTGCTGTAATGATCGGTAAAATCGTTTCACTTCCCATATCAGCACGTGCGGAACCAAAATATGCAGTTAAGAAAGCTCCCCCTAATCCACCTCCTAACCCAGAAATTATATAAGCGATGATGACTACTTTCTCCGTTTTAATTCCGGTGTATTTCGCTGCATTTTCGTTTGCGCCTGTTAATTTTACGTGGCGCCCATATATGGTACGATGAAACAATACAGTGCATAATACAGTTAATACGATTAGGATCCATAATAGATTAGGTATTCCTACTGAACTACCATTTGCCAGTTGCACATAAGCATCAGGTAAACCACTTATTCCTTCGTATCCAGAAGCGCCCGCACCTCCTGAAATGACGAGTGCAATTCCTCCGTATAAAAACATCGTTCCGAGTGTAACGACAAGTGGTTCTACACCTGTCATTTTTATAATGATTCCGTTTAAAGCGCCTGCTAAGCAACTTATTATTAGGGCGATTATGACAGCAAACAAAATAGGTATTCCGCTCATCCAAAGTACACCAATCAAAATCGAAGTGAGCCCCATTATTGAGCCGACCGATACATCAATTCCTCCTGTTACAATAACGAAAGTCATTGGTATCGCCGCGATTGCGATAAATAGGAAATCATTTGTACTAAAAAGGAGATTACTAACGTTGAAGAAATCACTATTTAGAAAACTAAAGAGAATGAATTCTATAAGAAGGAATACGATTAGAACACCTTCCCATCTGTAAACATGCTTCATATATTCATCCTCCTTTCTGCTCTCCACTTTTTCATTACACTATCTAATATAATAATAAGTAATAGTAAAAATCCTGAAATAGCATTATTCCAAAATGCTGGTATTTTTAAAAAGACGAGTGAACTGCTTATTGCTTCTAAAAATAATGCACCTAATGCGGCCCCAAATATAGAACCTGTTCCCCCTTTTAAATGAATTCCTCCTAGCACAGCAGCTGCGATAACCTGTAGTTCTATTCCTGTACCTGTTTGATTTGGAACGAACCCGATATTCATAACAAAAATGCAACCAGCAAGTGCCGCACTTATGCTCGATATAATAAACGCATTTATCTTCACTTTATTAACAGGTATCCCAATGAGTCTTGCACCATTTTCATTATCACCTACCGCATAAAAGTATCTTCCGTACGGCACTTTCATTAAAAAGAAATAGAGTAGTAGTAAAATAATAAAAACAATCCATACAGTTATCGGTAGACCAAGTATGACGATAGATGACAGCTGCTTAAAATCGTTTGGAATATCTTCAATCCACTTCCCGCCTGTGAAGATTAACATTGCACCTCTAATAATTCCTAGCATGCCTAATGTCATAATAATGGCTGGTACCCGAAACTTCGCAACGCCAATCCCGTTTAAGAAACCAATAATAGTGCCAAGTATAATAGTAGCAACAATTGAAAAGAATGCACTATACCCGTTCGTTAACAACATTCCGCAAACCGCTGCGCTTAATCCCATAATCGAGCCAACTGATACATCTATATTTTTCGTAAATAAGACGAAAGATTGGCCAATTGCTAGAACGACTAAAATAACGCTTGATTTCATCATTAAAGATAACGAGTTAAACTGAACAAAACTAGGATTTATCATTCCGACAATGGCTATATACATAAGTAGTAACAGTATGATAGACGTTTCGTGCATATTATACATGCGTTTCATTCCGTTACACCCCCGTATGCAAGACGTGTAACTTCACCTACACTCATTTGTTCTTTCTCTAAATGAGAAATAAATTGACCATTTCGCATTACATATACACGGTTAGAAAATTGGACAATTTCCTCAATATCTGAAGAGATAATTAATATGGCGAGTCCTTCCCCTTTCATTTTTTCTATCGCCTCATACACTTCAAGTCTTGCTTTTGCATCAATTCCGCGCGTCGGTTCATCGAGAATAATAATTTTCGGGTTACATGCTAAATATTTCGCAAGCACGACTTTTTGCTGATTACCTCCTGATAAAGATGCCAGTTCTTCATTCATGTTTGGCACAACAATTCGAAACTGGTCTATATACGACTTCGCTAAAGCGCTTTCTTTTTCTCGGCTAATAAAAAAACGATTATTTTGCTGTAAACATGCTGCTGTAATATTTTCTGTAACAGATGCGATTGAGAAAATCCCATTCCTCGCCCTATCCTCTGGCACATAAACGAGTCCTTCGCCTAGCCTTTTATGCAAAGAAAATGTATCAATAGATTTTCCTTCTAATAAAATAGACCCTGTTTTTATAGATTTCAATCCAAATATCGCTTCTGCTAATTCAGTTCTACCTGATCCAACGATGCCAGCAATACCTACAATTTCTCCAGCGTGTACAGCGAATGATATATTTGAAAATGCGTGGCCAGTTACATTCGTTACTTCTAATATTTTTTTCGTCCTTTCTATCTCTTGAACTACTTCTCTTTTTTCTTCCTGTTTATATCCTTGTGGCAATAGTCCCTCCATCAGCATGTCATAAGTATAGTCACATACATCCCCTTGGCTTATAATCATTCCATCACGTAATATCGCTACTTTATTAGCAATTTCAAAGATTTCTGGAAAACGATGCGTAATGTATATCATCCCAATTCCTTTTTCTTGTAAACTTTTCATCAACACAAAAAGACTCTTCATTTCGTGAGTTGTTAATGTCGATGTTGGCTCATCTAAAATAAGAATCTCGGCTTCTCGTATTAATCCCCTAACGATTTCTACTAATTGTTGCTGCGCAATGGATAACGATGCTCCTAGCTCATAAAGGGCAATATCCCAACCTAAACTGTCCATTATTTGCTGAATCTTTACTTTCAGTTCCTTTTTCTTTCTGTTTAGCCCAATACATATATTTTCTTCAATAGTCATATGCGGAAAAATGAGTGGTTCTTGTGGTATTAAATACATACGTTCTCGATGTGCTTCTGACGGATTTAAAAATTGTTGCCTCTTTCCTTTTACATACATTTCTCCACTATCATACGAATATAACCCCGTTAATATTTTCATTAATGTTGATTTTCCAGCACCATTTCCCCCAACTAAAGCGTATATATCTCCACGCTCTACTTGTAAGTTCACTTCTTTTAGCACAAGTTGATTTGAAAACGCCTTACTCATTTTCTTTACTTGTAATAAGGGTATGTTCTCCACATGATGTCACCTGCCTTTATCCCGCTATTTACTACCCGTTCATGCCCGATTGGTGCGGGCTGAAAATCAGTGGGATGAAATAAAACCCCCACTGATTACAGTTTCACTTTATGCAGAACATTTTTTGAGAAAATGATTATTTGTTCTACTTGTTTTGTAGCATTGTATATTCCTTTTTTCATATCTAGAACACTTTTTTCACCAGACGTTTCATCGTTTCAACTGGAATAAACAAAATATGTGGCACATATGTTTAAGCATTGGTCAATTGTTGAAAGGGATGAAGAGTATGCCACAACTGAACTTTGAAGAAAATTTGTTAACAAAAGTCGCTTGGTACTATTATAAAGATCAATTAACACAACAAGAAATCGCTTCACTTCTTCACATTTCAAGAAATAAAGTGGTTCGGTTATTAGATAAGGCGCGCAGTGAAGGAATCGTTACTTTTCACGTAAAAGGGACTGGTTTACACTGTTTGAGCATTGAGCGTGACCTAATGAAAAAATTCAACCTAAAAGATGCTTTCATTATCCCTACTCCAATAGACAATTATCCCACTTCTCTCGGAAAAGCTGCTGCACAATATTTAGAGACTCAGCTCCAGCAAGGCGATTTACTCGGTATTGGCTGGGGAGAAACGATTAGCAAAATGCTAGAAAACATTCATTTTGAAAGTTCTATTAATCTTTCAATCGTAACGCTAACAGGCGGAGTCAACCACTACCTCCCAAGAAAACAAAATTATTTACATTACATGCAAGGTGATCTTCATATTATCCCCACTCCTTTTCTTGCATCTACTACTGAAATGGCAAAAAGTATTTTATCAGAACCGAGTGTGAAAGATATGCTTCATGTCGCTTCACTTGCACAAACGGCAGTTGTCGGTATTGGAGGGTTATCTCAAGATGCTACCATTGTGAGAGAAGAAAAATTAACACTACGTGAAATGACATATATTCGTAGCCAAAACGGTACTGGCGATATTTTAGGACAGTTTTATAATACGAATGGCGATTTATTGGAGCTTCCGCATCACAATCATCTTATTGGCACGCCGCTCTCTATTCTTCGCAATATGAAACATGTCATTGGTGTTGCTGGAGGTACAGAAAAGATAGATGCAATTTATGGTGCCTTAAAAGGAAAGTTCATTCATACATTAATTACAGATGAGGAAACAGCCCTCTCCTTATTACGAAAGGATGGTGATTGTTAATGTCTACTTTATTAGCTTTTGATGCTGGTACTGGAAGTATTCGAGCTGTACTTTTTGATTTACTCGGTAATCAAATTGCGGTCAGTCAAAAAGAATGGGTTCATAAAACCGACCCTCTTTACCCAGGCTCTATGAATTTTGATGTAATTGAAAACTGGGAGCTAGTACAACAGTGTACGAAAGAAGTTCTACAAAAAAGTAATGTCTCTCCTTCTTCTATTCAAGCTATTAGCGCTACTAGTATGCGAGAAGGTTTTGTTTTATATGATAAAGATGGGCAAGAAATATGGGCTTGTGCAAATGTTGATGGGCGCGCATCCGCTGAAGTTAGTGAACTAAAAGAAATTCGGTCACATCTTGAAAAAGATTTATATACAAAGTCTGGTCAAACTTTTTCATTAGGTGCTTTACCTCGCCTACTTTGGATTAAAAAACATGAATCCGAAGTCTATAGCAATATTCATTCTTTTACGATGTTAAATGATTGGATTTTATATAAATTAAGCGGCGTACTGCAAATCGACCCTTCCAACGGTTGTACGTCCGGAATTTTTGATTTACACAATAGAACTTGGGATAACGATGTCGCTAAAGAGTGCGGGATAACTTTACCGTTTTCACCAAAAGTAAATGAAGCTGGCACCGTGATTGGTAATGTTACAAAAGAGTGTGCAGCATTAACTGGTTTACGCGAAGGAATTCCTGTAGTCGCCGGGGGCGGAGATGCTCAAATGGCATCACTCGGAACTGGAGTCGTGAAGCCTAATCAAACATTAATATGCGGGGGCAGCTTTTGGCAACAAGAAGTGAATATTACTAAACCAATAACAGATCCGTATGCTGCGATTCGCGTAAATTGCCACGTCGTTCCAAACCTATGGCAATATGAAACGATCGCCTTTTTCCCAGGTCTCGTTATGCGCTGGTTTCGAGATGCCTTTTGCCAAGAAGAAAAGAAACTTGCAGAAAAACTCGGTGTAGATGCTTATGAATTGTTAGAAGAACAAGCGAAAGACGTACCGGTCGGTTCACATGGCATTATCCCTACTTTTTCAAACGTCATGAACTATATTTCTTGGCGTCATGCCGCACCTTCTTTTTTAAATTTAAGCTTAGATGCTGACAAATGTGGAAAAAAAGAAATGTTCCGCGCTATCGAAGAAAATGCCGCCTTCGTTACACTTGGTAACTTAAAATTAATAGAAAATCTAACTGGTACGTTCCCTTCTGAAGTTATTTTTGCTGGCGGCGCCTCTAAAGGAAAACTTTGGCCACAAATTCTTTCAGACGTACTCGGAATTCCTGTTAAAGTACCTGTTGTGAAAGAAGCAGCTGCTTTAGGAACTGCGATTGCTGCTGGTGTTGGTGCTGGCATATATTCATCTATAGGAGAGACTGCCGAACAGTTTGTACAGTGGGAAAACACATTCGAACCAGTTACTGAAAATCACGAACTATATAAGACGTTCTATGAAACTTGGAAAACTGTGTATAACAGTCAGCTCGCTTTAGCTGATATAGGACTTACATCACATATGTGGATCGCACCAGGTGCACTGTAACACATTACATAAAGGAGTGAAATGTATGCGAAAAGCGAATGAAAATGATTTCTCCTATCGCTTCGGTGATAACGGGCCGAAATATTTAATACAAGGTCCAAATATTGATCTTGGCCTTGTTGTCATTCAGCCTGGGCAAGAGTTTCAAAATCATTACCATACAACATGCGAGGAAGTCTTTTATGCATTAGAAGGAGAAATAGACTTCTATGTAAATAATGAAAGAGTTTCAATTAAACAAGGTGATGTCTTACAAGTTCGTCCTCATGAATCTCACTATCTTATTAACCATTCTGACAAACCTTTTAAAGCTGTTTTTATAAAGTCACCACATTTACCAAATAAAGATACTGTACAAACGGAAAATCCAACATTAACGAAGGAGTGATTTCGAATGACTTGGGGATTTAAAAATCGATTAAATACAATTTTACCTGATGGAAGAGCGGTTATGCTAGCGATCGACCATGGCTATTTTTTAGGACCAATTCACGGACTAGAACAACCATTAGAAACAGTTAAAAACTTACTTCCTTATACAGATTCCCTCTTTTTAACGCGAGGTGTACTTAGCTCTTGTATTCCTGAAAACTGCAGCACACCGATGGTTATGCGTGTATCTGGCGGAGCTACTGTCGTCGGCAAAGATTTAGCGAACGAAACAATTGTTACCCCTGTGAAAGAAGCAGTAAAACAAAACGCAATTGGCGTCGGCGTTTCTGTCTTTGTTGGATCAGACTATGAAACACAAACTGTTTCAAATCTTGCAAACGTGGTTTCAGAAGCTCATGATTACGGATTACCAGTTCTCGGCATTACTGCGGTCGCCAAAGAACTACAAAAACGAGAGGCACGCTTCCTCGCACTCGCTTCCCGCGTATGTGTTGAAATGGGTGCTGACATTATTAAAACGTACTACTGCGAAGGATTCGAAAAAATAACGAGCACATGCCCTGCCCCAGTCGTCATCGCCGGTGGACCAAAACTAGATTCAATCGAAGACGCATTAAACATTACGTACAATGCACTGCAAGAAGGTGCAATTGGAGTAGACATGGGCCGAAACATATGGCAATCCGAACACCCTGCTGCGATGATTCAAGCGATTCATGGTATTGTAAAGAACGGATTGAATGTGAAAGAGGCGCTGGAATTATATCATGATGTAAAAAACTAAGGTAAAAGATAGACTATTACACTGAAATATATACAAAATCAATATTTACTATAAAGAAAGCCCATATCTAACATATGGGCTTTCTTTTATATTTTTAATTGTTCCGAATCTAATCCGATTTCTACAGATCGCGTACGTTCCAAACAATCTCACCTCGTTCACCAAACGTACTGTGATGCCGCTTAAATCCCATCTTTTCTAATACCCGGAAGGACGCCGTATTCCAAGCACCTACAGTTGACCAAAGTCTTTTGCGACCCGTAGCAATCGCAGCCTCCAGTACTGCTGATGCCGCCTCTGTCGCATAACCCATGCAATGAGCACTGCGGAACAACTCATATGCAATCTCCGGCTCTTCAAGCGTGGAACGACCGATAATTAAGCCACAGTATCCGATGAAATCGCCTTCGTCTCGTCTACGAATCGTGAGAAGGGATATGCCATTTTCGGTTGCTTTCTTGCGCATCTCAATAAGATCGCTGCGAACCGAGTCCAGAGATGGCATATCTACACCACGTTCACCAATTAATTTTCTCAGCCAGACCGCATCGGATTCCTCCCACATATTCAGGTCGAGTCGTTCCGTTTTCAGCTGGAACGCCATGGCTTTATATGAAGCTGTCATAATGAAAACCTCCTATTTATTTCACTGTACTACTTATAATAGTTTCGTACTGCACCATATGGGAAACCTGCTTAATTCTCTAAATTTTCTTGTATCAGTATACATTATTGGTATTTTATGCATAAGCAATTCCTTTGCAAAATAGACCTTGTTATGAAACTTTATTTTAAATCTATAATATTTAGTTTAAGAGGAATACCCTCTATTTTGATGTTCACTTATCATACAAATAAAATGCTCAAGCCCCTTTCCAAACTGGATAAGGGGCTATATTCACATCTTCAAAACAATTTCTCTTATTGCTATCGAACTTTCTTACCATCTTTATAGTCAAGGCACGACACTTCAATTAACAATCCATTAAACATTGTAAAATAAAAACCATAACTACTACCTCTCATCGCATAAGGTGCCTTGTCTATTTCAATGCCACCAGCTACTAAACGATTATATGATTTATCAACTTCATTTGTAGTTTCCACTAAAAAACCAATATGAAAAGCTTCCGGATACGTAACGTCCTTATTCCCCTTAAATGCTTTTGGATCACTTAATACAAGTATAAATCCACTCTCATCGCGCATCACTACAAGTGCCTTTCCTTTTTGCTCCAAAAATTGAAAATCAAAAAAAGTTTCAAAGAAATGTCTCGCTTCTAATAAATCATCAACACATAAATTCAAATGATTCAACTTCATTCACTCATCTCCTTTTAAACAGGGGCTATATAGAAGCGTATTGCCCCATATTAATAACACCCGAATGTTTAAGCGGGGTATTTTAGTGTTCATTTTTTAATAGTTTAATACTTTTTTCTATCGTCTAGAACGTTTTTTCAACGCAACTTTTAAAATACAGTGAATGAAATTATACGAACGATTCGAAACGGAATATCTATTTGCCAATAAAATTTGACAATCGTATTCTATTGTTTATTCTCCAAATGAATTAAAATCCACTCAATCAAGAAAACTGCTGAAGAGATTCGCTCTGTCGTGTCACCTAAAAACAGTGTATTTATAAAATCTTCAAAATGAGTTGGTGCTTTGGATAATGTTTCAATATACTTCAAAACAGATCCAGCTGGAGGTACTGGCTTGTTATTAATAGCCCATATTCCCTCTAACAATGTCCAAATTGATGTTTGAACTATGTATGATGCTTTTAACTCATCTTTTGCTTTCAGAGCAGTCTTAATTTTAATTAGCGAACTATGTAACCAATGAGAAATGCCCTTTACTTTATCACTAGCAACTCGATAGTTTTCAAATTTTTGTTTTGCTATTGCCTTTAATTCTTTCAATTCACCGCTTTTATCAAACAAAATTTTCCCTTCTAAAAATGAATATAGTTCCATCTGATTATTTTTAAAGTTTACTTGTATTTGATTAAAATCAGCATACTTATATTCAATTAAAATATCTTCTCTCATTTCAGAATAAAATCGCTTCTTTTGTCCGTCTTCTAAAAGAATATATAAGTCTAAATCCGAATCAGGATATGCATCACCTCTTGCGACAGAACTGATGAGCATAAATCCGATTACTTTTTCTATAGATAAACATTCGTTTAAAATTATTTCCACTATTTTTTTATGTTTTCCATATGTAATAAATGAAAGGTTTTCTACCACTTACATCCCTCCAGTACTAAAAAAGAGGATACATGTTAATTTCTACAACATGTATCCTCTACTTATATTTTACGACTGTTGATAAGCTGCTTTCGATGATTTCACATAATAAACTGCATGATCAACGTTAATGATATGATCTGGTTTTGGTTTACCACGGCCCGCTCTATGTCCAGCTAAATGTTCTTCACTCGTTTCCCAGTTTTTCCATGCCTCTTCAGATTCCCAGCGAATCATAACGACAACTTCTTCATCGCCGCGTCTTACTTTTTTTACAAGAACGCTTAAGTCAATGAAGCCTTTAAATTTTTCAATTATACCTTCTCCAGTGAAACGTTCTACAACTATATTTGATGTACCTTCTTTTACAGTAAATGTTTTCGTTTCGATAAACATATATCCCACTCCCTCTTTGTAATTCGAATACTAGTATTCTTCTATTATAGTTGATTATGATAATTATTTTCAATTATAAAGTTTTAAATCTTTTGAATTATGCTGTTTTCTCTTCAACTGCCTCATCTAAAAATTTAAAATATGGAAGTAATATTCCTATTAAAGAAGTGACACATATAATCGCACCGATGATAAAGTATAGCGCTCTAACTCCCCACATTTCACTTAGTATGCCTCCTACTAACACACCTAGCGGCATAGCGGATCGTATGAAAAATAGTCGAACTGAAAATACTTTTCCTATCATATTGTTCGGGACAGTTTGTTGGCATATTGTCGTGTTATGAACATTGAAAAATGCAATACAAATCCCCGCTATTACTTCAATTATTATTGCAATGATAATACTATGATTAAACCCTAGAGAAATGTATGTGAGCCCTCCTATAAACAATCCACCAAGCATAAGTATACGCCGGCTTTTATATGTTACTTTTCCGACTAGTATAGATCCAACTACATAGCCAAGCGGGAAACCAGCCATAAAGTAACCAAACTCCGCATATCCTGCGGACAACTCGTCTTTTATATAAGGAAGATTTGTAACCATCGTTACCCCTACTCCAAACTGCACGAAAATAAGAAATATACCGAGCCAAACGATGATTGGTTTTGTAAAAAAATATGTAAAACCTTGAAGAAATTGTTCTAGCCACGTTTTTCGTATATCTGTTGTAATTCTCTTTTCTTTTATATAAAGTAAGAAAGCACCACTAACAAATAGACAAATACATACGAAAGTTAATGTAATTTCTGTTCCGATGAAATGAATTACTACTCCACCTAATACTGGTGCAAGAAACATCATGAGACGAGTCATTCCATCAATATACGCATTTGCGTCTTGAAGTTGTTCTTTACTTACAATGCTCGGTGTAATTGCCTGACTCGCAGGTGTATAAAGGGGTGTAATAAGTCCCACTACAATTTGAACAACATAAATATGCCAAACTTCTATACTACCTGAAACTAGCATCACCAAAGGTAGTAAGAAAACAGATGCCCGCATCCATTGCGAAAAAATCATAATCCACTTTCGGCTCCATTTATCAATAAATGGTCCGCTTATTAGTTGCAGTATGAGAGATGGGATAAAATATAATAACCACATACTACTTAATGCTGTTTTTGATCCCGTTAACTCATAAACAAGAATTGAATTACACAACGTCCCGAAAGCTCCGCCTAATTCCGAAATTGCGCTACCAATCCACATAAAAAAGAATGAACGATTTTTCAATACACTCTTCACTATAGTTCACCAACTTTTCTATTTAATTCCTCCCTTTATGTACATTCTCGTTGTATATTATCTATTTAAAAATACATCTAATTCTTTCGCTAACGACTGCACTGCTTTTTTTCTCAATACATATTTTCCGTCATGTATATCAACTAACTTAGCTGAACGTAATAATTTTAAATGATGATGCACTGTCGATTTACCAAGTTGCAGTCTTTCCGTAATTTCCTGCAATGTACGTTCTTTTTCAAACAACATTTTTATAATTCGTAATCTCGCTTCATCCCCAAGTGCTTTATGTTTTTGAACTAAAAAATAATTCGGCTCATACGGATCTTCTGGATGTATACTTTCATTTGCGACAGGATAATGAAACACTTTCGTATCTTCAATATCAGCTTCTATATTCCACGGTCTGTACGTCAGTTGCGGGATAAGAAGTACGTAATGAACACTTGGCTCTGGCATATAGTTAACGCCACCAGTCGCCCACTCGACAAACTCTTCCGGTTTCATCTTTTTATTCATTTCATTCTTTGCTTCATAGTCTCGCTCTAATATAGAAATTAATTGCTCTTCCTCTTTTTTAATAACACTCTCATACCATCCTGTCATAACGGCGATTAAATGGTCCTTTAGTTCTTGTATATCACTATTACATATAAAGCTAATATACGTAGAGAAAAACTGATGATCCTGTGTCAGTTCCTTTAATTTTTGTACTGCAGTTACGTCTCCATTTCCTGCTAAACGTCTTTTTTCTTCATATTTCTCTCCTACAAAGGGTAAACATATATACTTTAAATCTTCTTCTGAAAGCGAATCGATATTCGCAATAAACTGTGATAGATTTTGAAAATCTCCTTCATACAACAACTGAAGCAGCGCTTTCCACGTATTATGCTCTTCTACAAACTGTAAGTGCTCCCTCATTTCTTCTGTTAATGATTGTCTAATTTCTTCCCATTCGCTTTGGGATTTTTCAAGTGTGTCTATTAACCTTTTATGAGTAATTGCCGCAATGCCAAGTGCACATTCGAAAAGTATCGAATACTTCATTTGAATATGGTACGTTTCCCTCTTTCTACTCGTTACATGAAAGACTTCCATTTGATCCCCTCCTTATTTGCTATATATTTAATTCTATAATTATCGAATAATACCTTCTATATTTTTAGAATTATATTACAATTACCGAAAACTAAAGACTATGATAATCTTTTTAATCCTTACTCCATTAAAACGCCGATTGTTAAATACCTTATTAATAATGGAGGTTCCTTTTTTAGCTCTTTTATACGTTGCAGTTCATATTCTTGTTCTACTATAGGGCAGGCATATTGAAGAGAAAGGAGAATGTATTACATGGAGAAAAATAATGTAGAAAGCATATGTTTATTTTTGCAATTACTAACGTTAAGAGTACAAAAGATGTTTATTAAAAAAGAATTAAAAAAGTATACTTGGCAACAAACAGTAAAGCGAACGCTTCAAGTACATGATGCCTTACAATCTTCATTAACATCTCTTCAAGAAGCAGAACTGGATCAACCGATTCCTTCTCTACCTGTTTGGCAACAATATATGAATATCCTTTTGCACGATGCTTATCATACAGGACAAATTATACAACTTCGGAAACTCCAAGGTTCATGGCCAACTCATCGTTCTTATTTATAAATAATGATTAAAATTGCTTAAGTTTAACATGCCACAAAACAATTGAACGCAGTTAACTGTTACTTCAATTTCTCTCCCGTAATTACTACTATTACCCAAGATAAAGTAATAAGAAAAATAGCATCGTAACAGACATAGTCTAGATACGAACCGAAAGAAGTGAAAACGTTAGGCTTTATAAAATTACTTTTATTGCTACAGATAATAATGGGAAATCTATCGAAGGACCTTTTTATATCAATGTCCCACATTACAAAGAACTAAATGGGTCTGCTGTAGATGATGAACAATTATTTGATTTTACATTAGCTGAATAAATTCAAAAAAAGCAAATGAGATGCTAACTCTCATTTGCTTTTTGAAAATCTATGTTTATTCATATTAAGTATACATTATTAGCCCAAACCAATTGGGTATTTCCAGACCGTTATCTCCCATCTAACCTCTTCACATTCGCCGCTTATTGATTCATTTGCGCATCGTTCAATAGCTCAATTATTTCACTTAACATTTCTTCTGTAAATGCGCCTGCACTAAAGTTTACTAACGCTCGTAACGGCATGTAATTTAGCATAGCATCCATCATTTCGGAGGCATCACTATCCCCTTCAGCCATACTAGAAAACGGGCTGTCTTTTAATGCTTTTTCCATAAGCCCTTTTGCAATTGGTGCTAACATTCGGTCCGCAAATATGTCCCCTAGTAACGTATTCCGATGCACTGTTTTTTTAATTATAGTCGTTGATTGAACGAATATGTTATCTTGTAAAACAATCTCTCTTGAAGACTTTCCTACTAAAATTTCGAATTCACCTGTTTCAACATGCCAGTCCTTCAATTCAACATTATAATAAGCAAATGACCTGTTATTTAAAGTAAAACTAACCGTTTTTTCTTCTCCCGGTTGCAACTCTACTTTTTCAAATCCTTTTAATTCTTTTTCAGGACGAATCATACTACTTTCAACATCTTTTATATACAGCTGAACAA
This sequence comes from Bacillus cereus group sp. N24, assembly GCF_016483345.1. Classification (NCBI taxonomy): domain Bacteria; kingdom Bacillati; phylum Bacillota; class Bacilli; order Caryophanales; family Bacillaceae; genus Bacillus; species Bacillus cereus group sp. N24. Next base: position 92,979 of record NZ_JAEHCA010000008.1, read on the forward strand.
TTTCTTTCCCAGCTATACTACCAGTATTTTTCACGTTTACAAGAACAGAAACAGTATCCGTATCCTTTATCTCGTTTTTACTTATTGAAAGTTTACTATACTCAAAGTTTGAATAACTTAACCCAAAGCCAAATGGGAACAATGGTTCAATATTTTTTGCATCATAATAACGGTACCCAACGAACACGCCTTCTTTATATTCTACTTTATCACCTTCACCAGGGAAGTTTAAGTAAGAAGGATTATCGCTTAAAACTTCCGGGAATGTTTCTGCTAGCTTCCCACTTGGATTCGCATCACCAAATAATAAATCAGCAATTGCTCCGCCTAATGCTTGGCCACCTAAATAGCCTTCAAGTATTCCTTTTACTTTACCTATCCATGGCATTTCAATTGGCGCACCATTACTTAAAACTACAACGATATTACTTTGAACTTCAGCAATAGCTTCAATTAATAGCACGTGATTTTCTGGCATTTGTAAATGGTTTCGATCAAAGCCTTCTGATTCATAACGATCTGGAAGTCCAACGAAAAGGACAGCTGTATCTGCACTCTCAGCTATTTTTTTTGCTTCATTAATCAAGTTTTCATCTACGTCATCGCTTGCAAGATCATAGCCTTGTGCAAATAATATGTTCGTTTTTTCACCTGATACCATTTCAAGTTCTTCAAAAATACTTTCAAGCTTTGTTGGATTAATATGAGAGCTTCCGCCGCCTTGATAACGTGGTTGCTTTGCAAATTCTCCAATTACCGCTACCGTCCCCTCTTTTTTTAGCGGAAGAATGGAATCTTCATTTTGTAACATAACCATACTTTCACTTGCAACTTCCCTTGCAAGCTGATGATGCGTGTCCTTACTATACGTAGCGTTTTCTAATTGATTATCATAAGCTTTAAAAATAATGTAAAGAAGACGCTCAACTGCTTGATCAAGCTTTTCTACACTTAGCTCACCACAATTAATTGCATCAATAATTTTCTTCTCACCAATTCCAAAGCTTGAAGGCATTTCTAACTCTAAACCGTTCGCTAAACTTGCAACACGTTCATTTACTGCGCCCCAATCAGATACGACAAAGCCTTCAAATCCCCATTCATCTTTTAAAATATCATGTAACAAATAGTTATTTTCCGAAGCGTATTCACCATTTACTTTATTATAAGCACTCATTACTGTCCAAGGCTGTGCTTCCTTAATAACATCTTCAAAGCTTGCAAGGTAAATTTCACGTAAAGTTCTTTCATCAACAATTGCATCTACAGACATTCTGCGATGCTCTTGATTATTAGCTGCGAAATGCTTTAATGACGTTCCAATGCCTTGACTTTGGACGCCTTTAACATGATTTATAGCCATTTGCGATGATAAATACGGGTCCTCTGAAAAATATTCAAAATTTCTTCCGCATAGCGGTGAACGTTTAATATTTGCACCTGGTCCAAGGAGAACACCTACATGTTCAGCCTGACATTCTTCTCCTAATGCAACTCCTACTTCATGTATTAAGTCTTTATTCCATGTACTTGCTAACCCTACTGCTGAAGGGAAACAAGTCGATGGAATACTGTTATAAATCCCTAAGTGATCTGCTCCCTCTGCCTGTTTTCTTAGACCATGTGGTCCATCAGTTACCATAATTGATGGAATCCCTAATCGTTCAATCCCTTTTGTATTCCAAAAGTCTAATCCAGAACATAGACTTGCCTTTTCTTCTAGCGTCATTTCAGAAATGATTTTCTTAATATCTCTTTTCATGATAACCCTCCTAAAAAACATATAAGTAAACGCTTTCTTAATGATATTATAGTTATTATCTTTTAGATATTATGGTATATTTTTTAGAATACTTGTAAAAATTTTAGCTGTTTTTTAAAGAATAGAGGTTAAAATAATGAATTGCTCCAAACGAGAAGATCTATATTATATTTGTAAGCTAGTCTTTGATCTACATAAAACACCTATCTATTTTCTTACTAACAAAGGAGATTTAGTATTTGAAATCTCGTCTAACATTCTGCATAACCCTATGTATTCTTCCAAAGAGGCAATACTGAATGAACTATATAAGGAACAGCCGCCCTATACTTTTCCGTCACTAGTAGAGACTGCCTTTCTCGAAAACTTTTTCGCAATTCATCTGCGTTTGAACGACCAAATTAGTGGGAATATAATTGTTGGACCAGTCCTTTATTCCAGGCTGTCAGAAACATCAATTAACGGCATTGTTAATGATCTTCAACTAAAAATAAACAAAGAAGAAATAATTCGATATTATCGTTCTCTACCCGTATTAAATAATATGAGTTTTTTAAATGTAAGTTTAGTACTTTATTACATGCTATATCAGAAACAGTTGGACATAGCTGATATACTGCAAAAAAACATGCTAGTAAAAAAGGTGGAATTCGAAATTGAACAGCCTGATGTACATATATCAGAGCAACGACAAAGCACATTAACTCATATCGATCCACTAGCCGAGAGGAAAATATTTGAATGTATTAAGCAAGGGAAAAAGGAGGAGTTAATTAAAAATCTAAGGAGATTACCTGAATCAGGAGAACTTGGGGTGTTATCAAAGACAAGTCACCTGCGAAGCCAAAAGAATTCTGCCATTGCAGCTATTACACTTGCAACTAGATCTGCTATTGAAGGCGGAGTTTTCCCTGAAATTGCATATACTATTAGTGATTTATTTATACAAAAACTCGAAGAAATACATAAAAATGAAGCAATTCCCCCTTTTTTAGAGAATGCTTTACTTGAGTTTGCAGAACGTGTCAAAAATAGTACAATGCAGCAACATTCAAAACATATAAACGTATGTCAAAATTATATATTCACTCATCTTTATGGTGATATTACACTAAATACCCTTGCAGAAATAGTCACATTAAACCCTAGTTATTTATCTTCCCTTTTCAAAAAAGAAGTTGGAATTTCTTTAAATGAATATATTCAGCGTGCGAAAGTCGATGAGTCAAAAAAGTTAATGACATATACGAGACATTCTATATCTGAAATTTCTACATTACTAAATTTTCACGACCAAAGTCATTTTACAAAGGTATTTAAAAAACATACTGGTATTTCGCCTAAACAATTTAAAAATGGATGCAGTTATTAGTTGTCCTTCGTTCCGCCAATAGATTTATTTTGTTGCTTTACATTCCTAATACATATACTTTATAAAGCGAAAACATTGATTGTTAGTGCATTAATTGAAATAGATGAATCCTAAACATAATTCACATTCTTCATAACTCCTGATCATAATCCAAATTTGGAAGAATAGAGGCTTTTTTATATACAAATAATAAGCCTCAAGGAGTTGTTGACATGCATTTCATATTAAATATGTTAGGGATTTTTGTTGTAATATTAATCGTCTTCCTTTGTTCGCCTAATAAAAGAAAAATAAAATGGAGACCAATCGTTATTCTAATCATATTGGAGCTTTTTATTACGTGGTTTATGTTAGGCACCAAATTGGGCAGTATTATCATTAATAAAATTGCGTCATTTTTCAGTTGGCTACTATCGTGCGCGAATGAAGGTATTCGTTTTGGATTTCCTTCAGCTATGGAAAATCAAACAGTTGATTTCTTCTTTAGCGCCTTACTTCCTATCATTTTTGTTATCACTTTTTTTGATATCCTTTCCTACTTTGGAGTCTTAACTTGGATTATTGATAAAGTTGGTGCACTTATTTCTAAGATTTCTCGTTTACCAAAGTTAGAAAGTTTCTTTTCCATTCAAATGATGTTTTTAGGAAATACGGAAGCACTTGCGGTTGTTCGTGATCAATTATCTGTTTTAAAAGAAAATCGTTTGTTGACTTTTGGAATTATGAGTATGAGTAGTGTCAGCGGATCCATTCTTGGTGCTTATCTATCAATGGTTCCAGCAACATATATTTTCAGCGCTATTCCTTTAAACTGTATTAACGCATTAATTTTAGCCAATGTTTTAAATCCTATTGAAGTTACGAAAGAAGAAGATGTTGTTTATAAACCTTCAAAAAATGAAAAAAAAGATTTCTTTTCTACTATTTCAAACAGTATGTTAGTCGGAATGAATATGGTAATCGTTATTTTAGCTATGGTAATTGGATATGTAGCTTTAACAGCATGTCTAAATGGTATTTTAAGCTTTTTTGTAGCAGGTTTAACAATTCAAAAAATCTTCTCCATTATCTTTAGTCCCTTTGCTTTTTTACTCGGTTTAACAGGTAAAGATGCTATGTATGTAGCTGAATTAATGGGAATCAAAATCACAACGAATGAATTTGTTGCCATGATGGATTTAAAATCAAACTTAAAGTCTTTACAACCGCATACGATTGCTGTTGCAACTACATTTCTAGCCTCTTTTGCTAACTTTAGTACAGTAGGTATGATATACGGAACTTACAATTCATTATTTGGCGGAGAAAAATCATCGATAATCGGTAAAAATGTTTGGAAGCTTCTTGTTAGCGGAATGGCTGTTTCCTTGTTAAGCGCTATGCTCGTGGGGCTTTTTGTGTGGTAAATAATTTTATAAATAAAAGACACCCAAACGAAAATTGAGTGTCTTTTATTTTTATTTTCGAATTTGTCCATTCCCACGAATCACATATTTTGTAGAAGTTAATGCTGGAAGCCCCATTGGTCCTCTTACGTGTAGCTTTTGTGTACTGATGCCAATTTCTGCTCCGAATCCGAATTCAGATCCGTCAGTAAAACGAGTTGATGCATTATGATAAAGTGCCGCCGCATCAACAGATACGAAAAATTTGCTGACGTTTTCCTCGTTTTCTGAAATAATCGCTTCAGAATGCATAGATCCATACGTATTTATGTGATGAATCGCTTCTTCTATAGAAGAAACTACTTTAACTGCTAGCGTGAGAGATAAAAACTCAGTTTCCCAATCCTCTTCTGAAGCGAATGCAATAGAAGAATCAATTGCCAATGCTTTCTTATCACCACGTAGCTCCACGCCTCTTTCCTTCAATAAAGAAAACAGTTCGCTACCAAATTGCTGCGCCCACTTTTCATGAAGTATAATCGTTTCAATTGCATTACATACAGATGGACGCTGCGTTTTTGCATTTATAATAATATTAAATGCCATTTGTTTATCCGCTGTTTCATCAATGAAAATATGACAATTTCCCGCACCTGTTTCAAGTACTGGAACAGACGCTTCTCTTACTACAGTATCGATTAACTGCTTGCCACCTCTTGGGATAAGAACATCCAAGTAGTCATTTAATGTAAATAACTGCTTCGCGCTATCTCGCGTCGTATCTTCTATGAGCTGTACACTTTCTTGAGGCAAGCTCGTTTGTTTGAGCGCTCGGTGAATTACAGCAACGATCGCTTTATTAGAATGGATAGCGGAAGAACTACCACGCAATATGACTGCATTTCCTGTTTTCAAACAAATTGTAGCAGCATCTACTGTCACATTCGGCCTTGCCTCGTAAATCATCCCGACAACACCAAGTGGTACTCGCATCTCCTGAATAGATAGTCCATTTGGTCTTTCCCATGCACTTACACATTCCCCAACAGGATCACGTAAATCAATTAGCTGCTTAATTCCCTCAGTCATATCAGTGATACGTTGTTCATTCAGCATAAGACGATCAAGGAGTGACTCAGAAAATCCTTTTGCCTTACCTTCTTCAATATCCCGTTTGTTTTCCTCTACAATATAAGCTGTTTCTACTATCAACTGATCAGCAATTGCGGTAAGTGCTTCATTTTTTTGATTTGTAGATGTAAGCACAAGTTCTCTAGCAACCTCTTTCGCTTTTTTCCCCTTTGCCAACACTTCATTCATTTTTATTTCCTCCTTTTTAAAGGTTAATCAGTATATTATTTGAGAATCATTTCACACGAGTATCTAAAACTTACCTGCCCATTCAAATTTGCGTGCTCTCTTTTCTTAAAATGAAACCCAATGATCTCTATGGATGACTTCATAATTATGCCTTTCCCCTCTTGCTTGAATATCTTGGCTTTGCATACCTTTTAAATTCCTTAGTTCCTCCGCGCTATATGTGCATTGTCCTTTTCCTATTACGCGCCCTTGTTGCGTAATTACTTCCACGACTTCGCCCACTTGGAAAAATCCTGACACATTTGTAACACCAGCAGGAAGAAGGCTCTTTCCATGTTGAATGATAGCAGTAGCTGCCCCGGCATCTACTTCAATTTGACCGCTAACAAGCGAATGCAAAGCGATCCATTGCTTGTTCATTTTAATTACTTTTTGAGGAGCATTACCGATATACGTTCCATCACCTTTGCCCTTCAAAACATCTAAAAACTTTTCCTGTCCACGTCCTGTTCCGATAAATACACTCACTCCAAGAGATAGTGCCGTCTTTGCAGCATCGATTTTTGATTTCATACCGCCAGTCCCAAGTTTTGAACCAGCATCTCCAGCAAGAGAAGCGATTTCTTCCGTAACTTCAGGAAGAAAATAATATTTTTTCGCATCCGTATTTTTTTGAGGATTTTTGTCATATAAACCGTTCACATCCGTAAAAATCATAAGCATATCTGCCGACACAAGTCCGCTTACTAAAGCTGACAGCATATCATTATCACCGAACGTCAGCTCCTCTAAAGAAATGGAATCATTTTCATTGATGATAGGAAGAGCGGAACGGTTTAGTAGCTCTCCTAAAGTAGCGTAAGCGTTACTGTATTGTTCTTTTCTAGAAAAATCACTTCTCGTTAATAAAAGTTGTGCAGTAACAATATCATATTTACGGAACTCCTCTGTGTACGCCTGCATTAATAAACTTTGTCCGACAGCTGCTGCAGCCTGTTTCCCTTTAGTTGTCACTGGTCTGCTAGGATACCCAAGAGCAGAAAAACCTGCTGCGACGGCTCCAGATGTAATTAACAAAACTTCATGCCCTTCCTGTTTCAGTCGTGCCAATGCGGCAACGTGATCTGAAAGTTGTTCTTTAGAAATGCCTCCATGACTATCTGCCAAGGAACTACTCCCTATCTTTACAACAATTCGTTGTTTTTTCACTTTTGTAACCCCCAAGTCTAAAATCAAAGTTTTTATACATTACACTTCTATTCATTCAGTTTGCAGCTATATTTATTCTCATCAATGCTGCCCCGTAGTATGAAAGAGCAAAATAAAAATGACCGCTTCGCCCTTAATAAAATAATAAGGACGAAACGGTCATTGTTCCGCGGTACCACCTTGATTGATATACATAGATATCCACTTGACGCCTATAACGCAGGCGAACGCCTAAACTTTCATTTAAGACTCAGGGATAGGTTCGATACATTCTATACGAGGAATCTTTCAGCCGGTGAATTCCACTCTCTTTCGTAAGAAGACATATGTACTAATTCCCTTCAACGATTTTCGATCTGATTTTTTTATATTATGCGATATACTTCGATTTTGTGTCAAGAGCTATTTTGAAAATTGTATAGGATAATAAGTTTTTTTTAGAAATTATGATCACCATTTCTAAAAAAACTTGCTATAACTATACGCATATTTATTAACATAAATCTTTAAAGGATCTCACCTGTCATTTATATAATTGATAACATATGTTTTTTTTCTCCATACTAAGATATATAACACAAAATCCTAAATTATAGTGCACATACTTATATACTGTCTAATATAATTGACTTTTATATTTTTGTATTGCAAAAAGGAATATATTCTCTTAAAATGTTTCTTTATATTGCATGGAGATGTTATTGTTATTCTACAAAAACAATATCAAACCGATATAATTTATTATAAAAGGAGCAAGATCGAGTTATTATGAACAAACAAATTGGATTCATCGGATGCGGAAATATGGGGATGGCTATAATTGGCGGTATGATAAACAATAATATAGTATCTTCAAATAAAATCATGTGTTCAGATTTGAACACTATGAATTTAAAAAATGCTAGTGAAAAATACGGGATAACTACAACTACTGACAACAATGAAGTAGCTAAAAATGCTGATATTTTAATTTTATCAATCAAACCAGACTTATACTCCTCCGTCATTAATGAAATAAAAGAAGTGATCAAAAACGACGTTATCGTCGTAACAATCGCTGCAGGGAAAAGCATTAATAGTACTGAAGATGCCTTTGATAAAAAATTAAAGGTTGTGAGAGTAATGCCTAATACTCCTGCTCTTGTTGGAGAAGGAATGTCTGCTTTATGCCCTAACGAAATGGTTACAGAAAAAGATTTAGATGATGTACTAAACATTTTCAATAGTTTTGGTCAAACAGAGATCGTAAGCGAAAAATTAATGGATGTTGTAACATCTGTAAGTGGTTCTTCGCCAGCATACGTATATATGATTATAGAAGCAATGGCAGATGCTGCTGTACTAGATGGTATGCCAAGAAATCAAGCATATAAATTCGCAGCCCAAGCTGTGTTAGGTTCTGCAAAAATGGTATTGGAAACAGGAATACATCCAGGAGCATTGAAAGATATGGTTTGTTCCCCAGGCGGAACGACAATAGAGGCTGTAGCAACATTAGAAGAAAAAGGCTTACGAACAGCCATCATTTCAGCTATGCAACGTTGCACGCAAAAGTCTATTGAATTATCTAATCAAACTAAAAAGTAAACACTAATTACAAACTGTTTTTGACTATATACACATGTAGTTTACATACCCCTATTTTCAATAAAAGATAAACGGACAAATTCATAAATGATTGAGTTTGCCCGTTTTGTTTTTATTATATTAAAATAATTCTATTCAAATCCTCTTTTTGGCTTCTAGTTCTATACCTTCTCTAAGAATGTTATGTTTTCCATTCATTCACTTTTATACACACCTAACTATGACTGTGTAATTTTATTAGATACAAGTAATTTTTCAATACATATCGGTAACATATCGAATAGTGTTTCAAATGCGTAATTTACGTCTAGACGTTCTGTCCATTGATGTGCATCTTTTCCTACCGGCCCCATATTTAATACTGGCACGTCAAACTCTTCTAATTCCTGAAGTGGAATTGAATAGCCTTTATCCCATAATGGCATATTGTCTACAAGAGAACTCATTGAATCCAATGGATTCTGTAAGCCCACATAGCTTAAATCTGAAATTCCGCCAAAATAATTTTGATTTTCAAATGTAATGCTATGATTGTATTGGGCATACTTTTCCATTTCTACAACTACCTCTTTAATGAAAGGATTGTTGCGTGAACTCACAGCTGGATAGTACGGCGGAGCGAAGAAAAGTACAATCATCGGCGCTTTTTCTTTACATAATATAGCTAATTTATCAACTAAATCGATTGTTACTGCGCGATCATCTTTATCTTCTCTATTTTTTATAATATTAGATTGAATATCATTTATTGTTTCTTGTCCATGTTGTTCAATTGCATATGCGATAAGCTCTTCATACGTTAATACATTTACTTTAAGATTAGGAGGTATGAACGGATTATATTTAGAAAAACGATATGCCTGCTTCTCGTAAGACGCTTCGATTTTCTCTGCTACTTTCGTTACTTTTTGACGCAGCAACGAAACGACATCTGTCATCGATTTTTCTAGTAAAAACAAATTAAATAGTGTGACTGCACGATGCGGAATTTGTACAGAATAGTCCTCTTTTAAGTCTCTTTGAAGCAAGTTAGTTGGTGGAGGACTCGCTTCACCATCTACAATATCACAAAGGTCCGTATTCAACTCTAATTCTGCTGTTAATAATGCAGCCATATAACTCCCATTTAAGCCTGCAAAAGGTTCGCCTACATGTGTCTCTTTTCCATAGCAAAGAAAACCAGGTAACACCTTACCGATAGAACCAGTATAAATATACTTATTTTGGTCCCCAGGATGCCTTGAAAACATAGGCTCTGAATTTAGAACCGTTTTAAATTCTAAATCATGTTCTCTTGCTAAATCTAATAATCTCGGAACAGCTGCTCTCATCCCTACGGAGTTCACTTCTTCATCTGGAACAGCTAATAAAAGAACATTTCCATCAAATCTTCCTTCACAAGCTTGCTCAACCATTGCCATTTGTAAAGCTAGACCACATTTCATATCCATTGTCCCTCTACCAAATAGCCAATCTCCCTGTTCTATATCTTCACGTACATGATCTGGTAGTTCATCTTTATGAGAGTAAAACATAGATGTTAACTTTTTAGGATGAAATGCATCTTCTTTCCACACTCCATAATCTTGTACATCTACAACATCAAAATGACTAACAAGAATTACAGTATTTTTCGTACTATCACTTTTCTTTACTAGGGCGGTAACAAAATATCGTCCATCCCCCGTCGGATTTTTTTGCAAATGATGCGGATTTTGTTTGAAATACTGTAAGTCAGATAATTGTTCTACAACAAAGTCTGGTAATATAACTTCAGCCTCTGAACCTGTAATACTAGGAATTTCAACAAGATTGCTTAATAACTGAATCAATTGTTCTTTTGATTGCCACTTCGACATAGTAATCCCCCTATTTTTCCGCATTATGAAAATCAATTCCAATATATGAATAAAAAATGACGACAGTTATCAAAATTATAATTCTGATGTACTGCCGATTTTTATTGAAATTTCATGAGCTGCTTCTTTTACCTTACTAATAAGAAAAGATAGTCGATCATCATTAATACGATGACTAATTAACCCAACACTTAATGCTCCTACTACTTTATGATTGAATCCGATAATAGGTGCAGCTACTGAAGCTGTCCCTTCTGTTTTTTCACCATAACTTACAGCATATCCTTCATTTTCTATTTGTTTTATTTGATTAAGAAGAATTTGCTTTTGTTCTGGTAAAGAAGAAAGTAATTGTTCTACAATGTATTCCATTTCATTCGTTTTCATATTGGCAAGCATCGTTTTATTTGCGGCGCCAATCGAAAGTGGAATCTGTTCCCCTAAGTTATCGATAACCCGAATTTTTAAAGGGCTATCAATTCTTTCAATAATAATAGAATGAGTTCCATTTGGAATGTTCAAATAGACACTTTCTTCCACTTCAGCGGCCAATCGCTTCATCACTTCCCTTGCAACAGATCTATAGTCTACCTTCTCCAATTGACGTAATCCTATTTCCATCCACATTGGCCCAATCTTGTACTGCTTTGTTTCTGAAATTTGTGTAACTAACCCATGCTCCATTAGAGAATTAAGTAATCTATGTACTGTACTAACCGGAAGATGTGTTCCATCAGCTATATCAGAAATAGCCCAATACTCTTTTTCATTTATAGAATTTAATAGCTTAATAATACTTATCGCTCGATCAATGGACTGTACCATAATTCGCCTCAACTTTACTTGTAGTATGTTTAGCCTAATTAACTATCAATTTATCAAAAATTCAAACTGAAATCAATAAATTTATTTAATTTTCAAAATAAACAAAAGATACGCTATCAACATTTTGAAAACGCAAACAAAAAAATATTGACTTTTCTTTTTAATTATCTGAAAATTAGAACAAGATTTCACATCACGGAATACATTCCATAATACGGAAAAACATCAATTTTCATACTACCAATTTTGAAAGTGAGGAAAACAATGACGCAAGTAAACAATACAAACAATGAATTAAAGCGAACAATGAAAAGTAGACATTTATTCATGATTGCACTCGGTGGTGTGATTGGAACGGGGTTATTTAACGGATCTGGTTTTATTATAAGTAAAGCTGGACCTGGCGGATCCGTACTTGCCTTTATGGCCGGTGGATTATTAATGTATCTCGTTATGCTATGTCTTGGTGAGCTTGCTGTAGCCATGCCTGTCTCAGGTTCTTTCCAGGAATATGCAACCAAGTTTATTAACCCCGCAACTGGGTTTACAATCGGCTGGTTGTATTGGTTAAGCTGGGCGAATACGACCGGTCTTGAATTTACAACTGCCGGTATTACGATGCAGCGCTGGTTTCCTGATATTCCCGTCTGGGTTTGGTGTTTAATATTTGGCGTTACCATATTCACTATAAACGCATTATCTGCTCGTAGTTATGCAGAAACAGAATTTTGGTTTTCAAGCATTAAAGTATCTGCCATTATCGCTTTCATTATTCTTGGTGGCGCCGCTATGTTCGGTTTTATTGACTTAAAAGGAGACGAACCAGCTCCGCTTCTTTCAAATTTCGTAAATCACGGTGGTTTATTCCCGAATGGACTTGCCGCTATTTTATTAACAATGGTTACGGTCAATTATTCCTTCCAAGGTACAGAACTTGTCGGAATCGCAGCTGGTGAAAGTGAAGATCCCGCAAAGACTTTGCCTCGTTCTATTAGAAATATTATATGGCGCACGATGTTTTTCTTCGTTTTAGCAATTTTTGTTCTCGTAGCTTTAATTCCTTGGGAAGAAGCAGGATTAACAAAGAGCCCATTCGTTGCTGTTTTTGATAATATCGGTATTCCGTATGCAGCTGATATTATGAACTTTGTTATTCTTACCGCTGTTCTTTCTGTCGCAAACTCAGGACTGTACGCCGCAACTCGCATGCTTTGGTCATTATCAAAAAATGAAATGGCGCCAGCCTTTTTAAAGAAATTATCATCACGAGGAATACCACTAAACGCTTTAATCTTGACGATAGCTATCTCTGCTTTTTCTCTTTTGACAAGCGTGGTAGCTGCTGAAACGGTTTATTTATGGCTTATTTCAATTTCTGGAGTCATTACAATCATTGTTTGGATGTCAATTTGTGTTTCTCAATTCTTTTTCTGTAAACGCTATTTAGCTCAAGGTGGAAAATTAAAAGACTTAAAATTCAAAACTCCACTTTATCCACTTGTACCCATTCTTGGTTTTGGATTGTATGGCATTATATTAGTAAGTCTTATCTTTATCCCCGATCAAAGACTAGGAATCTACTGTACTGTACCATTTATCATCTTTTGCTACACTTACTATCACTTTAAGATTAAGAAAAAAATCACCAGTAGCACTCATAAAGAAGCTAAAATTAGCGAACCTTTGTAGTACTGTACGATACAGAGAAGACCGCGCATGGATTTCACTTCATGTGCGGTCTTTTATCATTCCTTCATTCATTTTCTCAGGAACAATTCCCCTATTTCTTCTATACTATTGAAATGATTATTTATAGCACTTCGTGTTTTGAATTGTTCAGGAGGTTTTTGCGTTCAAGTGTTATCCTCAAACGGGTCAGTATTGCTACATTCCTTTACTTTGGTTTCAAAGATGATGTCGGTATAATTAATGTAGGAAATGCTGTTAGCAATTATTATTTTTTTATTGTTCATAAGTTGATGCTTTTCCTTACTATTACCACTTTGTTTTGATATATTAAATTTATACTACGTCACATTAAAAATTTAAAAATAGACAGGAGTTATATAAGATGATCAAAGGATTCGGAGGAATATTTTGGAGAACTAAAAATATTGATGTTATAAAAAAATGGTACAGCGAAGTATTGAAGATTGAAATAGAAAATTGGAATGGGACTGTGATTAAACCCGAATCAGGAACTGAGACTATCTTTTCTTTCTTCAATGAAGATGACAATTATTTTCCAACAGAACAACAAGTGATGTTAAATTTCCAAGTACATAATCTACATGAGACTATTCAGCATCTTGAACAAATTGGTGTACCTCTTGAAAAGAAAGAAGAGATTAGTGAATTTGGAAAGTTTATTTGGATTAAAGATCCTGAGGGACGACTGATTGAGCTTTGGGAGAAATAGTAGGTTGTAATCATCGTTATTAAGATAACGGTTATTTTCGTTCAGCCGATGTCTTCCGCTATCCATGATAGATTCCTGTTGCAAATTTGCAGCAGGCTCTATTTTCACTTCATCATCTTCATTTAAACGCGAATCAATTATCCTTAACAGCATTTCCTAATCCTTCGTAATTACAATTTGAAATCCCCTCCTCATCAATCATCTACTATTTAAACAAAAACTCCCCTTAAATCAAAAATGATTAAGGGGAGTTTTTCATATGCGATGAAGTTATAGTTCAGATTTCACTCGAACAGAAACATTATTTTTAATTATATTTTTGACATCTTTAAAGCTAACAAAATTGTTACTTTTCTCATCCCAAAGACGGAAACGTAGTGATTGTAAGCTTGTAGCAAGCGTAATCGTTGGTACATTTTTTAACGGAAGCGTATTATTATGTGCCTCTTCTAGTTTATAGTTAGGTACTCTTGGGCTTAAATGGTGAACATGATGGAATCCAATATTACCAGTTAAGAATTGCAAAATTTTTGGAAGCTTATAAAAAGAACTTCCTTCCACTGCCGCTTTCACATATTCCCAATCTTTATCCTCTTCAAAATAAGAATCCTCAAATGTGTGCTGTACGTAAAACAGCCAAATACCTATTGAGCCTGCTATTAAGAATATAGTACCATGTACGAAAAGGAACGATTGCCATCCGATTGCCCAGCAAAGTACCCCTATTAAAGCAACGATTAATATATTCGTCAAATAAGTATTCATACGTTCTTTCTGTCTTGCACCTTTTCGGTTAAATCTATTTTTAAGCAAGAAAACATAAATCGGACCTAATCCAAACATAACGAATGGATTGCGATATAAACGATATGCTAAACGAAGTCTAAATGGTGCAGCTACATATTCATCAACTGTAAGCGTCCAAATATCCCCTGTACCCCTCTTATCCAAATTACCACTCGTAGCGTGGTGAATAGAATGCTCATGCCCCCATTGATCAAATGGGAATAAAGTTAAAACACCCATACATGTTCCAACTATTCTATTTGCACGTCGACTTTTAAAAAAGGAATAATGGGTGCAATCATGAAAAATAATGAAAATTCGTGTCATAAATCCAGCGGCTAACAGAGATGGAACTAATGTTAACCAATAAGAAACTGACAAACTTTTATAAGCAAGGTACCATAAAATAATAAATGGAACTATTGTGTTGATAAGTTGCCAAACACTTTTTTTAATCGTTGATTTTTCAAAAGGAGCAACTTGTTTTTTTAAATTTTTAGTATTTTGTAAGGTCATTTTTCTAATTCCTTTCCTGTATGTTGCTAATTCATATTATAGCATACTATTAGTATCAGGTGTTATGTGTAGATATAATAAATATTTTATACAATGAAAATCTCTTTTTTCTTACTCATTTCTTACAAATTTCTTACGTCCAAAATAGCTTCTATAATAAGAAAGAAGGAGCATTTGTGCCGATAATTCGAGTTTTTTTTTCCAATAAATACATAAAAAAAACACAGTGCTTTTTCACATCTGTGTTTCTTATTTTCATTCCAATGAAAACCAAGTAAATTTAGGATTTATACTTTTTTGATAAAAATAACAATTACATACATTCTATACTATATAATCTATGGGTTTACCATATTACTCACTATTTTCATTATTACAAGCTAAAAGTGGTTCGTACATCATTATAGCGTGATTCTCCGTTACATATTGATCTTCTATAAACTGCTTCTGTTGATTATATACTCTGCGTTGAATCACATTATGTCGTATATAACCACCCCAGTATGCAGGCTGAATGGCGTGTTCTTTTTCATAAACTTCATATTGATAAAGTTGCAGAAAGACTGTTCTACAAACGAAATTCTTTATTTTAAGAAAAAAATAAAATTTCCCTTTTGCATTTATATAAGTCTCATCCGGAAAATTTTGCGGCAGCATCCAAACATCACTATTTACAGGACAAAACATAATAAAATTGCCAACCAGTTAGCTTAGCAAGCAAGGTTAACTAGTTGGCAATTTTTTAACGAGAATGCTTTACAAATAATTGAATTGCTTCTTCCGGTACATAGAACTTCCCATTACTCTCTACAATAATACTTTCTAATTCATACTCTTTATCATTAATACGAATTATATTTTTATTAACACTTAATTGAGCTTCCACTTTATTATGATTTACTACGAGCACTGGGTTTGCTACATCGGTTTTGTCGATTGATACAGTGGCACCAATTCTCTTAAAGGCTTGTTCACTCTCTAAAAATATTTTATTTGTTACTTCTTCTAAATTAAAGCCCATTGCTTTCGCCATCGTCTTCGCAATGTCTATATTTTGGATTAAGCCTTCTGGTTTTTGTGGTCCATAAGAGTATAAGAATACATCCTCACCTGTATGTCCTCCTGTCGTAAAGCCAATATTTGCACGATTAGCCAATAACGTAGTAAGGATTCGACCTACATCCATTTTCTTTTTTGCCGCTTTTAACTTTTCTTTTTCATCATGAGTTAGATTGTCCAAACCGTATAGTTTAGCTACACCTTCTACATTTGATAAATCAGATTTCAGTTTATTTGTAGTCCCTTCAAGTGTCATTTTCGCCTTTTTCAATGGGGCAATGTATGCAGATACAGGTGTAGTATTATATCCCTTTGTCGTATTCATATTGCCAATAGAGATACCACTGTTGCCATGGTCAGCTACAGCAATGAGCATCGTATTACCGTCTTTCTTCGCAAATTTTAATGCTTCTGCAACCGCATTATCAAATGCCAATACATCACTAATAATCCCAATCGGATCATTCGCATGGGCTGCCCAATCTGGCTTACTTCCTTCTACAAATAAAAAGAAGCCATCTTTATCTTTTGACAATGTTTGAATTGCTTTTTCCGTCATTTGAGAAAGTGTTGGTTGCTCTGGATTTGTTACTTCACGATCCATATCGAACGCAAGGGCATTATGTGAGAAAGAGCCCCAAATTTTATCAGATTTAGAGTTCAATAATGCATCTTTTGTTTCAACTAAGTCGTATCCTTTATCTTGAATCACTTTAACTAAATCTTCACCATCTTTCCGGATTCCATTTCTTTTCACAGGCTGTAGTGCTGCTTTTCCCCCGCCTAATACGACATCTATATTTTGATACACTTGCTGCTTCGCAATTATGTCAAAATGCTTGCGGTTAGCATGATGGGCAGAGAACCCAGCAGGAGTAGCATGTTGAATTTCAGATGTAGCAACAATTCCAGTTGCGCGACCAGAGCGCTTTGCACCTTCTAGAACGTTCGCAACTGGCCGCAGCTTCTCCTCTTCTTTAATTGGTTTTAAGCTAGGTGAATTCACAATAGATGGCAATACACCTACATATCCTGAATTTGATTTATTCCCTGTTGCTAAAGCTGTAGCTGCTGGGGCTGAGTCTGTAATAGCGGATTCTGCTGAATATGTGCGAACACCTCCCGTTATGATTTCATCTAATGCAAGCGGTGCCCCTTTATACAAGCGAGCTAACGTTGTTGCTGAAGAGCTCGTTCCATCCATAACCATCATAATTATATTTTTTGGTTGATGTTCTACTTGTTTCACCTTAGCTTCGGCCGCCTGATAATTCATCATGCTTTCAGTACTTAATACACTTAATGTTACAGTTGATACTAATAATATCCCCTTCACTTTTTTACTCAATTTCATCATTTTTGTTCCTCCATAAACTTTACATTCATTTATATACAAGATCCAATTTCCCATTACGTTTATACAAACTTATATATGTTCTTTTTTATTAGTTCCCTATTGTCATAAAGCTAACAACAATTACCGTCACTTTCGTTCATTAATTAAATAATGTTATATGTCACAGCCCTATATTCTCTACTATTAAAGTGTCATTATTCTCTTCATCATATAAAAATTTGTTTATCAATAAAAACACGATTAAATTAAATAAAAGTTTATTGTTAAACAATAAATTACATGTTAAATTATATAGATAATAATTAAATGAGGTGCTTTTTATGAAACAAGGATCAACACTCTTTTTAAAGACGGCTGTTATTCTTATGGGAATTCCTGTTCTTGCTATGTGCATTTTTTTAGTTCCTAAAATAGGGAATTTCGCTGCAGAATTATATCCTGATATTGCATATATTAAATATCTTGTATTTATCAACTTATACGCAACAGCAATACCTTACTATTTCGCACTGTACCAAACGTTTAAGCTGTTAAACTATATTGACAAAAACAACGCATTCTCAAAATTGTCTGTAAAAGCGTTGAAAAATATTAAGAACAGTGCATTAACAATTAGTGTATTATATGTATTAGGCATGCCGCTTTTCTATCTCGTGGCAGAGAGAGATGACGCCCCGGGCATTATTATTATTGGAATGATTATGATTTTTGCTTCATTGGTTATCGCTGTCTTTGCTGCCGTTCTCCAAAGACTATTAAAAGATGCTATTAATATAAAATCAGAAAATGATTTAACGGTCTGAGGTGAATAATATGGCAATAATAATTAATATTGATGTAATGTTAGCGAAAAGAAAAATGAGTGTAACAGAGCTTTCGGAGAAGGTTGGAATTACAATGGCTAACCTTTCTATTTTGAAAAACGGAAAAGCAAAAGCGATTCGATTTTCAACTTTAGAAGCAATTTGTAAAGCATTAGAATGCCAACCAGGAGATATTTTAGAATATCAACCTGAAGATACCGAATAAAAAGAGTCCTTCTCACATGAAGGACTCTTTTTATTGCACATTACGGTGCGAAATTAATTTGACCAGTAAACAATAAGATAATCGTGATAATCCAAAATATAAAAAATGATGAGGACAGTATGAATGAAAGAATACCTATCCCCTTCTTCTCTGTTTTTTTCGTCATTATAATTATTGAAAGTATGATACCTACGCCTGTAAGAGCAATGGTAATATAATCTCCCACTATATTACCCACATTCGCTATCCTCGTTGGAGTTATAAAAACGAATAAAAGACATAAAATTCCGATAAGTAAAGATATATAGCTTATTATACTGTACTTCTTTTTGAGGACTATTTCGGTTTTCATCATAACCCACCCCTTCTGTATAGCTATGATTTCATACTAGCACGAATAACTATAATTTGGTTTTATTTTACCGCCTATAGCACTTTTATTGAGTTAATTTCTTTTTAATACTTTTTTTAAAAAGTATATTGGACCTACTACCAAATATGCTGGGTTTGATAAGAAAGTCGGCTTCTTACCTTCAATTGCATGACCTACAAATTGAAAAATCCATCCTAATATAAATAATGATAGCCCTAATTTCCAATTCACGAATAAAATGAATATAGAAATGATAATTGTAGGAATACCAATAAAGTGAAAAAATTTATTCATTGGATGTTGATGGTCGTCTCGATATTTTTTAAACATTTTTTGAAAGTCCATATCTTAACTCCTCTCCATTATTAAAAATCTTATTTTAATTTGAAACTAACGAAAGTAAATTTTCTTCTATTAATATATATGCAGGTGTACCATGTATAACCTGTAAAGCCAATCCTTTTAAAGAAACTAATAAAGCTCTTGAAAAAGCTTCCTAAAATAATTAACCTACTACATATAAAATAACCTCTACTTTTTGTATGAAAAGTAAAGGTTATTTTCAAACCATTTATAAAGAAACCTCTCTATCAACCACTACCTTAAAAAATTCCGAGTAATGTGCCAAAGAATAATCCGCTACATCACAAATCCCTTGATACATGCATGTTGAAATACCTAATTCCTTTGCAGGTAATAAATCTAACTCTCTATCTCCAATAGCTAAATCAATATTGTACTTCCTATGTAAATGATCATACGCTAAAGAATTCGGTTTTCGAGGGAAACCATCGTCAATTGTAACCATATCGACGAAGTATTTATCCCATCCGTAATATTTTAAAATTTCCATAACCCCTGCTTTATGTTTATGGGTCATGATTACATTTTTATCTGCAAATTTCAAAACCTTTTCGACACCAGCAAAAGGCTTCATATCTTTTGGAGTAAATTTCTTCTTCAAAATTTTAATCTTTTCTTCCTGCTCACATGAAATATTATAATAATGAATTGCGTGAGAATATGATATTTTCAAGTTTTTGTATATTTCTTGTTCATCTACTGTATCACCTAATATTTCAGAAAGCATCTTCGTATATGCAGGATACGTATCAAATAACGTCCCATCAAAATCCCACAAAATATTCATTGTATTCACCCTTCTATTTTCGAATCATTGTATGACTAAATCCGCCCTATCCTTCGGCAATTCCATTTCTAAATAATACTCCTCTGCTTTCCAATACCTGTTTTGAAACTTTGAAAGTTTCTTTTGTGTCTCTTCGCTTTCACGCTGAAACCTTGTTTCCCTTGGACAGTCCAAATACACCATATAATGAAAGAAATCTCTCCATTCTTTTCGCTGTAGAAAAACCCCTTCAATTACAATTACACCTACAATAGGGA
Source organism: Bacillus cereus group sp. N24 (assembly GCF_016483345.1). Taxonomy (NCBI): domain Bacteria; kingdom Bacillati; phylum Bacillota; class Bacilli; order Caryophanales; family Bacillaceae; genus Bacillus; species Bacillus cereus group sp. N24. The sequence continues at coordinate 113,244 of NZ_JAEHCA010000008.1, forward strand.
TCTGGACTTTTTTCATTTCACATGAATCTGTATCATCATAATAGAAAGGCAATTTCAATTTCGTTTCATGTTGTAACTTTTGAAATAATTTCTGCCGCAAGTATGCAATATCCCACTGTAAATGATAGTACTCATACCATTCTTCATATCCTGTTTGATATCGTTTATTACGCTCCACTATATGATCATCAATATGGAAAATATGAAACGGAATGCCTTCTTGTTTCATATTTTCTTTTAATTTTGTTACGAATGTTGTTTTGCCCGAACGACTTAAACCATCTATTCCGATAATGAATCGGTTTTCTTTATGTTGCTTCATTATACTTATAATTTCACTCGTACTCATTGCTTCTTCCACTCTTCTTTTAATAAAGAAAATAAAATGGTATCATGAGCAACTCCATTTTGAATCATTTGTTTTCGAAGTAATCCCTCTTCTTGAAACCCTGCTTTTTTTAGCAATTTTTGAGATGCCTTATTTTCTACATATACGACAGCTGCGATTCTTATAAGTTGCAGCTTTTCAAATCCGTAAGTTAAGATGGCTTGTAATGCTTCGGATGCATATCCCTTTCCCCAATATATATCATCTAATTCATAACCAATTTCAGCTCGTTTATGATGATTGTTAATTAAATGAAATCCGCACGTTCCGATTAATTGGTCCGTCCCCTTTTTCTCTATTCCCCAGCGAAACACATTGCCTTCTTCATAACGATTTTTAAACGTTTGAATCGTTGTTTTCGCTTGCTCAATATTTTCGAAAGAATCCATTCCGAAATAACGTATAACAGATTCTTTCGAAAAATATTGGAACATCATTTCTGCATCTAATAGTGTAAGTTCTCTTAAAAGTAAACGTTCTGTTTCTAGTTTCGGAAATCCCATCTCTTTTTCTCCCTCTATTCTAATGAACTGCAAATTTCAATATAATTTCCATCTGGATCAGCAATGTAGGCAATTGTTTGTCCCCACGGTTTCACAATTGGTTCTACTAAAACTTTAATACCTTGCTCTCTGAATTGCTCAATTGTTTCTTGTACATTCTCAACTACGAATCCCAATTCGAAGTGAGAAGATTGTAATTCACCTTCTGTAAGCGGTAGTCCTGTTAATTCTTTCACGTCTTCTCGTGTATTCATCGCTAATATTGTAGATCCAGTATTAAATTCAATATATGTACCATGCTCAGCTTTTATAGGTAACTGTAAAGTATCTTTATAGAATCTTAAACATTCTTCAAACTTTTCTACATATAAAATGATGTATTTCATTTTTAAATTCATGTTACATCCCCCTTTTGTATTCATCCCTAAAAATTCGACAAAAACTACAAAAAAACCTTGTTCTTCCTACAAATGAACATAAAAAAATGAGGCCGATTTCTCGGCCTCCCAGCTTATTGGCATAAAACAGGAGATTTGGTTTGGACATAACCAGTTCGTACTTTTATTATATTTTATTTTTTCTGAATTTTAAATACTTTAAACACCTATTTATATTGAGAAAGTTTTTTTACTTGCATAAAATTATACTGTTTAAGAAATGCTACAAATGGAGGTGTATACATATGGAACCAATGCTTTGTCCAAGCTGTAAAACAAATCGTACTCGCTTTAACATTCTTGAGCAACAAGTAAAACCAGTAAAGTTAAATCCTCAAACTGGTCAAGTAGAAGAAGAGTACACTAATGAAACGATGAATGCTTTTCATATGGCTTATCAAGGACCTACATACCGAGTCCAATGCGCTGTATGCGGACTTGTTGAAAACCCTGAACAATTTATTAAACCTGCTCAAAATCAGTCTTTCTCATAAAGTGAAACTTTAATCAGTGGAGGTTTTGTTCATCCCCCACTGATTATTAGCCTTCACCAATCGGGATTTTACGGGTAGTTGATCCCCCACCTAGCTTCTTTGCTTTCGCTGAATTTTGAAGTGGGGGCGTTACTGCCCGTTAATGCGGGATAAAATCGTTACTATCCCTTATAGAAATAGATTTTTCTCTATAAGGGATGTTTCCGTTTAAAGCGGTAACAAAAAACGCATTCCTTCCTTATTATATGTTAAACCTCATACCCTTTTAGTAGTATTTATAGAAGAGAATTAAAACAAATGATTTTAAATAAAAAGTGAATGATTCCATCTACATTTCTACTATTAACTTGTCACATAGCTATTTTTTACTTTTAGATTTTCAATTGGAAGAAGATAGCGGCTCTTACGGTCTAGATATATGGTTTCTACTGTTTGCAGCTTTTTACTTTAATACCACTTTAAACATTAAAACTCTAATAAAATATTGTTAATCAGTAGTTCCTTATTTATGATTTTTTAGGTATTGCTACTTTATTTTATATCTTAAACTTGTTAGTTCTAAGCCTTAAATATATAGTTTTTTATTATGTAAAAAAGAGTGGACAAAATGGAATTACATAAAAATTAAAGAAGGTGATTCCGCATATCACTATTATAATATTTCGCTTTTCAATTTCTTGATTTTCCAAAAAATCCTCATAAAGAAATAAGCATACATACAACTTACAAACCCTGTCATAACTTTCGCCCAAATTGGCACTTTCGATTCTGTTGAACTTAAAAATACGCTATACATTGAGGGTAATATAGTTATTGAAATCAATGCGAAAAATTGTAATAACTCCTTCATTTTTTGCACCTTCGTGTCATTTTCTGAATATATGTCAGGTAACTCTATTCCCTCCTCTACTTCCTTACAAAAATAATTCCATCTTGTAAAACTTGTGACACGTTTCCAACCAGACATTTCATATATTTCAAAGTACTCTTGTTGTTTTTCTTTTGAATCCCTGTAAACCAATCTAAAATCCGCTTTATATATTACATCTTTTGGTTCTGTTTTCTTAAACGTATACATCAAATTATACCTTTGTAACACCCAGCCTTTTTGATGCATTTTCCGTAAAAAAGCTTCTTCTTTTTCTAAACTCCATACCGCGAAAGGTTTGAATATCTTCTTTGTCCCCATCTTCCATTCACTCCCCTAATACACTGTTTCCATTTCTTACAGATCTCTGCAACCTGTTATACTCTAACTCTAAAACTTCTCTTCCAAACGGTGTTAACTCATAACACTTCTTTCTATCTGTAGAGGCCACTTCAACAATTAACTTCATCGTATTCCCATATAAAGTACCAGGACCAAGCTTTACTTCCCCTTTTTTCATCTCTTCCACCATTTGCATAATTCCATATCCATGCATTGGTTTCACTAATGACAAAAGTATGTAATACGTCACCTCTGTTAATGGAATATATTTTTGTGCTTTTGCATTCATTATACCTACCTCCAATACATCGTCTTATGATATATCGTTATACGATATATCATAATCATATTCCAAAATATATAATATAATTTAATAATTAAATATCCATTTCTTTAAATTGAAAAATCATACCAATTTTCAGAATAATTTGTTAAAATATAGAAATATTAACTCTTTTATACTGAAAGGAATGATACATATGATTCATACATTAAAAGAAAATATAGGGTCTGTGTTTGTTGGTAAAGAAAATGTTATTGATCTACTACTCGTTTCTCTACTTGCTGATGGACATGTACTGCTTGAAGACGTGCCTGGTACCGGGAAAACGTTGCTGGCGAAAACAATTTCAAAAAGTATTGGTGGTAATTTCTCTCGTGTTCAATTTACCCCTGATGTACTTCCGAGTGATGTAACAGGTATTGAATATTTCAATCCAAAAACAAGCGAATTCGAATTAAGACTCGGACCAGTTATGACGAACATTTTACTAGCAGATGAAATTAACCGTGCAATGCCGAGAACACAGTCTAGTTTGTTAGAATCAATGGAAGAACGACAAGTAACGCTTGAAAAACAGTCTACTCCTCTTCCGAAACCGTTCTTTGTTATTGCGACGCAAAATCCAATTGAATCACAAGGAACTTTCCCTCTTCCTGATGCACAGCTCGATCGCTTTTTAATGACAATTGCAATTGGTTATCCGGCCCCAGAAGATGAGTTACAAATGATGCGACGTTTTCGTAACGATACACCATTAGAAAGTGTTACATCTGTTATCTCTTTAGAAGACATTTTAGAAGCGCAGAAACAAGTAAAAGAAATTTTCGTATCAGAACCGTTAGAACATTACATAATTAAACTTGCGCAAGCTACTCGAAATCACGATTACATTGCTAACGGTGTAAGCCCACGTGCCACTTTAGCTTTAGTGCGCGCAGTTCAAGCATTAGCCTTTTTACGTGGCAGAGAATATTGTACGCCTGAAGATATTCAATTTTTAGTTCCTTCTGTTTGGAATCACCGTATCGTCTTATCAATGGAAGGTGCATTACGCACGACAAAAAATGAAATTATGCAAAGGATTTTAAAAGAAGTTGATGTACCTGTGGAGATTGAACAAGCATGAATGGTCAACGCGTTGTAACTGTACCTTTATTTTTCCAGCTTCATATTATTCAATTAACTGTGCCAGTCGCGTTACTTTTCACATTCTTTTTCCCGCAACGAATGTTTATGTTTCTCTTTTTCTTCTATTATTTATTTGCGATTTTCATTTATAAATACGTCGCTTTCATAGAGAAAAAGTTTCAAGTTATAAATGAGAAACAGACGACTCGGCTATTTCCTGATGAAACTGGACAATTTTTTATTCATTTAAAAAATGGAGCAAGCATACCACTCGTGAATGGGGTTTGTTATTTTCATTTACATTCATCTCTTATACCGCATAAAGATCAAGGAATTGAACAAATTTCAAAGACATTATTCTCCTTTCCATTTTCACAACCTGCACATTCAGCGCAAAAATGGGATTTAACATTAACTGCGACGAAGCGTGGTGTGTTTCAAATTGAACAGTTCGAATGTGTATTAAAAGATCCATTTCATCAATTGAATGTACATTTACCTGTTTTTGATAAATTAAAGACCGAAATTATTGTGTATCCTTCTCCTAAAGAAGTACCAGGCTTGCAAGAACTTCAGCAACTATTAAATGGTTCATATCGAACAAATTTTTCTTTTTACAATGATGAAACATCTATTATCGGTGTGAAACGATATGAACGTGAATCATTCCGCTCTATTCATTGGAAAGCATCTGCTAAAATGCAGGAATTACAAGCAAAACAATATGAACCAGTAAAAAATTATAGCTGGACGATTTGTCTTTCTTTAGCTGCTAATCGCGGGTTTGGTTGGAGAGATGATGTAGAAGAACTTATTTCATATACAACATACATTTGCCAGTACGCAACGAAGCAGCAAATTCCGTTTGAATTGTTTATTAGTGTATTAGCAGAAGGTGGCCCTCTGCACTTACCATTAAACGAAGGACAAATGCATTATGGGAAGGCATTAGAGGAATTGGCACGTATTTCAGATGATAGTACACTTCTTCCGAAACAAGGATTTCTTCACTATGTAACGAGAAAAAGAGAACGCTCGTCTACGATGATTTACATCGGTATACAGAAGAATGAGCTCCCTCTTCTAACGCAACCTACATTTCTCATAAATAATGAAGGGATGGTGGAAACAGTTGAAAACTTGGCTCTATCACGTTAATGACTTTATTCTGCTTCTCCTCCTTTCGTTATTAACAGAAAGAGATGAATTTGTTGCTATTGCTCTATTTTTAGCAACAGGCTATATTGGAGTACTTCTTATTCATAAATTCATGAAGAAACGAACGACAGGGTTTGTAATACTATTAATTATTCAAATCATCGGTTGCTCTTTCACTCTACCTTTTTCTCTTTTTGGCACAATTATGTTACCACTTTTCTTCTTTATCGTACATGCAATCGGACCTGGGTATCCGGTGCAAAAGTCGTTAGGCGGTATTTTATGGTTTGTCTTTACAGCTATATTTCATGCCCCTTTTCCACCGTTATGGAAATTATTATTATTAGTTTTACACATTATGATTACATTTTGGCAAACAGGTTCAAATCGTAATCAACAGCTATTACGTTTTACTTCTATTATTGCTATTGGAACAATTAGTGCTTTACTTATTCCGGTATTCCCTTATATTCGTCTTGTTTTTTCTTATATTGTTCAAGTTGTTGCGTTAGGATTCGGATACGCTATCAATCCGTTATTTTCGGCAGCTGCATTAAAAGAAACAGATGATTTTTGGTCGAATAAAGGGAATCTAAAAGATCCTACTATTAAAGATGACTTGGAGCCCCTTCCTTTTGATCCAACTCTTATAAATAGCATTACCATAATAGTCTGTACCGCCATCGTCATTTACATCGTTTGGAAAATAATAAAACATCGAAAACATTTAAGTTTACCAAATATACCTGTCTTTGAATCTACAATTATTACTGATAAAGAAGGAATAGGCCAAAAACGAATAAAGCGATACAAACCACCACATAATGAAATTCGAAAAGAAATTTTCAAGCTGGAAAGTAAATTATCCCCTCCTTTAAACCGGGAACGAGGAGAAACAGTTGAAGTATGGTTAGAAAGAATTCATGATGATGAAGGTATACATATTCAGAGGCATATTATTATAGATGCGTATAATGCAGTACGTTATTCAAATGGTGAAAACATTGTACTTCTGAATGAATTTAAAGAAGAGGTTCATAAGCTTTATGCGTATGAGAAGAGTTTGAAGAAAAAGAGAAAATGATGTATACAAAAAGACTCCTATTAAACTAGGAGTCTTTTTGTAAAAGTCCACGTTGCTTTTCATAAATTATGCTTTTTTTCCTGCTTCAATTTCTAAAGATTCTTCATGCCACCAAAGTGTTTCTTCCGGATCCTCTTTAGCGATTTGGCGTGCTTCTTTTTTCGATTCTACTGTAGGATATGAACCTTTTAGCGCACGTCCTGATGTTGTAACGAATAGTACACTAAATACGACTAATCCAATTATACTTACACCTGCTAAATAAAATGCTGGTGCGAGCGGATTACCGGTTGCATGAACTAAGTATGAACATACGAGCGGTGTTGTTCCACCGAATATAGATACAGAAATATTAAAGGAGATCGAGAGTGCTCGATAACGTACATCGGTGAAAAAGAGTGATGGTAATAACGAAGGTAGTGTTCCTTCATACACACTTAGGAAGAAACCTAATACGAAAATACCTGCAAATATAGCTGCAATATGTCCGTTACCTATTAGTAAAAATGCTGGAATTGCAAATACGCTTAAACCAAGTAAACCAATTTGCACGACGCGTTTATTACCAATTTTATCACTTAATTTACCGAAATAAAGTGCCAATGGAATCATAAGTGCCATCGTAATCGAAATAATTAATAAGCCAGTTGTTTCTTTGACTTTAAGTACTTGAGTTAAATAAGAAGGAATATACGAAAGAATCATATAATTCGTAATATTAAAGAAGGCGACAATTACTGTGCTTAATAAGAAGTCTTTTTTGTGATATTTAATAATATCCATAAATGAAAATTGTTCATTGTCTTCAGATTCCTCTTGTGCTTTTTCCATCTCTTCAAAGATGGGAGATTCATCTAAATGACGGCGTAAATATAAACCGACCAAGCCTATTGGTGCAGCTATTAAGAAAGGAATACGCCAGCCCCAGCTAAGCATTTGCTCATCTGTTAACAATAACGTTAAAATAGTAACAATTACCGAAGCAGCAATGTAACCTGAGAGTGTTCCAATTTCAAGACCACTACCGAGTATACCACGCTTTTTATCTGGAGAAGATTCTGCGATATAAACCATTGCTCCTGAATATTCGCCGCCTGTAGAGAAGCCTTGAATCATTCGGGCAACTAAAAGTAGTATTGGTGCCCATACACCAATTTGTTCATAAGTTGGTAGTAATGCGATGAATAATGTAGAAAGTGCCATTAAAATAATAGTAGTACTTAATACGATTTTTCGGCCATACTTATCTCCTATTCTACCAAAGAATACACCTCCGATTGGTCGAACGAGAAAGGCCGCTGCAAATGTACCAAATGTAAGTACAAGCTGCAAACCACTATTATTAACACCTGAGAAGAATAATTGACTTAAAATTACCGCTAAATACGCGTATAATCCGAAGTCAAACCACTCCATTGCATTCCCTATACCAGTAGCAACCACTGCTTTCCTGGCTTGTTTAGGATTGACAATATTAACGTCTTGAGGTTCAAAATTTAAATCATTATTTTGTTGCATATAATAAAACAGCTCCTTGTTTAATTTAACTTCTTTAAGCACACCTTCTCTTATTGAATAAAATTAATTCGAAGCACTTAAGGAAAATTAATGTCTCCTTATCTGTTATTATTGTTTCACATAATTAATTATTTGTCCAATGAGATGCTCTCTATGTTAAGTAATTTACTATTTTAAAAAGCTGAAGAAGGCGCTAAAATAGCGCCTTCTTCAGCTTTTTATATTTTTTTATATTTTTTTAAATACTTGCTGTAGCTGCTATGCTATGAACACAGGAAATAAACTCATAAGTGAATGCGTCAATTTCCTCTTTCGTAATAATATACGGCGGAAGTAATCGAATAATATTCCCTTGTGTTACATCGACTAACATTCCTTTATTCATTAGCTCAATCTGTAATTTCTTCACATTTTCATTCGTGTCATTCACACTTATCCCAAACATCATCCCCGCATGACGCACTTCCTGAATATAATAAGAATTTTCTTTTTGAATGTCTTGCAGTTTATCATTCAAATATAGTGACGTTTCATAAGCTTCTTGCATTAACCCATCATCAAGTAATGTATTTAATACCGTTAAACCTAAAGCTGTTCCCATTGATGAATGAGCAAATGTTGTGCCATGATCTCCTGGTGAAAATACATCGCATAGCTTTTCACCCACAATAATTCCCCCTAGCGGTATCCCTCCTCCTGCGCCTTTACCAATTTGAATAATATCCGGTGTAATATTAGAATTTTGATAAGCGAACAATTTCCCCGTTCTACCCATACCACTTTGTACTTCATCAACGATAAGCAGCACATTATACTTATCACAAAGATGTTGAACACCATATAAATATTCACTTGATAAAGGATATATCCCGCCACTTCCTAATACAGGCTCTAACATAATTGCAATAGGCTTTTCATTTAAAATTGTTTCTTCTAATTGCTCTATATTCTCACGCTCTACTTCGTATACAGGAATAGATGTTTTAGGGAAACTTTGATATACATTTTCTTGTCTCGTAAAATGAAGTGCCCCTAACGTTCGCCCGTGGAAACTACCTTTGAGCACAACGACACCTTCTCGCTCTTCATTCGTAATAGATCTATATTTATCAATTAATTTCAACGTTGTTTCTGTCGCTTCCGTACCAGAGTTTGTAAAAAATACTTTGCCGTTTTTTAAAGAGTACTCAACTAATTTCTTTGCATACTCAATCGCAACTGGGTTTAAAAAGTGAAATGGAAGATGCAACGATTTCGTAACTTGCTCCATTGTCGTTTGCACAATTTTAGGATGATTGTATCCTAATACATTTACTCCTACGCCAGAAAATAAATCTAAATACTCTTTACCATCTACATCATATAGATTACATCCTTCTCCTCTTTCCATTGCAACCTCTGTACGACAATATGTAGACATCATATATTCTTTATCTAATTGAAACCAATCCGACATGTTAAATTCCTCCTAGTTATTTTTCCTTTTTTAACGTTCATTCTCTATATAATCGTTTATAAATTAAGTTTTAAGATTGAAATTTTAATAGTGATTTTCTTCCACCTTTTTAGTAAAACGTATGCTTTCTCTTTCCGATATTCATTTTTCCATAATTTCTTCTATTTCAACAGGTCCACTACATATGTGTTTTTTTCATCTAGCGGTATGTTACTTTGCATGTCATACATAATTAGGACTATAGAATCATATTTAGTAACAATCGACGAAAAATTTGGAGGCTATATCGATGAATGAAAAATATGATAAACATAGGAAAGAATTATTAGAAGAAGACTTTAATAAACATCGAGAACTTACTGAACCAGCTAAACTTCACTCTCAAACAGTTGGTTCACGTGGACCCGTACTAGAGCAAGATAGTGTACTGCATGAAACGTTACAAGAATTTATACATGAAAAAATTGTAGAAAGACCTGTTCATGTAAAAGGTTTTGGGGCATTCGGTTATTTTCAAACGATCTATCCGATGTCTGAACATACAAAGCTAAGTTTTTTACAACATTCTAATGAGAAAGTTCCTGTTATGGTACGGTTTTCGTTAGCTGTTAGTACGAAAGGAACACCAGATACTTCTAGAAATGTACGCGGCTTTTCCACAAAATTTTATACAAAAGAAGGCGTTTTCGATCTTTTATGTAATCACATTCCTGTCTTTTCCGTTCGTGATCCGATACGTTTCCCTGAAACGATTAAAGCGTTGTTGCCTTCACCTAAAAATAACTTAATAGATCCGGATAGATTTTGGAATTTTGTCGCTAAAGCACCCGAATCCATTCATTTTGTTGTCCGTTTATACTCTAATGTCGGTACGGTAAAAAGTCTTCGTCACATCCCAGGACATAGTGTAAATACATACGTTTGGAGAAATGCTGAAGGCAATCGAAAGTACGTAAAGTATCATTGGTATCCTTTTGAAGGTGTACAATTCATTACTAGTAAGGAAGCTACTAAACTAGCTGCTGAAAATCCAGATTATAGTGGGAAAGATTTATATGATGCAATTGAGGCTGGTAAATCAGTGGAGTATGGTTTATATGTCCAGCTCATGGATCCAAAAGATGAAGTACATCTTTCTTATGATCCGCTAGATGATACAAAAGTATGGGATGAAAAGATGTACCCTCTTATACCAGTAGGTAAAATGGTATTAAATAAAAACCCTGAAAATTATATGGAACAAGTAGAAAAAGTCGCCTTCTCCCCTTCTAATTTACTAGATGGTGCAGAACTATCTGATGATAAAATGTTGCAAGGGCGTGCTAACATTTATAGCGATTCTCAAAGAAGAAGAATTGGACCCGAATTTCGAAAATTAGCGATTAACCAACAGCAAAATTGGACACCTGCTAATCAAATAACAAGCGGTGATGGAAGGTATGTTGAAGGTAAACTTGAAAGAGCTCCTATAACGAAACAGGATGACTTTACGCAGGCTGGTGAATTTTATACGCAGTTAAAGCCAATAGAAAAAGAATATCTTGCTGAAAATTTAGCTAATGATTTGAAAGGTATATCTGATGATATTAAAAAGTTGGTTATGGGGTATTTCGATAAGGTATCAACTAATTTGAAAGCAAGCATTGAGGCTAAAATGAAAGAGCATTAAGAAGATGAATTCATACATGGTTTACGGGCAGAAATTCAAATTTATATGCATTGTTTTCTTTTCAAAACCAAGTGAAGTTATGAAAATTAAAAAAATGTAAAATACATATACCCCCGTTCTCAAATTAAAACGGGGTATATGTAAAGTAGTTTAATATTTAACATTACATGCTTTACTTCGCTAAAAAATACAACTAGCAGTCTCTTAAACTAGCTATAGTAAACTATTTTACTTCCACTGTATAATTCCCTGTTCCCCCGCCATATTTATATACACTTAAATAATATTTTCCTGGCTTCGCATTATAATTTCCAAGCAATTTGTTTCCATCACGTTTTGTTGCGTAAGTTACGTAATTGTTTAGATCTGATTCAGAATATAATACCCAGTTTAGTCCAAGATTTTGTTCGTTCGTAACAGAAATCTGTAAATCTTTTTGATCCTTTACATCGATAACAAATTTATCTCCCTGATCTTGATCACTTAAGTTTCCTCTTAATAACGTATTTAAAAATAGTGGATTGGCTGTTTCAAATGAATTATTCGGCTCTTTTTCTACAGCCGTACCTTCTTCCGTATTTACTCCGCTAAACACAACATCATATTCAAATTGTCCAGCATGATTAACACGGTAATTTATAAAATAAGCAGTCAATGTTTTATATCCAGTCCACTCTTTTCCTGAAATACGTTTCAACATATCATTTGTTGCTTCATTCATTACTTTCCAATCCTCAATCTCTCCTTTTGCTGAACTTCCAGTATATGTCCCCTGTAGTGTAAATGTATTAAAGAATTGTGATTTATTCTTTGTTACTTTCACATCTTTTAATTTCGCTTCATTCGTAATATCTGAAGTAATGTCCGAAAGCGATTTTGGATCATGCTGCGCTAAGTACTCATCTGATACTTGTGGGATTGTATACTTATCGCGATTATCTATAAGCATTTGCATATAAGATTGATATTCTTCATTTAAGTTATTATCTTTGCTTAATGCAGAACGGTATGCGTCGTAACTTGAAACATCATTTGCACGAATTAAATCATGCACTTTATCGAACATTTCAGGACGTTTATTATACATATATGATTGCAATGCAAACGAATAGTTATAAAAATCCCACGTTCCATATTTCGCATTTAATGTTTGTGATGCTGTATAACGTTTTGCAGGATCATTAGATAACCCACCAATTATACTTTTTCGCGGTACTACACTATTTAATCGCGTTGAACCTGCAAAGAACTCTGCATTTCCTTCTTCAAACCATGTTAAACGTTCATTTTGATACATTTCCCCTTGGCCCCATAATCCCTGAACCTCGTACCTTCCTTGTAAGTAGTGTGTAAATTCATGGCGGAACAATTCTTCCAAACTATAAATACTTTGCTCTGGTGTACGTTCATATGTAAAGAAAGTTCCCGTTCCTTCAATATAAATTCCACCATTATTCGTTTCATATCCGTACAGTTGACGATTAAATTGATACTCATCTGGACTATTATAAATAACCATCGTTAGCACATCATCCGCATGTCCATTTTCAAGTGGTTTATCGCTACCAACTGTACGATAAAATTGAGAACGTACTTCTTTCGCTGCCCAGTATAGTCGCTTAATTTTCTCTTCACTAACCTTATCCCCGGCTTTAAAGACAATTGCTCCATCATCAAACGTATATGTTTTCGGTAAATATTTCTTTTTACCATCGTCTCGAATTTGATCTAAATTTATTGTTTTTCCGTTCGCATCTACTCCTCCGTAATTTGTAGTAATTTGTTCTGCCGCAACAAAGTATTGCTCTCCTAAATATGGATAAATTCGCATTGCGTCTGTAACAACTTGCTGTCCTTTTGTCGGCGTACTATGAAGCTTGCCCAATCGGCCAGCATAGTAAATTCCGTTATTAATTAACCATCCATTTTTATCTGTTACAGTACCAATTAGTGCGAAACGACTTACTTCATTAATAAAGTTATCGATATTTCGATACCACATCGTATCTTTCGGCTCTTTTCCAGTCGTGTACATATCCGTCTGAATATCAAAGTCAATTCCCTTCATCAACTCATATATTGCGTCTCCTTTTGTTCGGTCTTCAATGAAAGTTGCAAGATTATCGTTATATTGTTTAAAAATTTCACCTGCATATAAAACCGTTTCAACATCAGCCGATGCATTTCCAATTAATTTTCCATATGATGAAATAACTTTATTTTGTTCCGATGTACCAAGTTTGAAATTTGGATTTTTTGCAATTGTTTTTAAAGCCGGTAAACATTTATCATGGTAGCTACGCTCATTTAGTTTGCTTAATTCATCATGGTAAAAACCTAAATAAAATGCTGCACGTAGAGCTTCTACTAATGTTTCAATCCCTTTTGAATCATCTTTCGTATAAGCTTGTCCTTGTTCTGCTAGTTTATTAATAATCGCTTGCATTCGACTATCATCTTGATAGAATTTAAGACTATCACTATTAAACTGAAATAATTCTGGAATTTGATACCATTTAATTGTCACAAGAAGATCAGTTAATTGTTTGTTATTTAATTGATTTAACTCAGCCATCGAATACTTTTTTTCTTCAGCTAACGGTTTAATATTATCGGTTGGTGCTAGTGGACGCTGTGATAAATCCGCTAATTTTAACCGTTTTGTAAAAGATGCATTTTCTTGTACTTTTGAAGGATGCGCCAATTCATCAACAGATTTCTGTATTCCTACCGGCTCCATTTGTAATACTTTCTTCACATTTTTCTCTTTTGTCTCTGCTTGAATTTGCAAACCATTACATGTTATTGTCACTAGTCCAACACCAAGAATCCACTTAGAAATTTTCGAATATTTAACCATACCATTGCCCCCTAATAATTTAAAAGAAAATTCTGAATTTTAAAATCAAAAAAACACTTATTTGTATGTATTTACAGTTCCGCTATAAATACAACTATGATCAATAATGCAATAGTAGCTTGTTTTATACTATTACGAGTACAGATTCCTTACATACAATCTCCCTTCCTTACATGTAATACAAGCAAAAACTGTGCCAATCATATTTCTTATGAATAGCCAACATTCTTTTATAAATACTGTAGAATAAAATATACATAGGTGGTTCGACAATGTATAAATCATTTGACACAAAATCTAATTTTTATGAAGAACAAATTCATTGAATGTTATAAGTTCATTAGCAAGTACATAATTTTCAACTAACAACATCCCAAATTTTTAAATCTCTCAAAAAAAGGTAAACAAACATATTCCATAAAGCTAATATGTTTGTTTACCTTTTCCGATTTCAATTCAACAGCAAGATATCGTTGAATAAAAACAGCATTAATACGTATTTTGTTATTCATTTCTCTTTTTCAGATAATCCTTTTCACATTGTAACGGTTTGAATTTCACTTTTTTCCCTTTCTTCTTTTTCGTTTTTATAACGAGCCATTCTCCTTTTTCAACGTCTAGTTTTAGGCGTTTCATTACATTGATATTATCGTTTTCTTTATAAAGTAAAAATGCCTCTTGCGCCCTTACAAATAAGCTCGGCTGCTCGCTAAATCCACCACTATCATAAATTTTAGTTAGCGAATTATAATAAGAATCATTTTCCTTTCCACCATACATCAAATGGGCAGCCTCCAAATCTCTTTTACTTACTTCCCAAAAACTATGTTCATCAATATTTAAATTAAATGTGGATTTAATGTCCTGTATTATATTCTTCACATACTTTTCATCTCGAATTTTCCTTTCTTCAAGACAATCCGAAGATAACCTTGGTGCATCTGATTGGGAATGTACAACGTGTTGTATCGATACACACAGAATAAATATGCTTAAAATGTAAAATATTTTTTTCATATTTACATATCACCTCAAATGATTTAGATACTATATCATTTGAGGCTTACAATATTCTTATGCTAATAATAAGAAAGATCCTATAAAATAAAATTTTTATAGGATCTTTCCTTTTAATATTGCTTTATCAAATTCACGGGCGGGGCAACTACCTTACTACTTTTCACATCATATAATCCTATAGGTGTTACTCGTATAAAAGGTAAGTGCGTCGCAGAAAAAAATAAAATGGTAAATGCCGGATCGTTATAAACATAGCCTCGCTCTTGTAGTAATTTCACCATCTTTTTCTCTTCTTGTATTAATTCGCTCATTTTTAAATCGGACATAATCCCGAGTAAAGGTAATGCAATTTCGTGTAACACTTCATTGTTTTCTGCTATGACCATTCCACCACCGAGCTCTTTTACTCTACGAAAAGCTGTAAACATATCTTCTTTCCTTTTTCCGATAAGAATGATGTCGCCTGTACCAGAATAAGAACTTGCAAGACCTCCTAATTCATTTACAAAACCTTTCACAACTGTATTCACTCGCCAAGTACCATCGCGGGCAATCATCATTAGGAAACATTCATCATGTTCCATGGAAAGTTCATCACAGTCTAAGTCGATTTCGCTAACATATGGTTTTGTTATAACATTGTTTAACAAGTGTATACCCGTTTTATTAGAAAAAATCATATGTTCTTTTTCTATAGACCAGTCTAATGATAATGGGGTTACTTTAAATTCACTCCAGTTTATATGTAATGATTTATTTTTGTTTACTCCGTCACGCTTCACCCATTTTCCCTTTGCAATTACACTAATTGGCACCGGATTTTCTTTACTTTCCAAAATATTAATATTGGCGATTCTCCCTGTCGCAATGGAGCCATGTAAATGCTCCATATTATAATAACGAGCAATGTTATAGCTTGCCATATGGTAAGCATCTATTGCCGGAATTCCTTGCTCAATCGCTATTTCTATCAATCTATTCGTCATTCCGTTTTCATAAAATGACGGATGTGAACCATCTGTTGTAAAAATGAATCTATCAAATTGCTTAACACCTAATTCTAGTAATTCTTTCAATAAAACTTCTAAATCTGGACGGATCGAAGAATTTCTAAGGGAAACAGTATAACCTTGCATAAGGCGCGTGAAAGCTTCCTGTCCTGTCATCGCTTCATGATCGCAATCCGTACCTAACAACTTTAACTTTGCTAAAGTCGTTTCAGATGCCCCTGGAAAATGTCCTTCTACTTTTTTCTGTAACCGCTTCGTTTCCTGCACCCAATTTAACATTTCATCATCGCCATGTAATAGTTTCGGCCATGCTGTTAACTCGCCGCCTTGAAGAACTGCGTCATGCTTTAGCCACTCTATTATTTCTTCACTATTAAATAAAGATTCCCCTTTTTGCAGCTCAGTTTGCCCATCAAAACGACACCACCAATACATACTTGCCGGAACCTTTTTAAATTCATCTAATAAACGAAATGCTTCTTCACGTTGTAATGTGAAAAATAAAGTTAAATTATCATTAATAAAAGTTGTCGTCCCAAATTGCATCGCATGATTCGCTAACGTCTCTGGATTATACAATTGATATGGATGTGCATGCGGTTCGATGTAACTAGGCACTACATGCTTTCCATCGCAATCAATCACTTCACATTCACTTAGTTGCTCTGGCAATTTTTCTCCTACATATACAATGCGGTCATCATAGATCCAAATATTTGCTTTCATCCACTCACGCATATACGAATTTAAGTATGTTGCATTCCTTAATAAAATGTGTGGACTTCTTTTACCATCTAATACTTCAACATGTTCTCGTAATTGCTTGTTAGTCCATTTAAAATGATTTTGTTCCATTGTATTCAACTCCAAATCAACTCATAATTATTTTGATTAAAACGAGAAATATTTAACTAACTAAAGTATTTTCTATGCATAACTCCCCTATTGATGCCCCTATACCCTTCATTATATGGAACGATTTCAAAAATAACAATTTTCAGAATCATATACATACCTCTTTTATCTAAAATAAAAAGAATGTCATGTAACTGACATTCTTTTTATTTTTATCGTAAGCTATACGATTGATTTTCACTTTGAAATACACTTGATGCCCTATCATAAATGCTACTACTGTCCATAGTTGCGAATTTTAAAAAGCACCTCTTTTATATACAACTATAACAAAATCCCGTTCATTTTCTTTTCATCTATTTATTAAATTCAATTTTCATCATTTTATTAAACTGCGGAACAATATCAATCCCACCTATAGAGTTAATACTGATGGCCATTGTATGTTTGCCTCCAATTACTCCCCCGGCAAAAGTTGTAAATCCAGGAATTCCTCCTCCATGCCCCCAAACTGAAACACCGTTTGGGAGTTTAGTCTCATATATTCCAAGACCATATCCATCCCCAACCTCTTTTCCTTTTACAGGAACTGTAGTAAGCATTTCTTTTAGCTCGCGTTCCTTCAGTAACTTACCACCGAGTAAAGACGAAAAGAACGTATTTAAATCGTCCGCATTAGAAATCATATCTCCAGCTGCATTGGCTAAACTCGGATTATAATACGTAATGTCTTTCCACTCACTTGTTCCTTCCATTTTCACATAGCCACGAGCATGATTCTTTCCTGGGATGACGGGTGAATTTCCTGGTAAAAATGTATTTGACAGGTCCAAAGGTTCAATAATTCGCTTTTCGATTTCTTCCGCATAACTATTACCAGTTATTTTTTCAATAAGCATTCCCAATATGACGTATCCTGTGTTTGAATACAACCAGTCTTTACCTGGTGAAAAATCTGGAGGCAGAGAAAGGCCTATTTTCACTATTTCTTCTGCTGTATACGTTTTTTTCGCATTCATTATGTCAGCGTCTTTTGACTTTAAGTATTCTGCTATACCACTCGTATGATTCAAAAGTTGACGTATCGTAATTTGATTGCCATCATACCCATTTCCTTGAATGAGACCCGGTAGCCACTTCTCAATTGAATCATCAAGTTTTACGCGATTTTCTCCTACTAATTGAAGAACAGTCGTGGCAGTAAAAGTTTTCGTCACACTACCAATTCGAAATCGATAATCTGATTTCACCGGTTTCTTTGTACTTAAATCCGCCACACCAGCAGTATAACTACTAGTTTTTCCGTCGTTAGACGCCTTAGCTAATATTCCTACAGCGCCAAGCTGTACTGTTTCCTGCATTACTTGTTTCCATGTATTCCGATTCTTTTGATCATGTACTTGTGACGCATTAGAAATATTTTGGGCTGACTCTGCCTTCACAGTAAAACCTGGCGTGAATAGAGTAGTACCCGCTAATAAAACTGCAAAACTTGCTACCTTAATTGAATTACATTTTTTCATAAGGCTTTCTCTCCTCCATTAATATCGGATTGATTCAAGCTATACTTTCATCCTATATGCTATATGATAAACCTCTCTTTTTTCTTATCCATTCCTTACGAAATACTTACGTTTAAATTTAAATACGGTAAACTGAGGAAGAGTTATGCATGCAAATAAAAAGAGAACATGTTTTCATTTTTTATGTAAACATGTTCTCATAAACATTTAAAATTCTATATCAACTTGTCATCCTATTCTTTACACAACTAATCTAAATTCCTTTTTACCAGCCCGCACTAGCATTCATACCATTTCCAATAATAGAAAGTAATAGCGGCCATAATACTGGTCCCAATGTAAGAAATACATTTAGAAGTATGAGCATTTTATATCCAACGGTGAAATTGTGATTTTTACGATTAACAAATACTAAACTGATTAATGATATTATAGTCGTTAAAAATAATACTAACATTAGCAACCAATACCACACCATTAAACTGAGACTCCATGGTGTTAATAGCTCATGTATGATACAAAATGAGATTCCTAATACAGCAAAACTAAAACTAGTCACCGATGTTTTTATAAGCCATTTATTTATTTTTTTATCGTATGTATTTTTACAATATAAATCTATTAAAGTATATAAAGATAAATATGCCATTAATACACCTACCCAAGACAATAACCAGTCCCCGCCACCTCTAAATAACAAGAACATCAACCAACACATACCTACTGCAGAAAAAATAAAGGAAATAAGTATGCTTTTTAATACCAGTTTCATTATATTTTCACATCCTTAAAAAACCAAAAATTAATTATAATTTATAAAAATTAAGTATAGGTTAACATGTAATGAAGTATAAGTAAATAATTCATGTTAATCAAATTTCCATATAAAAAAGAAAAGGTGGAGATTTATGTATCCACCTTCCCATCTCCCTCTACCCACTTCATTATTTCTTCCACATCTAAATCCGTATACATCTTTTCACCATAACGAACAGACTCATATAACGAGATAATATCCCTTGTTCTACAAATTCTTTTTAACCATTGTTGCATCGTTTCATAGGACCTTCTCTGTTCATGAAATGGTAATGTTCTTTCCCATTCAACTAACGTTTTTCTTATCTTATCTGTCGGTAACGGCTGTTCTAACTGATGAATGACTTTTTCATTCTTTATGCTTCTTACCGCAGTTTGCTTTGTGATCGATTCTTTCTCCTGTACTATTTCTGTTTTCGTCAATTTTTTCCTAATATACTTGTAGATGGCATATATAATTGATATTGCGATTATCACATAAAAAACTATAGTAATCCATACATTTGAAAGAACAGAAAGCACGTCACTCCATAGACTTTCTCTTTCGAAAGGTTGAAATTTTCTACCCGTTTTCGTTCTTATACCTGTATCTTCTACTTCTTCATATTCATCTATTTCGGAATCATCAAAATTTTCACCTATACTAGTAAAGTCATAATTTCTTTCCGATATTGTCTTAGTCTTACTGAAAAAAAGCTCTTTTACTATGTCTTGTACATACACAACACCTTGTGATAACGTTATCGCACTAATTGCAAAGAAAAGTATGATTAAGGTTCTTACACTCCATAACTTCACTTTCATATGCCGCTTTTTATTTACCATGACATAAGCCCCTTCTTATTCTTTCATTACAATCCATTTATTCGTTCTACTGTATTTCTTTGGTGAAGTACCAATAATTAAAGGAACCGCATCCAGTTCCTTTCGACGAAAACCAGCTGTGTAAAAATAAGAAGAAGATATAGGCGTATCTTGGTCTGATATCGAGGCAAGTACCCTTAATACATTTTGCAAATGTTTCCGATTATCCCCATTTTTTATATGTAGCAAACCGTTATCTTTTACACTATTGATCCATACTTCAAATGAACAGTTTTGCATGAGCAATTGTTTACATATACCCGCCGTTAATTCGATTAGTTCCTCTGTATCATTTCGCAAAGAAACACCACCTTTATTTTGCAAGTTGAGATAAATCGCGTATTTATCACATTGTGTTCGCTCATACTTTTTCGCAGTTATTGTCCCTGTTTTCGCCGTTGCACTCCAGTGGATGGAACGAAAATCTTCGTTTTCATAAGACTTTACTCCCATTACTTTCGTTTCATCATATAGCGGTGATGACATCGCTTTTCGAAATCCTCGTGACCATTCTTGTAATTCCGGAACTTGTATTTTCGGAACAGCTGGTAAGACTAAATAAGAGGGCGTATCAACTTGTTTATATGTTATATGGTTCGTTATAAATCCAAAGAGATCGGTAATAACAATTTCAACTTCTTCCCATTTCGCGATGCCTCTTTTTAACGCTACAGCTTGCAAATCAAATGAAACTGACTCCTTTCCTTTTAAATTAAAATTCATATAATAATTTGAACCTGTACTATGATTTTTGTTTATTTCATCATGATTCCAAGTTAGCTTATTTTCACATTTAAATCGAAATACGATATTAAGAATAGGAAATATCGACTTGTTTGAAATTTTCATTTTGCACATATTCGTTTCACCTATAAAAACGTTCGAATTCCCTTGACTGTATTCCCATTCAACACGAGATACTTTACGTATATATACATGCATAGCACCTATTAAAATTACATATAAAAATACGAGAGATAAAAACAGTAGATTACTTGAAAATACACTTAAAATAACGGCTACAACTGACATAACCCCCATTACGAAAGGCTCCGCTAAAGGTGTATACACAAGCTGTTGATTCATCGTACATTCTCCACTGGCACACTAATCGTATGAAGAATTTCTTTCATAATTTGTTCTTTCGTCGTTTTCATCTCTCCCTCAATCGTTAACGTTAAACGATGAGCACAAACTGATGCAGCGAGCGTCTTAATATCATCTGGCGTACAGTAATCTCTTTCATTTAATATTGCCCGTGCTTGAATTGCTCTCATAAATGCCAACGTTCCCCGAGGGCTTACACCAATTTCAATTAACTCATGGTTACGAGTTGCTTCAATAATTTCAAGGAGATAATCTTGCACATCATTCCCTACTAACACTTCTCTTGCACGCTTTTGCATCGTAATAATTTCTTCACTTGAAATAATAGAATGTAACGTTTCTAATGGATCATTCATTTGAAACCGATTCATCATTTCCTTTTCAGCTTCTCTCGTAGGATAACCTTGGCGGATTGTGAGTAAAAACCGGTCTAACTGAGCATCTGGTAACGGAAATGTGCCCGCTGATTCGAGTGGATTTTGCGTTGCAATAACTAAAAAAGGTTCTGGTAATGAATGTGTCTGTTTCGCAATTGTAACAGTACGCTCTTCCATAACCTCAAGTAACGAAGATTGTGTTCTCGGTACGGCTCGATTAATTTCATCCACTAATACGATATTTGCAAAAATGGGTCCTAACCTCGTTTTAAAATCCGATTCCTTCACATCAAAATATTCAAGGCCAATAACATCTCCAGGCAAAGTATCCGCTGTAAATTGTATTCTTTGAAATTTAACGTTCACACTTTTAGCCAAACTTTTCGCTAACGTTGTTTTTCCTGTCCCAGGTACATCTTCTAATAAAATGTGTCCTCTTGCTATTAGAGCAATGGCTGCTAGTTCTATCGATTCGTCTTTTCCTATAATAACTTTGGAAATATTGTTAGTAATTTTCTTTAATGTACTCATATAGTAATCTACCACCTTTTAATTATCTAAAAATTAAGAATATATTTTTCCAAATTATAACATGCATTTCAAAGATGAAATAGAGTGAAAATGAATCTTTTATTTTTTCTTCATTGCACGCAAAAAAGCACCTATTGTCGTATATTGACAATGAGGTGCTTAACTCACGTAATTTTCATATTGGGTATTTAACACGTTATATACATTCACTATTTTTCTATTTCACTCCAAATATCAATATCACTTTCATTTAAAATCGATTTAATTTCGTCTTTCTCAAAAACTACTAAATAATTATACGGTAAAGCTAGTACTTGAATAATTGCAGGTTTCATTTTTAATAATTCGTAGGCGTATATGGTCTCTAATTCTCCTGATACTTCTTCATTAATAGGACCTATATACCAACCCGAATCACCTTTATCACAACCACTAGATCTTTGTAAATAAAGCCCTTCTTGTTGCAACACATTTTTCGCTATCACAATCTTATCGTTAAATTTTATTAATTGTCCCTCTATATTTAATCGGCGTAAGCAATGTGATTGCTCAAGTTGTACCCATAATGCAATCGTTAAATCTTCCGTCGAATCTTTAAAAGGGTTTTTAGTATAATCCCGGGTAATAATTTGATAATACTCTTCATACTTATATAAACTAAAAAAAGACCATCCAATTTGTATTGAAAATCCATCTATTAATTTATCTTCTACTTTAGATAATAAATTAAAAAGTGTTTCTACATAAAAGCTTAAAGGTTCTTCTACTTTAGCTTTTATATTTTTATTACCTATATTTTTGATTATTGTTTTCAAATAAATGTTCTCCACTCCTATTAAATTTGCTCACTCAATCTCTATTCCTCCACACGCCTTAAATAGACCTAGCAGTATGACTTTCATTATTGACGCCAATAAAATCCCTAATATTAAAACTCTTCTTCCTATACTTCTTTTGCATCTATTAACCTTTGTAATAATACAAATTTTTAGCGCAGAACAAATTTATATATTTTTAAAATACACCAATACCCCCTCTTTATCTAGGCCTAACGATTTGACCAGCAGTTCCTTGTGTCATCTCAATTTTATCAAATAAAAAACATCGTTTTACAACAATTAAAGCTTCAATTATTTTTAACTTATTAATTCATTAAATTCCGTATAATTTAATTTTCGACGTTACTCATAATGCGTAATATTTCGATTTGTTCGTTATAGAACTTCCTCTACATCGACACTCTCAATCTTCACTTCATACATATTTGGGATGCTTGCTTCTTTTGGTACCCATGCATAATAATTTTGATCATTTTCTAACATAAATTGAATTAACTTTGTTTCTGATCCGTTCCAGAAATTTTTAAGATTATCAATGTAGTCTTCTAAATCTTCTTTATAGTCCAATTGTAATATATAATCTCTTACCGTCAGGGCAAACACAATTAAACTTCCTAATAGATTTTTTTGCTCATTTTCTTCTTTATACTCTTTTGGTAAGAACCACACTTGACCTATTCCTATCGTTTTTTTGTATTTTTCATAAAAACTACTATCATCCATATTCTCATAATCATGTATTAATTCATTGACCAATGAATGCCATTTTGGCGGAATAATATTTTCCAATGCAGGATTATGTTCAATTCCTTCTACTATCTCCTCGATTTCTTCTGTCTCATCTTCATAGTGATATTCACTTAGGTCTATATGCTTAAATTTCATTTCATTTTTATAATGTGCCAAATCATATGGATAATGGTTATTATCTTTTAAACTTGTATCATCAAGTTCTAAAATTTTCGTAAGCGCTGCCGTTTCAAAGCTCCAATACCCCACATATCCAGGTTCTTTATGTGCATTTTTCCATTCATAATCATAATGGCCTTTAAACCATTCTTTCTCCATATACGTTTGTAATCTTTTAGACGCTTCTTTTTTATCTGTTTGTGCAAGTTCTATAATCTCTCTCGTTTTTGCATATGGATTTTCTTTATAATATCTGTTCGTCATTTTTGTGTATCCGATATCACTAGCGCATAAGAGGAAATCAATTACTGCGTCGTTCATATTTTTTGTATCAACTATCTTTTTTAATCTTTCTATATTCTTTTTATTCGTTTCTAACAATATTCCTAAAGAGATTACCCAAAGCATATATATATAACCCACTTTGCTAGTCCCTGTATGCTCTAAATCATCTATCGCATTATAAAAATATACTTCCATTTTACTAATGTCTTCACCTAAAGAATACATTGCCCTAATATCGTTCATCTCATGTATAAAATTCGACAAATAATTTTCTAATATAATACTTTTGTTATCATTAGGATATCTTTGAATACCATTTTTTTCATCTTCTTCTAAACTTTTAATCTCTTCTCTATTTTCTTCAATAAACTCTTTATGATATTCTATTCCCCTTTTACATTTTTCTTCTATACATAAATGATCTCTCATTCTTTTTAATTCCTCCTAGCTTCTAAATTACGGCCATTCTCCAACAATGTTACCCTTAGAATCTATCTTAAATGTTTTAACCTTTCCACTACTATCAACTTTTGATAATACTCTTTTAACTTTACCTCTTTGCAAGGCTTTCGTAATCTGTTCAGCTAATACTTTATCTCCCTCAACAGCTTTTAATATTCTACTTTTTCCAGTTTCAGAACCTTTCAACCAATCATTTGACATTTGCCGTCCATCTTTAGTTTTTCCTAATTGTGAACTACCAAACTTAGCTTCATCAATAACATATTTAATATTTGAATTTGGATTTGCATTTTCGTATAATCCATCAATTCCTTTTACTATTTTATCATTTATGCCTGATGATGCACTTTTTCCAACTGGCTTTAAATCAAATCCAGCTTCTTTTAAACTTTGATTATTCAATAAATTGCCACTAGATTTTATTTCACCATAATTCCCTTTTTGCTTATTTGTAGCTGTTTTTGCATCAAAATTATCTACAGTTGTGTTTTTGTTACTGCTAGGTTTACCGTTAGCCGTATCCTAAGTATCATCCTTAGCCCCTTTAACTCAACCAATTTCTTCCTAAAGCTTTGAAATCTTACTTTGAGTATAGGCTTTCGTGTCTTTATGACTTAGGGTGATTGCCTCTTCAAATATTAACTACTATAATTACAAGTAAATTAAAACAAACTTAAAAGGAATGAATTCTTTACTATACAGAATTCATTCCTCACTAGTTGCTTAAAATATTTATCTAACTCTTTAGTTTCAATTCACATTCAATATCCCCTAAACATACATTAAATTTAAATTTCCCTCCATATTTTTAAATTCCTAAAAATGATGGAAAGCTAGCATACCCTGCAAGCTTATGCTGAATACCACTCTTCCGTAGAAAAATTATCAGCATTTGAATTTCCTTCTAACTCCCATTCGCTAATAAAATTAATTATTTCTCCTAAAATTAGATTTATATCATGATTTTTTATAATCAAACCTCTATGATTATTCCAAGTCAAATCAATTTCGATATTTATATTCAACTCATCCTCACATTTACTTAAAAAGTCATTCATTACTAAGGTAAAACATAAATTTACAAAATTATCAGAAACCCAAATTACGGATGAATCATCATTAACCTTCTCTATTCTAAATCTTAAATTATTGTATGCAATCCACTTTATATTACCTTGTATTTTTTCTTCTTTCATAATTATTTTCCTCCCATACTATGAAATAATCCTGTCAAGACATCCATTGCTGGATTTGTTTTTAAACTGCCATATATCACATCTTCCCATGAACCATACTTTTTATAAAGTTGTTCAGGTGTAGGTCCTTCTGCCCTGCCATATTCAAGAATATTTCTTTCTTTCATTGCATTCAATCCATCTAAATTATTAGATTTTATATACGTTTCCATTCTTCCTTGATTTCGCTCTTCAACTTTCAATCTAGCAATTTCCTCCATAGATAGCCCATCATTTTGAAGATTTTTAATATCTTGTTCTAGTTGTATTCTTTTTTGTTGTATTTTTTCATGATACTTTATTCTTTCGCTTCTTGCATAAGCTACTTCATCACCATTTGTCCAGTCTACCCCAAACTTATTTAAGGCAGATTCCTTCTTAGGTGAATATCCATATACAGCTTCAGTATTTCCCTCAATCTCCTTTGCTATCTTAGGATTATCTAATGGATTTCGAAGTTTAGAATTTATTTCTCTTCTGGTACCACCAGCCTCGACTATATCATCAAGATAATTGCTTACAGTTTTACCCGTACCCTTACCACCATCTTTAGACTTCGCAAACTTATAATAAGCTTCTATTAATTCGCCTTGAGGTATTTTGGTTACAATAGTTCCACCAACACTAGAGAATGCATAGGAAGCATTTCTCTTAAATGATTGTAACATTTCAAGCGTAGGCTTCAATTCTTTTGCTAGTTTTACTGCATTAGCAAATGTACTTACTCCACTTGATGCTTTTGCTCCTTTTGTGATATAGCCTACTTTATTTAGTGCCCTATCGCCTAATATTGTGGTAGCTATTTGTGTTAATCCATAGGTAGTCGATTCTGTACGACTCTCTGCATCTCCCTCTATCATATCTCGTTTTATTTTATTTGAAAATGCATGCCACATATTTTTTGCAGTTTCATCCAAATGGAGAAGTGCATAGGTTACATTAATAAAAGTTCCTATGTCCATATTACTTAAAGCTATTGCGGACTCGATCTCATCACCAATAGCTTTCCCCGATCCTCTTTGAATAGCTTCCCACATCTTTTTCGCTGTTTCAAACGTGCCAACTATACTGTCTGCCGCATCGTCCCAAGCATTTCTAACCGGAGATTTCTCCTCAATTATGTTATTTGTTTCTATATCTTTAATTGACTGATCATTTTTTCGGGCTGTTTCTTCTATAATCCCCTGAATAGAACTCACCCAATCCATATTCAACCCTTGTGTACTAAACGTCCCACTCACAGGACTAAATCCTTTCCCGCTTTGCACTTCAGCGAGTCCGGCTGTGATGCTAGCTGCTAATTGGAGAGCGGTGCTGTAGTTGTTGCTGGATGAATGATTGAATTCATATAAATGCTCTATTTTTTCTTCCAGTTTTTTTCTCATTGCACCTAATACCGTTACAATTGCACCTACTCCAAGCATTGGTGTAAGTACTTCTATTGCTTCTATACTTGTAATCGATTGATTAATTCCCCGTATTTGTTCTCTTATTTCTTGTTCAATCACATCTGTCGAAGCAACTTTCGCTTGGAACTCGTTTGGAAATGCTTCGTTTTGGCGAATTAATTCTTCACATAAGCATATAATTCCTTGCGCTAATGGCCGAAATGTTTGGACAAGGTAGGATTTTGCACTACTGTATGTTTGTCCTTGTAGTACTGTATCTACCGCAAATGCATCAATAGATTGAATGGCTTGTTCCATACTTTCAATCGTAGCATTACATATAGCGTTCATACTTTGAGTTTGACTTTGTACTTCTCCCAAATACATGTTTAAACTCATGTATTTGCCTCCCTTTGTAGTTGCTGCTGTTCATAGGAAAGGTCGTTTTCTTTCTCACTGAGATGCCGTTTTTCTTTAAGCAACGTCTCTTTTTCATTTTCTAATTCGAATGTAAGTTTTCTTTCATACTGTCCGATTTCTTGCCGCATATTCGTAAAAAGATGAAACACTTCTTTGTCGCCGTGCCAAGTTTCTAGTATTCGGTTAAATAAACGATTGCTTCTATTTTTCCATTCATGAAAACTAGCCTCAGCTCGTTCTTGATTTTGCAGCGCAATTCGGTTTTCATTTTGTTCTTCAAATATAATTCGTAATTTTTGATTACATTGACTGATTCTCTTTTCAATTTCTTGACTCATCTTTTCTCCCTACCTTTTCCCCTTTACGTAGGCTGTTACATTATTGAAAAGTCTTTTGAAGTCCTGTATCCATTTTCTCAAATTCATTTGCTACGGAATGGATATTATCAATTGTTTGTTGAAAAGCAGCACAAAATTGTTTCGTGATCTGCAAATTTTGTTGATTTGCTTCTTGTGCTTTGAAGTTCACAGATAGTGTAGTACGCGTTGCCTTATTTATAGAGCGACTAGTAGCACTTTGCATTCTATTTGAAGCAGTTCTCATTTTCGTTGCAAGTTGCGTTGCTCTATGCAAATTACTTTGAAATTCTCCCATCACTTACTCCCCTCTACCTTTTATTCACAAGAAAATTATACCATGGAAAAATATTCTAATAAACTGAATGTTCGAACTTGACATTCAATTCATCGATGTTAGTAAGGAGAAAAGCAACACTTATCTTTCAACATAACTGTTTCGAAAGTCGCTTCCACTTATACAAAAAAAGATGACCTCAGCCATTCGCTAAAGTCATCTTTTTCTAACTTATTATTTCACTAACTCTCCATTATAAGCTTTTATATCAAGCGGAGCAGTTAAAAATTGTGCTGCTTTACTAACGAAAGATGTGAAGTGTTCACTCGTATTATGACTCGCAACTGCTTCTTCATCTTTCCATACTTCTACCATCGTATAAACATTTTCTTTTTCTGTATCTTTATATAAGTCATAAGATACATTTCCACTTTCTTCTCTTGAACCATGAATGAGTGGCTGAATTTCTTCTAAAAATGATTGTTGTTTTGCTGGATCTACTTGAAATATTGCGTGAATAATAATCATGGTGCTTCCCCTCTCATATTCCACTTATTTCTTTAAATTTACTTCCACTCAGCAACTTTTTCAACCGGAAGACGTACTGATTGGTAACCACTGTCGGCAGCTTTTCCGATTGAAATTAACATTACTGGTACGTGACGCTCTTTATCTAATCCGAATGCTTCTGCGATTTGGTCTTTTTCAAATCCACCAATTGGGCAAGTGTCATAGCCGTGAGCACGAGCTGCTAGCATAAATTGCATTGCTACAAGACCACCGTCAATTAATACAGTATCTTTCATTACTTCTGGTGTAACCATTGAGAAGTAACCTGAAAGTTTTTTCATTTGATCTTCTTTTACTTCTGCTGGCATTAAACCGCGCTCTACTGCTGTACCGTAGATTTCTTCTGCGTTATCAAAGTTGTTTAAGTCACCAAACACAGCGATCATTGCTGAAGATGTTTCTACTTGAGATTGATTGAATTTCGCAAGTGGCGCAAGTGTTGCTTTTGCTTCGTCACTTTCAATAACTAAGAATCTCCATGGTTGCATGTTTACTGAAGATGGTGCAAGTGTTGCTTCTGTAAGAATTTCAGTCATTTCTTCTTTACTAATTTTCACTGAAGGATCGTACTTACGAATAGAACGGCGTCCTGTTAAAATTTCGTTAAAATCATTTGTTTTTACTGAGTTAGTCATAGTTGTATTCTCCCTTTTTTATAATTCTTTTATATTTTCTTGAATGTGATTTAACATATTTAAAAGATTATCGCGTTCTTCCTCACTTAATCCTTTAAAGGCAGATGCTGCAAAACGTTCTTTTTCCTCTTGAAACGCCTGAATTTTATTTCGCCCCTCTTCAGTAAGAGAAACTAACGTAATTCTGTTATCATCTGGATTTTTACGTCTTACAATCATTTCATTTGCTTCAAGCTGCTTTAAATGCCTCGTAATCGCAGCATTATCAATATTCACTTCTTGTTGAAGCGCTTTTTGACTAATTTCACCTACTTCATATAACTGAAGTATAAGCTCTAATCGAGACTGGCTCATACCCGTACACCCTTCAAACTTCGAACTTACTTCTTTATTTAGAAAGTGTAGTTTATATAAAATAATCGCTTCTTTTGAGCATGAACTTGTCAAATTACCCCTCCTTTACATCCAAACCAAAAACGTTTGACGTATCAATAGTTGATACGTCAATTAATATAATCTATATCGATTTAGAATGCAAGCATTTTGTTTTCATTCTATTTTTTCCAAATTAAGGCGCTTTGTAGCGTTACAAAAAATGTAAATTACATTATAATAGTAATAATTTAAATGACTGGAGAGTGATTGTAATGCGGCAATACACAAATAGAAATGAGGAAATGAAAATGGAAAATGAAATGAGGATATTCACATATGACAACAATAAATATAGGGATTGTCGCGCACGTAGACGCTGGCAAGACGAGTTTGACTGAGCGAATTCTTTTTGAAACGAATGTAATTAAAGAAGTTGGCCGAGTTGATAGCGGAAGTACGCAAACTGATTCAATGGAATTAGAAAGACAACGCGGAATTACGATTAAAGCATCCGTCGTTTCTTTCTGTATTAATGATGTAAAAGTAAATGTCATTGATACACCTGGACACGCTGATTTTATCGCTGAAGTAGAGCGATCATTCCGTGTTTTAGACGGTGCAATTTTAGTCATCTCTGCCGTTGAAGGTGTGCAAGCACAAACAAAGATTTTAATGCGAACATTACAGAAACTAAACATACCGACTATATTATTCGTTAATAAAATAGACCGTAGTGGCGCAAATACTGAAAAAGTTATAAAGCAAATAAAAGAGGTTCTTTCAAATGAAGCATTCCCCTTCTACTCTGTTCTAAACGAAGGAACGAAAGAAGCCCGAATCATTGAATACAAATCATATGACGATTGTATGGAACTGTTAGCATCATATAATGAATCATTACTTGAGTCATATGTAAATAACGAAATAATACGGGACGCACTATTAAGAGAAAAACTAGAACAGCAAATACAGCAAGCAAATGTGTATCCAATCTTTTTCGGCTCAGCAATGACAGGTATAGGAATAACTGAACTACTTGAAAAACTTCCTGCCCTAATGCCAGCTCATACATCGGCACAAGAGGAACTATTATCCGGTGTTGTTTTTAAAATTGAACGTGAACCTTCTGGAGAAAAGGTTGCTTATGTAAGAGTTTTTTCAGATAGCTTACACGTTAGAAAATATGTTAATATACAGCGCAGTCAGTCTCTATCCCATAAAGAAAAGATAAAAAAAATGTGCCTATTTCATAATGGAGATGCCGTTCAAACTTCTACCGTTCCTAGCGGTGAATTTTGTAAAGTGTGGGGACTGAATGATATTAAAATTGGTGATATTATTGGTGAACGTACGGATTATATAAAAGATATTCACTTTGCCGAACCACAAATGGAAGCTTCCATTGATGCTGTACCTAAAGAGAGAATTCATGATTTATACGCTGCACTTATGGAACTATGTGAAGAAGATCCACTCATTAAAGTGTGGAAAGACGATGTTCATAATGAACTATACATTCGCCTTTTCGGTGAGGTGCAAAAAGAAGTGATTGAAACGACACTTCATGAGAAATATAATTTACAGGTTACTTTTTCAAATACGCGAGTTGTATGTATTGAAAAACCAATTGGCATAGGAAATAGTGTTGAAGTAATGGGTGAAAAAGCGAATCCATTTTACGCAACAATCGGTTTCAAAGTTGAACGCGGGAAACATAACTCTGGCATAACGTACAACTTAGGTGTTGAACTTGGATCACTACCTTTAGCATTTCATAAAGCGATTGAAGATACGGTATTTCAAACGTTAAAACAAGGTTTATACGGATGGGAAGTTACGGACATTATCGTCACGTTAACACATACTGGTTATGCAAGCCCTGTTACAACAGCGAGTGACTTTAGAAACTTAACACCGCTCGTTTTAATGGATGCTTTACAGCAAGCTGAAACATGTGTATTTGAGCCATTAAACGAATTTGAATTAACTGTACCAGAGCACGCAATTAGTACCGCAATGTATAAGCTCGCAGCCATTCCAGCAACTTTCACAGAGCCTATATTGCATAATGACTCTTATCACTTAACTGGATCGTTACCTATTGCGAAAACAGAAAATTTCAAACGAATGCTCCATTCATTTACAGAAGGAGAAGGAATCTTTACAACGAAGCCAGCTGGCTTCACAAAGCTTATGGCTCCCTTCCCTACTCGAAAACGCGTTGACTTTAATCCGCTGAATCGAAAGGATTATTTGCTTCATGTGTTGAAGGCTTATTAATCCAAACAACTAGTAATAAGCGCCCTCTAGTATGATACTTTTCCTTACTAGAGGGCGCCTTTTTATATACAATCTTAAGGTAAAGCTGGTTCAAACTCTCCTATAATTGTTTGAAATCCATTATTGCTCTCATATTCCTGTTTCCGCTCTAACCCGAATTTTTCTAAAATCGGAAGGTCATTTGTGGAAAATACATAACTAGTTTCAAACGCAACGTGTTCGTGCCATGCCCAGTTTGGTACAACAAAGAAGTCTCCTTTAGACCAATCGAAGCGAACACCATTAATAATTGTATATCCTGCCCCTTCATGCACATGGTAGATTGATGCATGTGTATGGCGATGTGCTTTTCCTCTGAATCCCTTCGGCAATTTTTGCATCCAAGCTGCAATCGTTGGACATGCTGTCTCACCGTTTGATGGATTTATATATTCAACCGCATAACCATCGTATGCATCTGGCTCAAAACGGCTTAATCCGTTAAGCGCTGCTTCCGTTCCTGCCCATTTGTAGGAACTAAGAGGGGCTTTCTTTGTATATCGGTCCGAAACCGGTCGAACCATTCCACCTTCATAACGCTGAGCAGTATAATTATCCGGCACATTTGGCTGTTCAATTTTCTCTGGATACGGCTCAAAGAACGTACCACCGAGATAATAAATAGTCGGTATATCAAGGCAATCCATCCAAATCATCGGTTTGTCACCTGTGTGGCCATGTCCATGCCACAGTCCATTTGGAGTTGTTAAGAAATCTCCTCGTTCCATGAAAATACGCTCTCCTTGCACAATTGAGTAAGCCCCTTCTCCTTCCATGACGAAACGTAACGCATTTTGAACATGCCGATGTGACGGAGCGGTTTCTCCAGGTTGTATTAATTGAACCGCAGCATATAACGTTTGGGTAGTCGATGCCCATCCCCAAGGTTTTCTATAATTAAGTCCTGGATTTTGTAAATAGATGGCCCGGCGTTCTCCACCACGATCTGGTGTAAATATTTGCGTCGCTTCTGTTAACTTTTTATGGAGTAATTCCGCTTTCCAAAGGTATGCTTGTGCATGAGGTTCTGGTGTATGCTTCATTAAATCTGGAATAGCGTTCCATAGCGGGCCTAGATGGTATTGTTCGATATCACGATTGAAATCTTGTACCAAATCACTTTCATAAAAAGTATTTTTTTCTGCCATTTTATTTTCCTCCTTTATCCTGGTTATACTTCGATACATTCCGCTCGATTTGTTTATAATGCTTTTCTGTATGTTCTACGATGAGGTGATTCACAATAAAGTTAATCGGTTTGTTTTCGAAACGAGGATTGCGACTTGGAGCTTGTATATGTAACTCTTCGTCAGTTAATGTATGAAGTACATTTTCTATCGTGATTGGTATAGAAGAAAGCTGCTCTATGACTTCTTCTACTGTTTTCCTATTTATATTCTCTTCTGAAACTGCTTGCAGGCGCACTTCATCTGTTAAGCCGCGGCCCCATAAGTTTTCATTACTTAATTTAATATTGCTTATTTCCTTTGCCCAATACGGAATTGCTTCTGCTACATGTGTAATAATTTGCATTACTGACCATTCATCTTTTGAAGGTTTCCAACGAATTATTTCCTCTGGTAACGACTTAACAATCGTTTTTATCTTATTGATTGAGTCGTAAATAGATTCGACCGCATAGATTTGCACGTTTTTCGTCATAGTACTGGCACCTCTACTGTTTGTCTTACTCTATTTTCAAGTACGCCTACTCGATCAATTTCAATTCGAACGATGTCTCCATCTTTAAGAAATACTTGTGGATTACGGGCAACACCTACCCCACCCGGTGTCCCAGTTAATATGACATCCCCTGGCTCTAATGTCATTAAACCGGATAAGAATGAAACGAGATATTGTACCGAGAATACTAGATTAGCAGTATTAGACTGTTGACGTTTTTCTCCATTCACTGTTAAGACAATGTTCAGTCCAGATGGATTCGTTAATTCATCTGAAGTAAGTAACCAAGGACCCATTGGAGCGCTACCTTCAACTGTTTTTCCTTGAAGCCATTGAATTGTACGACGCTGAATATCACGGTAAGTAATATCATTCACAATTGTGTAACCTGCTACATAATGAAGGGCGTCTTCTTCTGAAATATTCCGGGCACGCTTTCCGATTACGAAAGCAAATTCAGCTTCGTAATCTAGTTGTTCTGAAATGGGATAATACGGAATATCATCTTCTGGACCGACTACCGTATTCGCAAACTTCGCAAAGATGACCGGAAATGCAGGTAATTCGCGTTTCATTTCCAAAATATGTTCACGATAATTGTGACCTACACATATAATTTTTCCTGGCGCAGGTACTGGAGCTTCTATTTTTACTTCGACTTCCTCAAATACCAACTTATCTTCATGTTTTTTCATAAGTGCATAAGCGATCGCATCTTTTGCTAGATTCATACTTTCTGTTCCGCCTTGTAAAAATCCATTCATATCCTTTGGTATATACGCCTCTGCAATTTGAGCAGCCCGAAGATTTCCTTCACTTATTAATTTCGCTTTAAAAGCAGCATGCAAATCAATCAATTTCCCATTTTCTAAAGCAGCAATTCTTGTATCTCCATTATGTGTAAAAGTAACAAGTTTCATATTACTCATCCTTTCCTTTAAAACAAGTGAAATTCTACCTTCTCAAATAACCGAAAATGATAATAATGTATGACTTT
The DNA here is from genome assembly GCF_016483345.1 of Bacillus cereus group sp. N24. NCBI lineage: Bacteria > Bacillati > Bacillota > Bacilli > Caryophanales > Bacillaceae > Bacillus > Bacillus cereus group sp. N24. Next base: position 148,285 of record NZ_JAEHCA010000008.1, read on the forward strand.
CCGGCCCTACTCTTTGTTATAAAAGATAAAAAGTATTTCCTTCTGGTCCAAGTGGCACATGTCCCATTTCTATTAACTCTATAATTGGAAGACACACATTCTTTTCTTCAGCTAATTCAGCAGCACATGCAAGAACACTTACGTACATCGCATGCCCAACGAGAAATTTCACTGGTTTTTCCTCTCCAAAAATTTCGAACGCTTCTTTATAAACGCCATGAAAGATTGCTTCTGGTACTTTATCTACTACATCTACAAGAAGTTTTTCGTTACCAGCGCGCTCAATTTTTTCTTTCAATTGATCAGGCACTGCTGCTAGTGCCTCCCATAAATCGTTATCTTCAAATGAAATCCGCTCAATTTTTTCATTTAATTGTTTTCTTGAAATCCATTTGATTTCATATTCACTAATGTTTAGAAAACTCATAAATTGATCAATTTTCTTCTCAGCCTCTACATTTTGCTGTCCAATGTTGCAATACCAGTTCATCGTCATTAACCGTTCAATCATTCCATTTGTAGAACGTGCATGTGAACCATACTTTTCTTCATTCATGAATTGAGACAAGGCCATTTCTTATCGCTCCTTTCATATTGTTCATATTACCGATCTAACTTTTAATATTTCGTTGTCAGTTCAGGAGGTCCAAATTTCGGTCCGTACGGTCCCTCATCGAGCCACCTTCCAAGCCTTGGAACAATTGATACCATTGATGCTGCAATATCACGTTTCATGTTCATTTCAGGAGAGTTCCCCTGAAGGTGATGAAGTGCAGTAGTTGAAGCATCTCGGTTCCATTTAGCTGCAATTCGGCGTTCGTTTGCAGCTGCTTCAATCGCGTTTATCCGCTCTTCTTCAGAGTTAGATTGTAGCGCCTTCTCAATACCTCGCGCAGCAAGAACAGCATCTGGAATTCCAGAATTTAATCCACGTGCACCAAATGGGGCAAACAAATGCGCAGCTTCTCCAGCAAGAAGGATACGACGTTTTGCATCAGTAAATGAATTTGCCACTACTTGATGGAAACGATAAGAAGACACCCATGTAATCCTCTCCGCATATTTCGCATCCATTACTTTCGGCAACCATTTCTTAACACTTTCAATATTTGTATAATCATCTGGGTTATCTGACTCAAGCAATTGTAAATCTACACGCCATCCACCTTTAAACGGAACAAACATTACATTTCTTCCCTCCATAGCTGGATGTTGATAATGGAATATTCTTTCTAAAGGAAGTGGATTTGTTTCATCTTCTTTTGCATCTACGACGATAAAAGTATCTGCTGTACGTGGACCTTCAAACGTTAATCCCGCTTGCTCTCTTACAATTGAACGTGCTCCATCACATCCAATTACATACTGCGCCTTTATGATTTCGTCATTTGTGATTGTTACTTCTACTTCAAAGTCTGTAATGTGCAACTTCTTAACTGGGGCATCCCAAAGGAATTCCACGCCGGCTTTTATACATGCCTCATACATATGCCTTTCGATCTCATCTTGATGAAGAGCTGTGAAATGAGGCAAGCGGTTTGACTTAAGGTTTTCATCCTTACCATAATCTCGTACATATACTTCTTTTCCTTTATAAAACGTTCGTTTTACTGGCCAAATAATTCCGTTTTGAGCAAGTGTAAAACCAAGACCTTCTGCAGTCTCCTCCAGTAGCTTTAACGAAGCACTGTGCAAATAAATTGCTCTACTTCCTGGACGTGGTCTTCCGAATGAATCTCCCTCTATTACTAATGTTGATATGCCCTTCTTTTGTAATGAAAGTCCTGCTACAAGTCCTACTGGGCCCGCACCAACAACAATGGCATCATATTTTTTTTCTTTTCCCATCACTATCTCCCCTTCACTAACAATTTCCCATTATGATATCCTTACTTGTTCTTCTTTAACTTCCTACAGTTTTTATCTCTGGCATCATCTTCTTCCGAATATCCTCAGGTATTGGATACGCTTTTGCTTTTTCTTTGAAAGAAGTCCAGGCACGAGTTTCATAACCTTCTGCCACAATCTGTTCCCCTTTTACAAAAACATGTTGAATTGTAAAAACTTTATTACGCAATTCGTTGACAGTACTTTTCACAACTACTTGGTCTTCAAAACGAAGAGGTGACTTAAATTGGCATTTTGCTTCTAGTAAAGGCAATCCAATTTGTTGTTCTTCGTAAAGTTCGACTGAAGGAAAACCAATTTTTTTAAAATATTCATGGGTCGCTTCGTCCATCCATTTATAAAAGTTAGGATAATACACAATGCCCGCAGCATCAGTATCTCCCCACCTTACTTGAAAAGTATACTCTTCCATTACGCCTTCGACTCCTATCTATTAAACTGTAGGACTACTATTTGAAGATACTTGTTCTCTCAATTTCAACTTTTGAATTTTCCCACTTGCTGTGACAGGAAATTCCTCTGTAAAGATTACTTTCTCCGGTAGTTTATAAATTGCCATTTTCTCTTTAAGATAAAGTTTTATTTCTTCTTCGGAACTTACTTCTCCATTTTTTAACCGTATGACCGCACATGCGACTTCTCCCAGTACTTTATCTGGAAGACCTACAACTGCTGCTTCTATTACTTTTGGATGTTTCATAATGACTGCTTCAATTTCTTGAGGATAAACATTTAAGCCTCCTCTTATAATCATCTCTTTCTTTCGTCCTACGAACCTTAAATATCCTTGAGGATCGAGGGTACCTAAATCTCCTGAATAGTACCAACCTTCATTATCTAAAGCTTGTTTTGTTTGTTCGGGCATATTGTAGTACCCTTTCATTACACCGAACCCTTTAACTGCGATTTCTCCTACTTCTCCATGAGGAAGATCCACTCTATTTTCATCTACAATTTTCAATGTTACTCCTGGAATTGCCTTTCCAAGCGTTTCTGTTATATTCTGCTTTGTATCATCATACGAGGTCATCGTAATAGAGACCGTCTCAGTTATCCCGAATGACTGACAAAGATTAATTCCCATCCGTTCACGTATATCCGTCACTGTTTTTGCCGGAATAGGTGCGGCGCCAACTAATCCAGCACGCAAGGAAGATAAATCATATTTATCAAAGTCCTCTAACTCTAGTTCTTTTATAAACATGGTTGGTACGCCTTTTTGGATTGTTACCTTTTCTTGTTCAATTAATTGTAAAGTTTCGCGCGGATGGAATTTTTCTTGTAATATCATTCGTCCACCCATCGCTACTGCACAAAGCATATTAATCGCCATACCGAAAATATGAAACAGTGGTGCTGAAATAATAAATACATCCTCTTGTGTACAATGCAGCTCTATTCCTATCGTTTGCGCAGATTGTACAACAGCACGGTGTGTAACCATTACACCTTTTGGAGTTCCCGTCGTCCCTGACGTATATAATATACAAAACAAGTCTTCATTCACATTTATATTTACTGGTTCAATATTCATTGTTTCCGTACGCATTAACTGCTCATATGAACAGTAATTTTCTTGCGAAAACCGTACTGTAATAACCTTTCGTACCTTATTAAAAACTTTTTCAAATCCAAAATTCTTTTCAAATTCCCCTGAAGCTATTAATAGCGTTGGAGCTGAACTTTCCAATATATATTCAATTTCATATGATTTATATTTAGGGTTAAATGGAACGATTATCGCTCCTAATTTCGCTGCTGCAAAATAGATAACTACTGTTTCGGACCAGTTTGGTAGCGATACGGCGATACGGTCTGCTTTACCTACTCCTAGTCTCTTAAATGCCGTAGCTAAACAATCTACTTCCTGTTTCAATTGTTTGTATGTAATTCGCCTCGTTACATCATATATTGCTTCTTTTTCACCGTAAGTTGCAGTAACCGTTTCTAACAGCTCATACACCGATAATAAGTTTTTATCCTTTTTCATTGTCTCACTCACTTTCTATCTTCTTACCAACTAGTCCGAATCTCTCATCACATACTGATAACATGAGAAACGATGTAGCTAAAACCAGGAAGGACTCTTCCTGGCTTTTTCTCTAGTACAACGCTTCCCAAATCGCTGCAATTCCTTGACCTCCGCCAATACAAACAGCCGATACTCCATATTTTTTATTTCTTCTTCTTAATTCATAAATTAAGGATAGAGAAATTCTCGTTCCACTCGCAGCAAGTGGATGGCCTATCGCAATTGCCCCACCATTTACATTTGCCTTATCAAGGTCGAATCCTAATTCTTTTTGACAAGCTAAGTACTGCGCAGAGAATGCTTCATTAATTTCAATCAAATCTAAGTCTTCTAAAGTTAAATTCGCTTTTTCTAATGCACTTTGAATTGCAGGAACCGGTCCGATTCCCATATACTTCGGTTCCACTCCAACAACAGCCCAAGAAACGAGCTTAGCAATCGGTTGTAATCCTCTATCCTTTGCAAAGTCACTAGATGCTAAAACAACTGCTGCTGCACCGTCCACCATGCCGCTTGCACTTCCGGGAGTCACTACACCATTCTCCACAAAGCGTGGCTTTAACTTTGCTAATTTTTCTAAACTCGTATGACGGATATGCTCATCTTCTTCAATTACCTGTTCTCCTTTTCTTCCTTTCACCGTTACAGGAACAATTTCTTCTTTTAAATACCCTTTCTCTCTTGCCAAAAGAGCGCGCTCATGACTAGAAAGTGCATGCTGATCTACTTCTTCTCTCGTTAAGTTATATTTTGCAGCCAAGTTTTCTGCTGTTTCTCCCATCGCACATTTGCCGTACGTATCATAAAGTCCATCCCATAACCAATCTTCTATAGCTGGACCACCGAGTGGGCTTCCCCATCTCATTCCGGGTATTACGTGTGGCACTTGGCTCATATTCTCCGTTCCACCGGCAAGTGCAACTTCTGCTTCTCCGCTTAATATATAACGAGCAGTCGTTAAAATAGATTCAACACCCGTTCCGCAAAGTCGATTGATCGTCAAAGCAGGGACATGAATAGGTGCTCCGGCTTTTAGACCAACATGCCTCGCCAATAAATGTGCGTCTTTACTAGATTGCTGAACGTTACCAAATACAACTTGATCAATATCTTCAGCAGATATTGAAGCTTTTCGTATGGCTTCCTTAGCGGCAATTGCCCCTAATTCTGTTGCATTTACGCCTCGGAATGATCCCGAAATTTCAGCGAACGGAGTCCTCGCTCCCTCTAATAAAACAATTTCTTTCATATCCTTTTCACCTCATTATTTCCCTAAATAAACTGGTTTTCTTTTTTCAACGAATGCTTGTAATCCTTCTTTACGATCCTCTGTTGCGAAAGCATTTCCAAAACAGGTACTTTCAATGATTAAGCCTGTTTCAAGATCAGCATTACTTCCTACATTTACTGCCGTTTTTAACATTTGAAGTGCTACTGGTGGTTTTTTTGCCAATTTATATGCCCATTCCTTTGCAAACTCAAACAACTCTTCCGCAGGTACTACTTTGTTAACAATATGTAAATCGAAAGCACGCTCTGCATCAAACATATCTCCGAAGTAAAGTAATTCTTTCGCTATACCTTGGCCGACAATTTTTTGAAGACGCTGTGTACCTCCGCCTCCAGGAATAATTCCGAGCCCTACTTCTGGAAAGGCAAATTTTGCTTGATCCGAACAAATGCGTAAGTCACATGCGAGTGCAAGTTCAAAACCACCACCAAGAGCTAATCCATTTATCGCAGCAATAACTGGTTTTGACATATTTTCAATTTTGCTAAATACTGTTCGTGAAGTTTTATTCATTTTGTTTACACCGACAAGGTCAAGTGCTGCCATTTCATTAATATCAGCGCCAGCGACAAAAGCTTTCCTTCCGCTCCCTGTAAGAACAATTACTCGTACCTCTTCATTCGCCTCTAATTCGCCAAATAGACTGGAAAGTTCATGAAACACTTGTGTATTTAGTGGATTTACAGGTGGTCGATTAATCGTAACGATCGCAACTTTATTTTCAATTTCAAAAATTAAAAACTCATAATTCATAACTTAATCCCCCATTCTTTATTCATAATCATAAAAACCTGCACCTGATTTTTTACCGTGTCTACCTGCTCTAACTAGTTGTTTTAAAAGAAGCGGCGGCGCGTATTGATCATTATTTAATTCTTCTTTGAAGTACTCCATCACATGATACCCAATATCTACACCTGCAAAATCTTGTAGTGCAAATGGACCCATCGGATAATTGAGGCCAAGTGTAACAGCCTTATCAATATCTTCTGCAGAGGCAACCCCATCTTCAAGCAATTTAATTGCTTCAATAAATTGCGGAATCATAATTCGATTTACAATAAATCCAGGTGAATCTTTCTTTACTTCAACTGGTTCTTTCGAAAGTTTTTTAGATAACGCTTTCAATTCTTCAACTGTTTCATCACTCGTTTTATAGCCGCGAACAACTTCTACAAGTTTCATAAGTTGTGCAGGGTTAAAGAAGTGCATACCTGCCACACGTTCTGGACGATTCGTTGCTGACGCAATCTCTGTTATTGACATAGAGGATGTATTTGTCGCCAATATAACCCCTTCAGGAACGATTCGATCAAGAGCTGCAAACACTTCCCTCTTCAAATCTAACTTCTCTAACACGGCCTCAATAACTACATCCGCATTCTTCATATCTTCTAAAGTTGTAGTGAGTCGAATTCGGTCAAGTGCCTTTTCTTTATCTTCTTCCGTCATCTTTCCTCTCGTAACACTTTTCGTCATAAAACCATTCATACGTTGCATTGCACTATCTAAATAACGCTCTTCAATATCATGTAAAATAACTGTAAATCCATGTAATGCAGCTAAATTTGCAATGCCAGAACCCATAGATCCTGCACCGACAATACCAATTGTTTGAATTGCCATTTTGCTACCTCCTTGAATAACTTTTTGAATGTTCCGTAAATAAATTATATCTATATCCAAAAATTTTTTGTATATACATAGTGTAGGAAATACATATATTTCTTTCGTGCATTTTGATGGTATTCACTTCGGTGCAAACCGCTTTATTTTCCATTTAGTGAGAAGTACAGTTATTTTTCATATAAAAAGTGCGCACCTCAAAAGAAATAATGTTTTCTTGAGGTACGCACTCTATGATGTGAATTTCGAAACTATATGTTATCGTTCTTTACCATTTGATGAAATAACTTCTTTATACCAATAGAAGCTCTGTTTCTTTATTCTTTTTAAATCTTTTAAATCGTCTTCATCACGATTTATATAAATAAAACCATATCTTTTTCTAAACCCTTGATGCGTAGAAATTAAATCGATTGCGGCCCAAGGGCAGTAACCCATTACATCTACTCCATCCGCAATTGCCAATTCCATCTGTTCAATATGTTTTTTCAAATAATCAATTCGGTAATGATCTTGTACAGATCCATCTTCATCTACTTTGTCGTAAGCACCTATTCCATTCTCTGTAATGATAATTGGTAAGTGATAACGATCATTCACTTCTCTTAATGTAGCTCGAAAGCCGATTGGATCAATCTCCCAACCAAAATCGGTTAATTCTAGAAATTCATTATCATCACCCATAAAGAATCCTTCTTCACCCACTTCAATTTGTTGATCACCAGCATCATCAATTACAAAGTTTTCATCATACTCACTAACAGTAATAGAAGAATAATAGTTAAAAGCGATATAATCTGGTTTTGAACTAGCTAGAATCTCCATATCTCCCTCTAGAATGACTGGTTCGATGTTTTTGCTTTTCATGAAATTCCACGCTATATTGTTATATCGTCCATGTACAGCCATATCTAGATATAGCCAATTACGAATTGCATTACAATTTTGAGCTGCAATTATATCATTCGGCTTACATGTTTTCGGATACACATAACTAATATTTGGTGCTGGACCAATTTTAGCGTCTTGTATCATTTTGTGACATAAGTTTGTAACCTTAGCCTCTGCTAAAAGCATGTGATGATTTTGCTGATATAACTCTTTTTGAGATAATACAGATGTACCAATAGCACCACCATGTAAAATCATCATATTTTGCTCATTAATTGTTAACCAATTCTTAACCCTATCTCCAAATCGTTCAAATAGAATTTCACAATATATAACAAAAGCATCGATGGTATCACGATTACTCCAGCCACCCTTTTTCTCTAATTCATACGGTAAATCAAAATGATACATGGTTATTAACGGTACGATATCATGCTTCAGCAATTCATCAATAAGATTGCTATAGAATGTAATACCCTTTTCATTCACTTCTCCAGTACCATTTGGAAGAATACGAGTCCAGGCTATAGAAAAACGATAAACGTTTAATCCTAATTCTGCAAAAAGCTTTACATCTTCTTTAAAATGATGATAATGATCACTACAAACTTTAAAATCTGATGTACCTTCAGGAATAACTTTCACATCTTGAACAGAAAGGCCTTTTCCATCTTCATTATAGGCACCTTCTACTTGATAGGCGCTTGTCGAAGCGCCCCATAAAAAGTCTTTTTTAAATGTAGTATTGAGCATATTTACCTTTCCTTTTCAAAAATAGTATTGTTATCGTTTATTTCTACTAGTTTTGTTTCACTAAAAATGTTTCATAAACACTTATAAGCTCTTCTGCAATGATTTTAAATCCTTCTGCACTCATTAATTGATCTTCTGCATGCGCCAATAATAAGCTTACTTCTACTTTTTCACCAGCTGCTTCTTTACTAATCAATCCAGCATGTGCTCTATGGCCTTCAATAAAAGTTTCACTGCCTTCATTCATCAATTGTCTTGCTTGTTCAAAGTTACCCATTTTTGCTTCTTGAATTGCTTCAATATACGAAGATCGTGCGCTACCTACAGCTGATATAATTTGAAATACTACTAATTCATTTTGTTCCATAACGATTCTCCTAACATTTTTTTATTTTTATAGTCTTATAAATCGAGAACGCAATCAGTGAAGTCCATCCCCACTGATTACTATCCCGCCCAATCAAATTTGTGTGGAATAAATTATTATTGTTGTGATGCTGCTTGTTGTTCTGCCTCGTAAGCTTTCTTATCTCCCATTTTAAAGAACGGATAATATAATAGAATTTGAGAGACAATAATTAATACTGTCATGATGAATAGTAACCAACCACCAGAAATATAAGCTGCAAATGGTGCTGGTGTTACCCATGGTAATTCAATAAGTGGATTAAAGTTAGATAAAATCCCTGTAATGTTAAGGAATACGATACCAATTAATCCGCCTACTATTGAAGATGTTATTAATGGAATAAAGTAGATTGGATTTAGAACAAGCGGTAATCCAAAGACAATTGGCTCATTTATATTAAAGATATTTGGGACGATACCAATTTTTCCAAGTGATTTATATTGCTCTGATTTCGCAAATAATAGATTTATTGCTAAACCTAACGTATTTCCTGTTCCACCAATAACGACTGCAAAATGCATTAAAGTAAATCTAAGTAAGGAATTTCTGAAAAAGGTGTTCCTGAAGCAAAAGCTGTAATAGCTGTCGTAAATAATGGAGCTGTCGCACTATACCATACATTTATGATTGGTGCTGGGTGTAAACCGAAGAACCAACATATATTCATGAATGTAAAGATAGCAATTACTGACCATACAGACGATCCAATGAATTTTACAGGTAACGCTATAACTTGACTTACAAAGTTAAAAATATTTTCATATGGCGTATAGCCAAATATTACTCTTATAAAGAAGATAAGCGTGAAAATGATGATTGAAATAAACACTGGATTAATCGCATCAGCTACCATAGGGGGTACTGATTCTGGCAATTTCACTCCAATATTTTTTCTTTTCAATGAACAATACAGTTTACTAGTGAAAACACCGACAAACATAGCAACGAATATGCCATCACTACCTAAGTACTGATTTAATATAGCAGGAATTTGTTCTTCTCCTACCTTAATAGACATTGGCATTAAGCATAAGAAACTACCTAGCGCTATAACAGCAGCTGTCATTCCATTCATGCCTTCCTCTTTTGCATAGGAATAAGCGATAATGACAACCATATATACTGCTAACAAGCTTAATGTCGCACTAATCATGTCTTGCATATGCGTATATATACCAATTTGGATTAAAAATTCTTTCCACCCTTCAAATGGTAGATTACCTAAAATAGCAAACAATGTAACACCGATCGTAACAGGAATTGTCATCATCATCCCTGATGTAATCGCATTGACTACTTTGCTATTTCCGAGATAATTAGTTAGTGGTGTAATGATTCGTTCTAGTCCGTTTTTAGTCCCTTCTAACAGTTTCATAATTACCTCCAACATTTACATATTTTATTAAGTCTATTTTTTACCTTTTTCTACATAGCTCATATCATTTACAGATTGAATTTTATATTTCCCATCTTTATATACAACTTTTGAAACACTTGCATTTCCTAATCCTTCTTCAACCTCATTTAAAGATTCAGGAGATATTGAATATAATAGATCCATTAAAGATATACCATGTGATACAACAAGAACTTTACCGCCGCCATCTTCTGCTACTTCTTCTGCAATTTGATCAACTTCTTTTTTCATTCTCTTTGTAACTGTTTCAGTATCTTCAGCCTGTTTACTCGTATCAATCTTCGCTGTAGTTTTTTGCATAATATCAATGTCGAAATTATTCATAAATTCTTCATAGGTCATATTATTTGTTTGTGCAAGTTTTTCCCTGAACGTATGATTTAACTCCCCTTCAAACTCACCGAAACACACTTCACGTAACTTTTGACTTTGATTAATATTCATATCTTTATTTCCACTTTGATCTAACACAATTTTCGCTGTTTCTATTGCACGTCCACTATCGCTACTATATGCTTTATCAAACTTAGTCCCTTTCAAACCTTTTCCAAGGTATTCTGCTACTGCAACACCATCTTTCGTAAGTGGTGCATCCGCCCAACCTTGTACTCTATCCGTCGTATTTAACATCGTTTTTCCATGTCTTACTAAATAAAACTCAACTGGTTTTTCTTCTTTTTTCTCCTTACCTTGTTCTGTTTTATTAGGTGAACAACCAAATAGAGAAACGGTCAAAGAAGCTATCAGGCAGAACGACAACATTTTTTTATTCATTATGAACTCTCCTTAAGGGCTTATGGGCTTATAAAAATATGCATACACCACATGAGTAACATGACATTTTTATAATAAAGATATTTAAAAATTATTTTGACTGATTAAACAACCAATTTATCATCTCTTTATCTTGCAAAGCTGGTACCCAAGAAAAGTGTCCCATTGGTTTAACGATTCCAGTTGGATATTCTGTATATTTAACAAAAGAACCACCTAGTTCTTTAATAGCTTGTACAGCATCTCTGCTATATCTCACATCAACTAGCGGATCATCTTCTGCATGGAAAACCCAAATCGGCATATCTTTAATATCCTTGAATACGGAATTATCTTGCATCGGTTCATATTCACCAACAAGCGTATTTCCTGGCAAATCTCCTATTCCACAAATCGGAACAGCAGCTGCGAAAAGATTCGGGTTCTTCTTAATAACATTCCAAGTCCCAATTCCACCATTGGACATACCAACAACATATATGCGATTTTTATCAATATCATATTTATCGATAGTTTCTTTGAGTAAATTCAACATAGTAGTATAGTTAGGTTCCTCGGTCCAATACGCTGTAAGAGTTTCAGTTGCTTCAACCTGAGGAGCTAACACATAGGCAGGATTTTTCTTTTGCTGTTCTGGATTCGCCCACGCTACAGCGCCCTCATTTCCTACGACTTGCATATAGTTGTCATTTCCTCGTTCACCTGATCCATGTAAAAATAAGACTAATGGATATTTTTTGTTAGATTCTTTTTTAGGCTCAAAAAGTCTGTATTGCATTTTGCTTCCAGATGCATCTTGATATACACTTTTTTTAAAATCATCTACAACAGGAGTAACTACTTTTGCAATTTTATTTTTCTGTTCGGATGCTTTAAAAGTTGTACCTTCTTTTGTTTTAATTTCTTTCGTAAGAGATAACTTATAATCTAAGTTATCTCTTGTACTTAAAAATTTCTCTTCATTAAACGTTGAGGTAGATGCATGTTTATCGCTTTTATCTAATTCGATCACGACGTATTGTCCGTCTTTTGAAGTCTCTGATACTTCAGCTTTATTATTTGTATACACTTTAGTTATTTTTCTATTTTGAGGTTTCCCATTCACTTCCACCTCAACTTCAAAACTATCTTTTGTTAATTTTGAGCTATCTATCGTATCTCCAAAATCACAAACGACGGTAGCCCCTACTTCTCCATACGGAAGAACATTCGTAATAAGTGTTATATCTGAATCTTTTAAAGCCTTATCTTTGCTTTCTGATGTACATCCTGACAGTACCAGGCTCCCTACTACCATACATAAAATTGGAAATTCCCCTATCTTTTTCAGACGATGACCTCCCTCAGAATATGTACTTTTCAAAACTGACATAAATCGTGTAAGGCTCGTAAATCGTTCCCCATGTATAAACTATTAATCACCTAAAACCTTTTTCACTTGTTCAATTACTTTTTTCCCATCTAACATGCCATAAGCTGCCATATCAATCACTTCAATATGCTTTTCTGGCAATTGACTTTTCACATTATTTAATGCATATCGAACTTGTGGTCCTAATAAAATGATGTCTGCTGCTTGCCCAACGTTTTTCGCTTCAGTTAATGCATAAGCATTAATTTCACAGTTATAATTCGCTGATTCTGCATATCCTCTCATTTTGTTCATTAACATACTTGTAGACATACCTGCATTACATAAAAGTACAATGTTTCTCATAATAAAAACCTCCAATATTTATTTTAAGTGCTTTGCATACTCTCTATTTCTGCAAGCGCTTTCTTTATAGGTTCAATATAAACTATGGTCTAAGACTAGGGTCAATAGCTTAATTTAATTAATCCATTTATTATGTATAATTTGTATAAATCGCAACTTCAATCAACGGGATTTTGTTCATTCCCCACTGATTATCAGCCCCTACCAATCGGGCGTTTACTGCCCACAAATAGCTGGATAAACCTAGCTAAACACCGTGTGAAAACTCTTTTTTTTCATGTCCTTCTCTACTTCAAGTCACTTTGTACCGTTTGATTTAATAATAGGAATCATAATAATATAATGTTCAACTGTTTTGTCTTGACTCTTTGTTTCACAAACATATCGACATAAAACATCTCCGTTAAGAGCGTATCCCTGTTCCTGCATAATATGGAATGGTTCATCTAATATCAAAGATGATAACGGTTCATCCACATTTTTTTCATATAAATAATGCAAGCACTCTCCCATAGGTATTTGAATAACCGAATCATCCATAGGTAATTGACATTCTTTCACCTTTGATTCAGAGATCGCCATTACCCAGTAACTATTCTCTATATTTTTCATTTTATATTCTTCAAGTGGAATACATAATGCCGTGGAAACTGTTGGCAAATAATTCAACCATATTTTTAACAGAGGATTTACACATAACGTTCCTTCATTTAAATGAACATGTTTGAGAAAATAATAAGTCTCAGCTTGTTTTATAACCCATCTCCTATCTTCCCGCTTATATTCTTGTAATAAGTTCATAAATTCATTTATTTGCTTTGTTTCTAACTCTAACTGTTTTATCGCTTCATTTTTTTCAGCTATTTTATCATTACATTTTTTCATTATGTCATCATATTCTAAACCGTTAAACACCGATCCAATTTCCTTAACATGAAATCCCATTTGTCTAAAGCTTCTAATTGCTAAAAATACTCCAAAATCCTCATATGTATAAAATCTAAAACCGTTATCTTTGTCTTTTTGTGGTTTTAGGAATCCTTTCTTTTCATAAAATCGTAAAGCATCTATTGAAACTCCAAATTCCTTTCCTACTTCTCCTATTTTATATTTCTTCATACCTATCACCTTCAAATCTATAATTCCTTTACATACTGATATAGTGTAACAAGTTTTGAAAAACAATTGTATAAAAATAAAAAGAGATTTCGTACAAAAGCAAAATCTCCTTTTATCAAAATAGAAACTTCTATTACCCTACTACTTCACCATGCATATCATAAAGCTTTAGCGCCATCATTAAATTAAATCTCACTTCTGCATAATTTAAATCGACTGAAATGAGCGATTCAATTTTTTCTAACCTGTACAAAAGAGAACTTCTATGAATAAAAAGTTCTTCTGCAGCACTTTTTACATTTCCATTGTTTTGTAAGAATACATGTAATGTGTTATATAAATCAATATTCTTCCCTTCTGAATATTCAATTAGTGGACCAATTTGTTTCTTAACAAAAAGATCTACAGCGGTTGAATGGTTTAAATGATGTAAAATAGCATACGATCCAAGCCCTTCAAATAATGCAAATCCTTGTTTACGAAAGCGACTATCTAAAATATTTAAAGTCTGTATAGCTTGCTGATAACTAGTATAATAATCTTCCAACTGTTTTGTAACACCGCCAATCCCTAATAAAACACGACACCCTATAGGTGATGAGCCAATCCATTTCTTTATGCTATAAAACATCGATTCCCAAAATGTATCCGCGCCCTTTTTCTGATTTTCAATTGGAACAATTAACAGTTGTTCATCATTATGGGATACTGCTAAAATGCCTGTCCCTAGTTCTGGAAGACGCGTCTTAATCAAGTCCCATATAAGTGACTTTTTCGCTTGTTGTTCGAGTAGGTTTCCTTTCTTTAATTCGTTCTCATCGAGTGAAATTGATAATACCCCGACTCGATGTTTTTTGAAAAGATTCCATTGATATAAGTTAGCATATTGCAAAATGTTATCTCGATCCTCAATTTTTTCAGTTAATAATTTACTAATAAAGCTGTCTTTCATCTGTTCTTTCGTATCTAGAACGAGCTTTTGTTTAATAAACTGGATGGAGCATATATTTCGGGCTAAATCAACCGTTAATTGATCAAATTCATCCATCCCCCCGCTATTTCTTCGTACTGCTAAATATCCCAAAAAATTACCGCCTCCATTAATAATCCAAAACGAAAAACAATATTCACTATTATTTGGATCATTAATATGGAAAGTATCTGTTTTTCGTTGTTGTTGTTTTCGTTCTTCTCTCGCCAGCTCAGCTAAATGTTCCGCTATACGACCACCATTTTCATCATGAAATGCTATTGGTTGCATAAATCTATCAAAAATAAATACTGTATCTTGAAACAAACTACCAAGCATTGTTGTAATACCTTGAAAATTATTATCATCGACCGTTTCTTTTAATAAAGCTTGCTGATAATCTAATAGAAAATGAAGACGTTGCTTATGCTCTTTCTCACCATTATATAATCTTGCGTTATCTAGTATAGTTGCTAAATGATTTGCAATCATTTCAAGTGATTTTGCATCTGCTTCCGTGAAAACCCCTTCGCAATTCTTTTCAACATGTAACACCCCAATTGGTTTCATATCAATAATGATTGGAGCAGTAAACTGTTTACCACCAATCGTTTCAAAAAATGGAAAGTGCTCTTTTAATACATATTTATCCTCAACCATAATTTTGTATGGCCTTTTCATTTCTCCATATAATGGGGGTTGTAAGACAAAACAGTTTTCAGTCTCGTTATACAGGTAAACACATGAGAAATCAGCATTTGTTTCTATTACTGCTTTAGTAGTTACCTCATTCACGTGATTTTCTAACGGAACATCTAGCGACAGATTTTTACTAATCCATCCAAATCCTTCAATTTTTTTCAACTGTGATTCTTTTTGTCTCGCTACAGCGATTGCCACTGCTATATCTTTTCCAAACTCCTCAAATGAAATTTCCATATCTAAAAGCGGGATATGACTTAAATAGGCAACAATACAAAAACCAAAATGCTGGATATCATCTTTCAATGGGACAGTGAACCAAGTCTCTACCCCAGCACTTTTCAATGTTTCAGATAGAAGACACACTTCTGGTAAATCTGCCGTTTGATCTGTCATGCTTTGATATTGTAGTTTGGAGGAACATTCATCAGAATGAAGTGGAAACGCTGAAGCTAAAGAAGTTAAATTACCACTCCAAGCTTTTGGCAAAAACTGTCCACCTTCATTAAAAATGACAGCTACGAAATCACAATGTAATTCTGCACAAAAGGAATGAGTTAAATACTGAAGCGCCTCTTCTTCCGTATCGATTTTAATAAGCTGGCGTGATGTATTTCGCAAATGATATTCTATTTTTTTCATTAATCTCTCTCTCTTATTACTAGACACGCCCCATCCCCCATTTCACCTTTTCTCTCTATTGTATAAGAAACATTACATAAAACAAAAGTAAATATTCTAATTATTCACCAAACAAATGCAAATCCCGAAGAAATGTATCCCCGGGATTGATTATTCACTATTTGGCTGTAGTTACATTGTTATTTCCACTAGCAATTTCTTTTTTCTCTTTATAATAAATTCCATGTTCTTCTTTAACAAATAACAATGCTATGCCACCAATTACAGCAGCAGTCGCAATTGCTGCAAAATTATATTGAGGCAATAAATGCATGGAAAGAAGAATACCTACCAAAGTTGGAGCTACCACACCTCCAAGACGCCCAAAAGCCATTGTACTTCCTACCGCTGTTGAGCGCATATTACTAGGATAATATTGAGAAACAAATGCATTTGACATATTTTGTAGTCCGACAGAAGAAGCACCAATGACTGAGATTAACAAAAATCCAATAAACATATTATTTACAAATCCGATGAGTGATAACGCAATTGCTCCACAGAAAAATAATGGGACAAGTACTTTTTTAAATCCGATTTTATCTACTATTGGACCGAATATGAGTGTTCCAATAATAGCTCCAATTTGCATGACAGCTGTAAATGTGAGACTTGATTTGAGATCGTATCCTGACTGCATCATAAGCCTTGGTAACCATGTACTCATAGAATAAATGAGTACGAAAGCACTGAAACATGAAATCCAAAACATAATTGTACTCACGGCGCGCTTCTCCTCAAATAATTTAACTACAGGAGATCCAGCTTCTTTAGTTGGTGGTTTTGTAAATTCAATTGTCACATCTTTACTTAATTGTGGATTTATCTTCGCTATTACTTTTTTAGCTTCTTCTATTTTTCCTTTCATTAATAGGAAACTAACAGACTCAGGAATACTTTTCATTAAAAACGGGATAAATAACAATGGAATTCCCGCTAACCAAAAAACAGGCTCCCATCCTGCTGTTGTAAGAAGGGAACGACTTGTAAGCGCCGCTGCCATTGCTCCAATTGAATATCCGCAAAAAACAAAAGATACGATAGCAGTTCGAACTCGTTTCGGTGAGAATTCTGTTGCTATAGCAATTACATTCGGCATAACTCCACCAAGCCCTATACCTGCGATAACACGGAAAATCGCAAACATTACAGGACCGTTCGCAAAACCAGCTAAACAGGTAAATAGACTAAATAAGATTGTAGTTACTATTATGATATTTTTACGACCTATTTTATCAGCTAATAAACCAAAAAAAGCAGCTCCAATTGCTGTTCCTATAGCTGTATAACTACCAATTGCCCCTGCTGTAACATCCGATATTCCCCACTCCTTAATGAGCGAAGGTACTGTTGCTCCATAAATAACAGCATCATATCCATCAAATGCAATTACGATAAACAACCAAAATATTAACCAAATATGCATGGAATGAATACGACTCTCGTCTATCACATTCATCGGGTTAATCGATTTCATCTTAATAGCCTCCTTATATGAGAATGTTCCTTTCTTGTACCCCAACAACAGTAAACGCTTTCAATAACCTCCTCTCGAGTTCCTAAAAATTCTTCTGAATTTTCTGTATTTAAATTGTAATAACTACAACTAAAAATTGTTATCCGTTTTTTATAGGAAATAGAAAAGTAATATTCCTCTTTAATGCGGGTGTTGCTTCATAGGAATTAAAGCTTGAACATAAAAAAAAGAGGTGCAATAAGCACCTCTTTTACATGTATATTACTCATTCAAACTGTAATTATTTCTTCAAGTTTCCTTATCATTTTTGCTATAACTGTAATTGAATTCTCTGTTTCAAATTCCCCAATATTTAAAGAATGGTTAGCGTTCTTAACAACATCAATTCTTAAATTCGTTTTATATAATTGATTAATTTGATCTACATTGTATTGGTGATCTTTATCCCCAATTACCAACAGCCCTTCGTGTCGACTATGTAAGATAGAATCAAAAATCGAATTAAAAGTTAACAATGGTGTAAGTAATATCATTTTTGACTGTGAAAATTCTTCTCTCTTCATTAAATCATTCGCAATTGGAATTGTTCCAAGTGATTTTCCTAAAAACATCGAATCGTTGTATTGTCCACTTTTTAGCACTGCATTAATGATAGGGTTAATATCATCCATCATTACTTTCGTTACTACTTCCATTGGTTTTTCCATTAATTGTCCATCGTAGGAATAATGAATATGTACTACATCTATTTTATGTTCAAGCATTAACATCGTTGCATAATAAAATAAAGGCTTGTCATAATTATAGCCTGAACCTGAGAACATAAAGCATACCGCACTGGAACCCTTTTCGATATGTGTGTAACGAATGACTTTATCATCTATATTTATCTCTTTTTTAGTCCCCTTCACCGTTTTCCCCTCCAGATACGTTTACTTTTGTAAAATGATATGTTCTGTATGAACTGGTAAATCCTTCACTTTCTCTTTTATAAACGCTGGCTGTAAGTTGTATGCATCTAACTCTTCTATCGGCACCCACTTAAACATATATGTTCTATCCTCTTCATTCAGAATATATTGATCTGCCCCATTTGCAGGTAATTCTTTCAGCTCTACTTCATAGTAAAAACTAATTTCATGGAGCTTTCGCTCAGAAAGTGTAAAGAAATTTTCTACTGACCATATTAATCTCTTTACTTCAATTGGAACAGCTAGTTCTTCAGCAAGCTCTCGTTTTAACGCATCTTCACTATTTTCTAGCATTTTCACGCGTCCACCCGGTACGTACCAAAAATCTTCACCGTCACCTTGCAGAATGAGTATTTTATTATCATGTTTACAAATTGCTCCAACTCGGTAATTAAAACATGTTTCCTCTACTATAAACGTAAGGTCCATCCCGAATTCCCCCTATTTATTAAATATCGAATTATTGCAAAACAATTATGTAATTACTGTAAAGATAAGGTTACTAAATTTATCCACTTCATTCAATCATTTTCGAATTTTCCAAACGCTTATTTTTCATCATTACAAGTGTATATACATATGTTACAATCACATTGCATACTAGAAAAATATGATGGGGGTACGAATGGAAACGTTATTAATCCAGCAAACTGAGAAATCAAATAAGTTTTGGAAAATCGTTGTGAAAGAAAGCGACTACGTTGTGTTTTACGGGAAAATTGGCACAGCTGGTAGCGTGAAAGCGAAAGAGTTTGAAACAGAAGAAGAGTGCATAAAAGAAGCTAACAAACTAGTTGCTTCCAAACGTAAAAAAGGATATACAGACCCGTGCCCTGGGGAAGATTATATAAAAGAAAAAACGATAACAGAAGAAGAATTTTGGGGGCTACTCGCTCGCGCTAAAACGAAAGGTGAAGACCAGGAAGAACAAATAGAATGGCTTACTTCTCATCTCTCTAAGCGTACAGTACATGAAATTGTTGCTTTTGATACACATATGCATCATATATTAAAAGCTTCCTATACATCTCGCTTATGGGCAGCAGCCTATATTATTTTAGGCGGTTGTTCGGATGATTGTTTTGATTATTTCCGCGGGTGGTTATTATATCAAGGAAAAGAAACTTACGAAGCGTGTATTGAAGATCCAGAACGGTTAATACATGTATTAGAAAATTTGAGTGAGTATGACGTACCAAACATTGAAGAACTTTCTCTATATTTCGGTTTCACTGTATATGCAGAAAAAACTGGAGATGAAGAAGATACTTACTTTACACTTTACCATGTACTAACTGATGAAAGAGCTCATAATGACGACATTGAATTCGACTGGGATCAAGATGACGAAGAAAGTCTGAAAAAGATGTTTCCTAAGCTGTGGGAACTGTACGGAGAAGAACCGATTGAGTGGTAGATTTACATACGAAAAACGCCTTGTTTTTTTAGTAACAAGGCGTTTTTTATTGATACTATGTTTAAATTGTTATCTTCCCACTCTCCCACCACTCCATAAAAGGCTTTAAAGAAGGAGCAATCCACGTTCTACTATCATTTTCATGATTCCACACATATATATCATCTCTTTGTACCATTCCATTCAAAATAGAATAGCCAAACAAATCACCATTTCCGCCATCAGCAAAAAATAATAAACAGTCAAAAGGCATATATAAATCTTTAAAATCCACTATATTTCTCATATTCATATTTTCAGTTTTAATTTTTGAAGCAGACCATATAAAGTCCCCGTACTCACCTTCTATACCGTTTGTTTCCTGTAATAATTGATATAACTCATTAGGTAACTCCACGTGTAACCATTTTTGTATATCAGCAAGTTCATCCTTCGTTGCTGGGTTTTTCATACTTAAGTTTAAAGAAATACTTCGAATGATATTTTTCCACATAACCTTTTATCCTTCCTATAGTCCTTCATGTTCAATCAAGTTTATACCAATAATCAAATTGGGTATGTACTTGGATTATATATGTTATTATCTCTGGATCACTAGGTTGTTTTTCCTTCTTTTTATCTCTAATATCATATTCATTTACATAACGAGTATCTCCTATCTTATCTCGGTAATAATTCCCCTTTTCGGTTTCTACTACTGTACTATCATCTAAAAAATAGAGCTGAATTTCTACACCAGCCTCGTTAGAATTTGGATACTTTAACTTCCCTTTTTTTTGATAGAATGAGATTACTTCTGCCTTCGATTGCTTCGTTTCTATAACACGATTCGCTACTACTTCCCAATATCCGCCATTTGCTAATTCAATCCAATTCTTCTCATCTGCTTCATAATCTTTAATTAGCTTACTATCCAAAGGCATCGGCAATTGAAAAAATTCAGAAGAAAAGGAATGAGAGATATACCACGTACTATTTCTTACGAGAATGACCGTTAGCAAGAGCATTATAACTGTTGAAATTGTTGTCCTTTTTCTAACCTTTTTTAATTGACGTATCATATTTCTCTCCATTCCTATTATCTATAAAAACTATCCATTCCACTTTTCTAATAATTCTTTCTCCCTTTCAACTGAAATACCTGCCTTTAATCCCCTCTCTTTCATTTCATTCACCCAGTCATACACATCTGTAACAGTATCTTCTAATCTTCTAAAAGTAAGCCCTGCTTTAACAGCATTCTCAATACTAATAGAAAATCCACCTTTCCACGGCTTCGTTTCCCCTTCTAATGGAAAAGTTTCCGGAAGCCATAAAGGCATCTCTGTCCAAGGCTGTGCTTTATGTTCCTTCATAAATGATTCATCGACCCAAACGAATTCAGCATCACTATTCGTAACCCTTTTACACGTATTTAATAGCTCTTCCATCGTCAATTCATCATTTGGACCTGTTATATTGAATGTACCGGCTTTATTATTTTCTGCCATGTTTAGTCCAAAGCTTGCGACGTCTTTTATATCAACTAATTGCACTGGACGATCTTTTCTTCCTGGTACTAACACTTTCCCGCCCTTTGCTACACGCTGAATCCAGTATGGAAGGCGATCTGTATAATCAAACGTTCCCGAAAGAAGTCCTGCTCTTACATGTAAAACACGCCCCGGCCAATACTTCTCTGCTTCTTTTTCACATAATACCTTTAGCGCACCATAATGCTCATAAGGCGATATTTCACCATTCTCTACAGCTTTTATCCGATCACTTGTTGGTTCAGGTTGTAATATATAGTCTTCTTTTATATGATGGGGAATCCAATCTTTATATACGGAAAGGCTTGAGATGAATATATATTGCTTTACATTATCTTGTAATACTTCGCTAACATTCCGAATATGGTGCGGAGAAAATCCACATGTATCTATGACAACGTCCCATTTTCGATTTTCTAAACTTGATACATCGTTATTTCTGTCACCGATTAACTTTTTCACTTCAGGAAATAGTTCTTTATTTGATCCGCGATTAAATAATGTAACTTCATGCCCTCTTTTCAACGCCTCTTCTACAAATGCTCTTCCTAAAAATCGTGTACCGCCTAGTATTAGAATTTTCATGGTTCTCCCCCATTCATGATTAAAAATCTATTCTTTTGTTTAACGATTTTTTGTTGTGAAAAGTTACGGGGGATAGTTTAATTGTTTTCTACAAGTTCAATATATGTAACTTCGACACTTTTCCTATTTTTAAAAGCAATAATATGAAAATATTAATTCTGTCGATTTCCATTTCATATATAATTAAAATATCGGATATTCGATTAACCACTTATACATACTTAGGCAGGTGAAAAATATTAATAAACACATAGTTTATCATTCAACATTATGTATTTATTTTCTCACATCACTTGTATATATCATCTTGCTGAACATAGAAAATGGTCGTAATTATTTGGGGTTTACAATGGTTCTTCCGCTTTTAGCAGTTATTTTATATCAAAAATTATTTAAGAAACAAAAAATAGTTCATACATTTGGAATTTCACGTCCAAAAATAAAAACACTAATTTTCTCCATATTATTTCCACTACTTCTAGGACTATGTCTCCATTTTTATTTTCATATTTATGATATAAAGTTCTTATATCATGATTGGAATGAATTAGGATTTCTCTTGCTCGTTGGTCTTACAATTGGATCTTTATCTGCATTATTAGAAGAAATTATATGGCGAGGGAATTTTCATTACTATTTACGAAAAAAATATTCATTCATGCAAACAGCTATTATTATAGCTTCGCTTTGGTCTTCATGGCATTTACCAGTAGCTATCTTTTATAAAAATTATGAGTTTCAGTTTGTAGGAATATTAAGTTATCTCTCTTTATTATTTATATTGTCTTTAATTTTGACGTACACGAGAGAATATGGTGGTTCTGCAATATCACCCGCAATTTTACATGGTATGTTTAATGTATTTTATTTAGCAGATGTAGCGCAAAACAAATGGGATGCCAGCCTAATAGAATTAATTAAATTTATAATACTAGCAATCATACTCGGCATGATGTATCTTATACATCACAAAGTTAGAAAATAGTTAAAAAGCAAAGAAAAAAGGTGTTTCCGCTTTTATTTGAAAGTACCTTTAATAGATTATGAAGTACTTCAACACCTTGCAATTATTTAAAAATCGTATAGGTGTTGAAGTTTTATAACCTTAGTTGTACAACTTTGTTATCACAACACTTTTTTCTATCATGAAAAACAAAGCAAATTTAACTAAACCCTTTAATTCTCATTTCCAAAATTAACCACATTAATCTTTTAAATAAGGAAGTATGCACTCTTTAATTAACTCCCATTTATCCACCGCATTTGGTATAACCTCAGAAGCAATCACCACTACCAATTCTCTCTCTGGAATACAACAAACCATATTCCCACCATCGCCCATTGCGCAGTATGAAAAGCTTCCATTTTCTTCTCGTAACCACCATAAGTACCCATATTGATTTGGATTCATCACCGTTGATTCTTTTACCCATGATTTTGAAATGATTCGCTTTTCATTATGAATACCTTCGTTCAAATACAATTGTCCAAACTTAGCCATATCTTTAACTGTTAGCGTAAGTCCCCAGCCGCCCGTCGAAATACCATTTGGATCGTGAACCCATCCTTTTACATCTTTTCCGAATAAGTCATCGAATCCAAATGCTTTCATATTGTAGTTTGGAATTTCTCTCATACCGAGTAGCTGAAATAGCTGTTCATTCGCAAATTCACGCGCACTTTTCCCTGTTGCACTCGAAATAATTGCTGATAGTACATGTGCTCCTGCAGATGAATATTTAAAAGATCCAATTTCTCCGCCGTGCCCCATTCTATTAAGTGTATACTGTACCCAATTCTGTTGTGTACATAGTTCTTCTAACGGTTCCTGCCAATCTGTAAAAGGGTATGGTGCTGTCATTGTAAGTAGGTGTCGCACTGTTACTTCAGATGCCTTAAGTTTATATTCAGGAAAAAACTCTATTACTTTTTGATTAACGCTTTTTATATAGCCCTTACCTATACATATCCCAATTAGCGCAGAGATTATCGTTTTTGTGACAGATGCTACATGAAATGCATCATCTGGACCGTGGCCGTTATAATATTTTTCAAAAATAATGTTATCCTTCTGCACTACTAACATACCGTTTATATTTTTATAGTCTTCTTTTATCTTGTAATCCAACTCTTCAAAAGTTTTCATTATTCTTCCCCCTTAATCTATGATTAAAAAGGTTCGATCGGTACATATATATCCACTATATGTTTATGTTCTGGATGCTTTCTTGGATCATTTCTATACACTTCAAAAGGATACGAATCTCTCGGCTTATATCCGCTATTTGGGAGCCATTCGCCGTATAAAAAATCCCATGCACCTTTATATTCATTTTGACGTATTTCAAAATGGCCTACCGCATATTTTCCTGAAGGTATTACCATTATTCCAATATCACTCGTTCCTACTGCGGATTCATCGGGAATTGTTATACATAAACTTGTTCTTAAATGATAGTCCTCAGTAAATTCATGATGATCGTGGTAAATGGTTAATACTTTCGTATCCCCAAATATATGATAGTTTTGCTCCGTTGCATAACGAAATAATTTCTCTATCATTTTCGGAAAAGCTATAGCTAACTCTTCATATGTACCGATATGTCTTATGTATGCGACATTTCTATCGTCCGCTGTTACAATTTCAACATTTCCCCGAACCTTCTTACATTTATTGTATTGAGAAGGTTCACTTACGTCTTTGCAATTCTTGCTATTGTAGTTTCGATATTGAGACGGACTTACTCCGTAATAATTTTTAAATGTACGGGAGAAAACAGCTGAATCTGTGAACCCGAAGTGATACGCAATGTCTGTAATCGTCATATCCGGACGATATGTAATAAGGTGAGTTGCCCTTTCTAGTTTCAATCGGTTTACATACCGAGATAAAGGCTCATCTACTATCCCTTTAAAAATTCTATGAAAATGAAACTTTGAAGATCCTGCTACATTGGCTAACTCTTCAATTGAAAGTGAATCATTTATGTTTGATTCTATATAATCTTGCACTTTATATATGCGTCTTATGTATTCATTTCTACTTTGAGAACTCTCCATATCCTTGCCTCCTCACAACAAAAAGGCTAACTTCATGTTAGCCTACTTTATACATTTTTTAAAAATAAAACTCTACTCCCGCCATTCCCGTCATAATTTGTATGTACGGATACACCTTCTATTTCATCATCCCCAGCCTCAATTCGAAAGCCAATTTCTTGATGAAATTGTATCGATTTTTTATTAACTGGTGATGTGATTGCTTTTACAACTTTACGGTTATTTGCACGAGCAATATCAAAGAAATAAGAATACAATGTCGATGCAATTCCTCTTCTTCTATACTTCGGATTGACACCGATAAAATGAACGTACGCTTCCTCTTTATGCGTTTGTGAGAAGAATCCGCATAAGAAACCTAACGTTTCTCCCTCTTCTTCAATGATAAAACTCGTTTCTTGAAAGTGAATGAAGAACAATTTTGGCAACATATGAGCCATATCTCTCCCGCCCCACCAATCATTTAATACAGAATGAATCTTTACATAATCTTCCCCTTGAATGTTTCTTACTCGCATGTATTTCTCCCTCTCACTCACTTCATTTTTTCATATATTTTAATAACCGTTTCTACTAATAGAATGAATACCCAAATACCAGAAAATACAAGCACCGACTGGAATATCGATCCAAGTATCATAATACCAATCGCACCTGATATTGAAAATGATACGCCACCAAACCCTGGATCTTGTATAAGTGATCCAGCAGAAAAAGCTGTTATAATAGATACGATTAAATAAATAACACTCATTATTTTTAATATTTTTATAGAAAGATACGAAGTTTGTTCTTTCTCCACTTGTGATAATTCGATTTCCCCACTCGCAATTCCTTTTTGAAGACAATCTTCACACAAAAATTCTTCCTTAATTTTTTTACCACCATGTATTGTACCCGTTATTTCTTTACACCTTGAACATTTTCGATTTATCATTTTGATATCACTCCAATCACCAAGGATTATCTTAATATAATTCGACATTTACCTTATTATCCCTTTTATGTATTTTATAGAGAAAGATCGTGTTTTATGATTTCAAAACTCACATTTGGTTCTAAAAATCCCACCGTTCATTATGTATTACGGCCGAGTTGCTATGCGGTTATTTTTAACAATACTTGCTCAAAAATAGCTATCATCGAAAAAGGAGACCGTTATTTTTTACCTGGCGGCGGTATGGAAGGTAACGAAACAAAAGATGAATGTTTACATCGCGAACTACTAGAGGAATTAGGATGGGAAATTGAAATTGATCTATATATCGGTAATGCAGCGCGATATTTTTATGCAGAAAAAGAAGGGACATATTATTTAAACGATGGGTTCTTTTACATTGCGAACATAGTACATAAACAAACTGAAACCTCTGAAAAAGATCATGTTTTAAAGTGGTTACCTCCACTACTTGCTATAGAATATTTACTTCATGATCATCAAAATTGGGCTGTTGAACAAGCGCTTTTAGTACGAAACAAAAAATGATCTCCTTCTATATGAAAGAGATCATTTTTTATTGTTAGCTTACCTTTTTTAAATTGAGAGCTGGCTTTTTGATTCCGCCTTTTTTTACAACATATAAACCCACAAAGATTATAAGTCCGCCAACGAGTTGCATCATATTGATTTGCTCTCCAATTGTTACAGCTGCAAAGATCACTGCGAATAATGGTACGAGATACATATAAACCATTACTTTCGTTGAACCGATTTGACTAATACCGACATACCACATTGCTAGTCCAAATATTGTCGCAAAGATGATTGAATATGCTAGTGAACCCCAGCTTGGCATGTCTACTGGCCACGTTAATGTGTTTACGTTGAATAAACAATATATAACAAGAGGTACAATTCCAATTAATGTAGACCATGATGTAACTCTCATTGCAGAGTATTTTGTAATAAGAGGTTGTGCTAAAATTGGATACCATCCCCACGCTATTGCTGCTACTAATCCAATTATATTTCCAAGCCACGCATACTCGTAAGTAGCTCCTCCTGTATGCCCTGTTAATAAAACGAATGCTGCACCAATAAACGCTATTATTGAACCGATTTGTACTTTCATCGAAAAACGTTCTTGTTTGTGTAATACTGCTAATATCCCTGTAAAAATAGGTGACATTGCAATTAGTAATGAGGCGTTCGTTGCTGAAGTATATTTCACAGATAACATAAACATCGTTTGATACATTGTCGTTCCAACGATGCCGACTGCTACTAATCGTAACCAATCTTTTCTTTCAATACGTAATGAGCGTTCCATAAAAAATGTAATAAGTAATAATACCGGTGATGCTACTAAAAATCGTAAACTATTAAATTGAATGGATGACATAAATGCCACGCCATACTTTCCAATTGTATAATTTGCTCCCCATACTAATGCTACTGATACTAGGAGCCATTCCATTTGCCATCGTTTCATCCGAATCTCCCCTTCCCTATTTAGCATAGTAAAATTGGCTGGATATAACACCGTCCAATTGGCTGTTTTTTTACCCAGCCAATTTGCTATACTTAATGTATTGAAAAGATACGGAGGCGTTTTTTATGGAATGGAAGCTAGATAACGACAGTAAAATCCCTATTTATCAGCAAGTTGTTGACTTTATTGAAAAACGTATTACATATGGAGAACTTCCTCCAGGTAGCTTCCTCCCTTCCGAACGGAAATTAGCTACACAGTTAAATGTAAACCGAAGTACAGTAACGACTGCTTATAATGAACTACGTGCTATGGGAATTGTAGAAAGTACAACTGGTAAAGGTACACGTGTAAGTACACATATGTGGGGTGTTTCTCCAACATTAACACCAAACTGGAGAAACTTCGTAGAAGGTGGTACGTTTTTACCAAACTTACCGTTACTTCGCCATATTCGGGCAGAAGTACAACAAAATGAAAATATTATAGATTTTGCAAACGGAGAACTCGGTTGTAATCTCTATCCTCATGATCAACTACAAGCGATTTTGCGAGAACAACCGTTAACGCAGTCATTAAGTTACGATCATCCGCAAGGGTACCTCCCGCTAAGACAAGCGGTTGTAAAATATATGAAGGAATATTTAAAAGTTGAAGCGACCGAACAATCCATTATGATTACATCTGGCGCACAGCAAGCACTTCATCTTATCGTGCAATGTTTATTAAATCCAGGTGACGCAGTCGCTTTCGAAAGTCCATCGCACTGCTATTCACTACCACTATTCCAATCAGCAGGTATTCGTATTTTTCCATTACCTGTCGATGAACACGGTATTAATCCAGACGATGTGCAAGAGTTATATAGAAAGCACCGCATTAAAATGATCTTTTTAAATCCAAATTTCCAAAACCCTACGGGAACGATGCTGCATCCAAACCGTAGAAAAAAACTATTATCACTTTGCGCAGACTTACGCATTGCGATCGTTGAAGATGATCCATCTAGCTTACTTACATTTGAAAATAAACAACCTTGCCCTACTTTGAAATCTATTGATGAAAATGGAACTGTCATATATGTACATTCCTTATCAAAAATGATCGCACCAGGGTTACGAGTCGGCTGGCTTGTCGCTCCGCAGTCAGTAGTAGAGCGATTATCAGATGCACGGCACCAAATGGAATTAGGTATGAGCATATTCCCGCAGTGGCTGATGCAGCAATTTTTTGAAACCGTACCATTTCAGTCGCATATCGTACCGTTACGAAAACAACTGGCAGAAAAAAGAGACATTATCGTCCGTGCTTTAAATGAACAGCTTCACGATAAAATCACTTTTTCAAACCCGACCGGCGGTATATACATATGGGGAAAATTAAACGAACCGATAAACGAAAAACAACTCATTATGCAAAGTTTAAAACAAGAAATCGCCTTTATGCCTGGTAGTATTTTCGGTGCGAAAGATGGTTATATACGTTTATCCTATGGGAAGGTAAATATCAATCAAATTGAGGAAGGGATTTCTCGTTTACGTGAGGCTATTTTGGTTTGCGGGAAATAAAATAACTTTTTAATACATTTAAAACTTCTTTATTCATTAACTCCAGATAATAAGTTAGCAAAAAATAATGAAAAGAAGCTTCATTCCAAAATTAAATTATAAGAAAGCTCCTGATGATTGATACAGGGGGCTTTCTTTTCCAGATTTTTCGTTTTTCTCTATATTTCTTCCCTACTTCTAAGAATGATTCTTATAAATTGTAACTCATTATGATTAATTCACCTTTCCGTCCATCCTTAATAGTCCTCTTTCATATTCCTAACTACACATTTATTATAAATAGAGAAAATCAACTCTCCATTCTCACAATCTAGCTGTATACTTAATAAATACTATGGGATTTGAAGTTTTTATCTCCGCATTCTCACCCTCAAATATATATATTTGTTTATTTTCAATATCAATAAATGCCATAAGTCCATTCTCATTATATGCTTCTGAATATTCACCATCTATTTTTATTCTTTCAAAAGAAGAAAAAGAAGAATGTACTACTTGATATTCGGAAAGCTTCATCATTCGCTTTCCTTCCGGTACATGCACAATTTTCGGATCATCATCGGGTAAATATTCTAGTCCGATTTTATTCGGCGCAACGAAAATTAATAGATGCAATGGTTCCATTTCATTATTTTTATAGCCATGTATATGGTTCTTCCATCCAAACACTACCTCTCCTTTTGATGCACGAATTATTTTTTTATTTGAAATATAATAATCCAAATGACCTGACAACACAACGGCACAATCTTCTCCAAACGGATGGCTATGAGGTGGTATTCCTTCTTGCAATTGAAAAATCACTTCATACACCCAATACTTATCATCATTCGTTTTATAAATAAGATCATTTTTTGATATATTAATAGTTGTTTGTGATAAATCTAAACTCCTCATTCGGCCCTCCTGATTAATTTCAGACTTACTTATCTTTTGAAACCATTGCATAGAGCAGTAACATGAAATGATCCTCTAATTTAAAATACATTTTATTTATATATATTCAATCGCTATTTTATCCAAATAAACGCTATTAAAAATCAATCCGCAGAATGAAATTCAAATAAAACTTCCTAATATTTTCGTATTAAGAAATTTTCACATCACTACATATAACCACTTATTAAAATCTATAGTACATTCGTTATTTAGTTCGAAATATTCGTTTATCTTATAAAAATACATACGTATTAAATTGCGGAAGATATTACTCGTTTGACAAAACCTAATTCTACCATTATTATCAACACGAACCTAGTTATAGGAGTGATAAAAATGAAAATTTACGTTGATGCAGATGCTTGTCCTGTAAAAGATGTAATTATTTTTGAAGCTACGAATGCAGAAATCCCTGTAACCCTCGTTACTAGCTTTTCTCATTATTCTAATGCTAAGCAGCCAGCAGGTGTGGAAACAATATATGTTGATTCCGGAGCAGATGCTGCAGATTACCGAATTATGCAATTAGCAAAAAAAGAAGATTTAATCGTAACACAAGATTATGGTCTTGCTTCACTCGCTTTAGCAAAAGGCTGTATCGTACTACACCATAAAGGCTATAAGTATACGAATGATAACATTGAACAATTGTTACAAACACGATATTTAAGTGCAATGGTTCGAAAAAGTGGTAAACGTACAAAGGGACCGAAACCATTTACAGCAGAAGATAAAGAGAAATTTAGAGCGCTCTTTAAAAGTATGATCGCACTTTAAAAATGAATCGTCTATTTGCAAGGAAAACTTCGCAAAACAAAGAAGAGAATCTCCAAATGAACATTCTCTTCTTGAGGTTTACCCGTTTAAAATGAAGGTAAATTATCTAAATTATTTTCTTTTATTCCATCAGGTTCACTACGTATAATATCTCTGCCATACTTATGAAATACATCCACATGAGCTAACTTCCCTGATTTTGCTTCACTAAGAGCAGTCATATAATCTAACTCTCTCCCGCTACTTGTTTTAAACGCTATTAAATCACCATCATCATTTTTACGAACAGCAACAATTTGTTCTGCTCCTGAATTGACTTCATTGTCTACTTCAAATTGAGCTTGCTCTTCTCCTTGATGTAAGTAATCATTATAAACTTTTTCAAAGTCTTTATTGTCCATAACATTCACCTCCAACACATTTTTTAGTATGGTTGGGAGGTGTTGGTTTTATGTAATTTGCTCTAAACTTTTGTATTTTCAAATGAAAACATAGTACCCTCACTATTTGATTGTAAAGTGTATTTTATATCGAACATCTTTGATATATCTTCAATATTTTTCAAACCAAGTCCTGTACCTTTACTATTTATATCAAACCCAATCCCATCATCTCTAAAGGAAACAATATCTTCATCTATAATAATTTTGAGTTTTTTAGCTTTTGAATGTTTAAGGACATTTTGAAAAATGTTATCAAATAACCTTTGAATCCATAACTCATTACTATTCCATATCAACTCTTTATCTTGTGGATTATATACTAATTCAATTTTATGAATGCTATACAAATAGCTCCATTTTTTAATCATATTTTCTATTAAATTATGTATATTAACTTCATCATTCACAATATAAGTATTCTCTACGGTCTCTGTAGATTGAATATTAAATTCGTTAGTTAAATCACTTATATATTGTATCTGCTCATACAGTGATTCAAGTACTGGCGCTTGTGCTTCGTATTCGCCTTCTAAATAATATAATTGTAATCTAACTGCAGTTAAGGGTGTATTAATATCATGCCGTAATTTATTTAATAGCTCTTTTTTTATTTGTTCCTGTTGTTGTAGTTCTAATTCTCGATAAGTTGTTCTTTCTATAAGCAGGTTTACTGACCTAATCAGTTCTCCCATCTCATCATCACTTTTGACATCTATTATATTAGGGATTTTTTTATCACTAGCTAAATCTCGAATCGTTTGATTTAATACATTAATTTTATTTAATAATGAGTTTATCGATTTTGAAAATACAAAAGCTAATACTAATAGTGATAATAAAAATATGATTAACATAGTAGGATATGCAAAGGATTCGTGAAAAGGAATGTTCTTATTTTTAGTTTTAAAGGCAACATTATAAATAACTGATACAAAAATACTAATCGACAACAATAACAGAGGTACGCTAACAATAGCGGAGAATAGTAGTAACTGATATTTTTTCTTTAAGTTCATTTCTTCATATAGGTATTTAGTCTATACCCTTCTCCATAAATATTTTGAATAATATCACCTGTTTTATCATCTATTTTGGCCCTAATTTTTTTTATATGTACGTTCATGATATTTTGATTTCTATCTTCAAGTTGCCATAAGTAATCAAAGAAATGTTCTTTTGTTAGAATTCTATCTCTATTTTCATATAAATAGAAGAATATTTTACGCTCAATTGCAGTAAAAGCAACTTCATCACGCAAACCATTTATGAAAACTCTTTTATATTCTGCATCTATAAATAAATGGTTAATTTGCGCGAAAGTACCATATTTATTATCTAACATTTTCTGAATCCTTAACAGCAACTCTCTAGGATCAAAAGGTTTTATCATGTATTCTTCTCCAATAGTCAAACCTTTTAGTTTACTATCCATATCATTCCTAGCTGATAGAAATATAATTGGAATATTTAGTCCTAGATTTTTTATTTTCTTTGTAATTTGATAACCATCTTCGCCTGGTAACATAACATCCATTATGACTAAATCTATGTCATGAATTACATCAAGAACTTTCCTTCCCTCTTTCTCCCAATACACATTATACTTCTCGCGTTGCAAAATTTTTTGTAATAAATCTCCTATAATCAAATCGTCTTCAACAATTAATATGTTATATACTTTCATTATGTATAGACCTTTCGTCGCTAAAATAACAATAGCTTAGTTCTTCACTACTTTATTATTAATAAAATCCATAGCAAATTTGTATATTTCATCAGGAGCGTATAAATAAATACTATGCGTACCTTCAATTATTTTTACATCAGCTATTAATAACTTGCTAGCAAACTCCTTATAATCTTCGTTTTTTTGCTTTGTATACTTCGAATCTTTATATTGCCTAGCAATCGCATCTATAAATAAAATAGGTGTTTCTTTTGGGATTGATAAGGAATTTGATTTTTTACCGTTATTGTAGCTTTGTAAAAGCTCTTGCTTCATATCATCATTAAAAGCCCTCTTGTATGTAAGCGCTTTATAAATATCTTTTTCCTGTTCGTTTAAAAAGGATTGCCTAATGACTTCAGGATTATAAGTGATAGAAGGAACTAATCTCTGAAAACCAATTTTCGTTAAAATATTTATTCCTTTTATTTTTAATGAATCAACCATGCCTATTTTATGAGTTACGTACTGTTTAGGTAAACCAATATCTAACGCAATAATCCCTTTTACTTCATTTGGATATTTTTGTGCCCAATAAATAGCCTCTATTCCCGATAGAGAGTGTGGTACTAAAATGTATGGTGGTTTATTTCCACTTCGAATAAGCGCTTCTCTCGTTTGTTCTAGTATCATATCAATATCTCTATCATCTTGAAAAACATCACTGTATCCATAACCAGCTCTCTCAATTACAGAAATCTTGTTTTCTTTTGAAAATTCACTATATAAGCCTTTCAATTCATACACAGGAGCGGCAATTCCAGATCCGGCCATAAATACAAACGTCTCCTCCCCGCTCCCCTCATTATAAACATTCACTTTTTTATTATTGAAATTAATAAGTTCACCTTTATTGTTCATTAATTTCGATTCCATTTTTAATTGATAGTTATGATATATGAATACAGCGCCAGTTCCAAGAAAAATCATACTAATACAAACAAAAAATATTATCTTTCCTATCTTCAATATTTTTTTCATTTGACACCCCTTTCAGCCTATACTGAAAGGGTACAATGTAAAAATAAAGTTCTAATAAATTTTTCAATATTAATATCTACTTATTTTTTCTAAGTATGGACCTTTTTAATACCTACGTGCTTCCTTCAAAGTCTCCAATATATCATCTGTAAAGGCAGTGCTTCCCTCTTTCTCTAAAGCTATGAAATATAAACTTCTTAGGAAAGATCTAATATTTTGTACTAAAATAGCATGCTGAGGATGTCGGATGTCTTCAACAGTTGCTATACTATGTAGCCAATTGCTCCACTCTTCTTCAGTTAATAGATTTTGGCTACGTAAAGACATAATTGGCTTTACTAATCTCTCATCCTCAAAGTGTACATATACGTAATCATTCAATCGTACCTTCTGACGAACGGCAGCTAGTATTGCATATGAAAACTCACGATTTCGTATTGTACGTGCTAAAGCATCTAGCGCATCAGCCGCATGCGCTGTAGAATGTGCCCAGCCTTTTCCTTCTATGTAGCCTCTTACATCTTCTTCTAAATATACATATTCCAGTACTTGTTCTGCCACACTGTACAGTTGTTCTTCAGATAACAGCGGTTCTCTTTCATGAACAGATAAAATAAGTGGTGGAATTAAAACGGAGAACGCGCGTTTAAACACAGAGTCTGTTCCTTTTTCTCCAATTTTATAAAATAAATAATCAGGACTAATTGCTTGTAGCATTAATCCTCGTAACTCTTTTTGTCTAAATACATCATTTGTAATCCATGTGTGAAGCGTACTATAAATCAAATCATCGCGTAATTCAGCATCTGGTGATCCGATATAATCTAGCATCCACTGTGCATATGGATATGCGTCCACATCCTCTGGTACAGCATAATTATTATTTTTAATTTGTTGTAGTTCTTCTTTTAATTCTAGTATTTCATTCATTATATTTCCTGTCCCCTTTTTACGTTTTTTAATTGCCTTATCCCCTATTGTTCACTTCATAAAATTAATTTAATTATACAAGAATTATAACAACAAATATAAGGCTATACATATATTTGTTGTTATGTATTACGTTCTTTCATGAAATATAACTTCTGGATTTTCTAAATCACTATTCCGAAATACAACATCCGCACACTCTTTCGGATTATGCTCATCTATATACATCTTACAGGCCGCATGATACCTATTCAAAAACATCTTCTCTGCTTCTTCATAACTTCCAAAAGCTTCTGTTTCTCGCTTCGCACCACGTTTTCTCGCAATCTCAAAATCTGTATCTACAAAAATTTTGTAATCAAATAAATGCTCCACGTCTTTTTTCAATAAAAACGTTCCGTCTACTATTAACACCATATTTGGCGGAGCCACTAACGGCGCATTTTGTACAGGTAGGTCCGTTTTTAAATTATGAGAAATCGTTTCATACTGTAAATTCCCATTAGGCCCTAAAGGCACTAATAACCTTTCTTTAAAAGCCGAATAATTGTGTGCATCTTCATAATATCCTCTTGCCGATTCTTTACCTTGTGCATAACGAATCGCTCTTAGGTTATGAAAATCATCAATGCTTGCGCGTGTTACTGGTACTCCCCGTTTTTTCATTTCCTCTGCTAGTTCGTTTGCAAATGTTGTTTTTCCTGATGCTGTAATGCCACTTACTCCCACTCTGATTGGATGCGTTAAGTTTAACTTTAAAATATGATTTGCGATTTCTTTCATTCGTTTTTGGCGACTCATTATCTTCCCTCCCTAATTCAGTTTACATAATACAATTACAATAAACACGTTTGATTACTATTTGTCAAAACGTTGATATAGTTTTATTGCTTTACATATTCCTTACTTCCCCTTAAACCCTCGATACAAAGCAGTCCGTAACTCTTGCTTATATTCCTCAATTTCTGGCATATCAAGCTCTTCCGCTAGCCTGATGGCTAATTCAATATCATATGGTACTCTTACAAGCTGAATGGAAAAACTCGCTGCTTCTTTTTCGTTGTAAGTTCCTTCAAAGATTAAATAGGATGCTTGTGTAATTTCAAGAGGATTTCCTACACTACCAGCGTTACATAACGTTTTCCCTCTGAAATTTTGAACGAACGCTTGGTGAACGTCACCATAGCAAACGACATCTGGTTTTCTTTCCCCTTCTATATTTTCCGTCAGATCACTATTTTCGAACATACTAATACGTTCTTCTCTTGAAGCGTGTGGTTGAATTCTTTCATATAAACTTCTCGGTGAAGCGTGAAACATACGAATGAGTTTTCCGCTCATAAAAAATTCGATCGAAAATGGTAAGCTTCTTAAATAGTCATTTTGTTCTTCTGATAATTGTTTTTGATGCCATTTTAATGCTTCAAATTCAGTCGGTTTTGTAATGAAATCATCCCAATTCCCCATTACAACGCCTTCGCATTCTTTACGAATGATTTGAATTACTTCACTTGAATGAGGGCCTTTTCCTACTAAATCTCCAAGACAAATAATGCGCTCGATTCCTCTTAATTTAATATCTTTCAGCACAGATTCTAATGCCGGAATATTACCATGAATATCTGAAATTACCGCTATTTTATCCAAATGAATCCCTCCGTTATTTATTTTTCATTATATCCATATGATAGGATTGATACCATCTTGGAACATAGGACGAAAAATGATTATGTTCTTCTAAAATTCCATTTAGTCTTTCCTTCATATCATCTACTAGGTGCGGTGTGCTTCGGTTTGTCCAAACGATATCAGCTGGGAATGTCATTGCTGCATATAAGGAATACAGTTGCCAAAAATGAAGTGACGGTTCGCCTCCGCAATAACCGTGAACTTGTCCAACCGCAAATGGTTTGCTTATTCTTGTAGTAAAAATCGCTACATTATAAAAATCGTGTATTGGATCGCCAAAATCATATCCACCAAAATCGATAACGATAAACTCCTTGTTATGAATCATACTATTTGCTGGATGGAAATCATCGTGTAAAAGTGTGATTGGACGATTTTTTAATAAGTCTTTATGGTTTTCTACAAAGGTTAATACTGGCTTCAAATCCAGAAAATTCACCTCGTAGTCTGCTAGTGCCTCTATGTATCTTTCGTATTTATTCCATCTAAATGTTTCCCATTTATTACTTGCACTTTCTCTTTCAATTGAGTGAATTCTCCTTAATACTTCTCCTGCTTTTCTTCCTACATCATACTGTTCTTCCACCGATAACTTCCGTAAGCTCTCTTCACCATTTACTCCGTCAATCCATTCAAATACTTGAACACATTTATTTAATTCTTCAAGTTTTATAAAATGAATTAACTTGGGCGTTGGAATATGTAATAACTCTATTTGTTTCATATACGTATATTCTTCTAGTTTTCGTTCATAATTAGCAGAATCACACACTTTTACAAAATACGTTTCACGATTCTCTAGTTCAATTTTATATTTCTCCTCATGCGAAAAACCTTTTGTAATGGCTATACATTTTACAATACAGGGCCACTCTAGTTTTCTTTCTATCTCTCTTACTATTTCTTCCAAAACATCCCCTCTATTCATATATGTACAAACTACCTAACACTTCATACTCTCGTTTATTCTCCCCTTTAAACTCCACTGCAAAAGGATATTCACCATTCCTAATCAAGTGTTCTTTCACTAGCCCTTCCCCAATCGGTTCACAAAACTGTACATGAATGTCACCAAACGCTACACTTTGGCACTCAGCATTCCATTTTTCATTTTTTGTGACTGAACTTGCAGTTAGCCCCATTACTTCTTTCCACTTTCGCACTGTGTCTCGAACATTTTTCACTGCATAATGGATCACTTCAATGTGTTGCACTTTGTTTTTATGTTCCGTGATCGTCCCTATGTTGCGTAAGTCGTTTCTTCTTTCTTCATCGGTTTCATTCCACTGTATAAAAAAAGGTAATCTCGGCCCGCTTTCTTCTTGCTTTACAAATAACATTTTCCATTCTAAAAGCCGGCCATCTTTTCTCATACGTTTCCCTTCAAATGGCCCTATCGTATGTAAGCCATGCTTACTAAACTTAACTGCTAGTTCTTCAATTGCATCTGTTCGAATTGCAATTTGTAGCATTCCTTCTCCATTTTGTAATTTCACCACCGTTTCTTGTACTAATGGATTTTCTGCTTCTTTCGCTTTTTCTTCATGCTGCACAGCTAAAAATTCTATGTATGATAAATCAAAATAACATAAACTATTCCAAGTTCCCCAAGTAGTATGCTCTCCGCCTAATACAGTATGAAATCCACGCTCTTGCATTTGTTTTGCTGCTTCCTCCGGTGTACAAGGCACTGCGTGAACGAG
The DNA here is from genome assembly GCF_016483345.1 of Bacillus cereus group sp. N24. Taxonomy (NCBI): domain Bacteria; kingdom Bacillati; phylum Bacillota; class Bacilli; order Caryophanales; family Bacillaceae; genus Bacillus; species Bacillus cereus group sp. N24. The sequence continues at coordinate 186,805 of NZ_JAEHCA010000008.1, forward strand.
ATGATCAAACATTAACATAGTCTTTCTCCCCTTTCTCTCCATCCTTTTATTGTATATTTTATTTTTCTTTCATTCAATTCAAAAAACTTCAAAACCTAGTTGATTTATATGATTAATGTGTATTATAATGAAACAAATTTAATTATTGCTGATTGGAAAAACCAAAGGCACTTTTCTCATACGGGAAAAGTGCTTTTTTCATTTATTATTACAGGGGGATTATTTATGCAGAAATTAATTGTCTTTGCTATTATTGGATTTTTCGCTCAATTGATTGATGGGGCACTTGGAATGGCGTATGGGGTAACATCTACCTCACTATTATTAATGTTTGGTATTGCACCAGCTGTAGCATCCGCATCTGTTCACTTAGCTGAAGTCGTTACAACCGCAGCTTCTGGTGCATCGCACATCAAATTTGGAAACGTTGATAAATATACAGTTTCCAGATTAACATTACCCGGAGCAATTGGGGCATTTGTTGGGGCATGTTTTTTAAGTAATTTACCTGGCGATGTGATTAAACCGTACATTTCAATATTTTTATTCACTTTAGGCGTTTATATTTTATTACGATTCATTATTCAAAAACAAATTGTTACTTCCAAAAAGCGCATGTCTGCCAAACAACTTGTGCCACTCGGCTTATTCGCTGGATTCGTCGATTCAACTGGTGGCGGTGGCTGGGGTCCAATTACGACACCTGTACTGCTAGCAAGAGGAAATGAAGCTAGAAAAGTTATTGGATCTGTAGATACGAGTGAGTTTCCTGTTTCACTCGCTGCAACAATTGGTTTCTTCATCTCACTTGGCTGGGAACAAGTAAGCTGGGTTTGGGTATTCGCCTTAATGCTTGGCGGTATTGTCGCAGCTCCAATTGCCGCATGGTTAGTACGTATCGTTCCACCTCATTTACTTGGGGTATTAGTTGGTGGCCTTATTATCTTTACGAATATTCGTACACTACTTACAACATTTAAAGTGAATCCAACTATTATTTCACTTTCTTACGTGGCAGTTGGTCTTGTCGTTATTATTTCTATTTTCATTGCTATCCGTAATCATTCCAATCGTTCTAACGCATCAACAGGCGGCTATCCGAAAGATCAAAAACAAATGCTACCATAATGATAAAAAATACCGCTCGAACTATATCGAGCGGTATTTTTTATTTTTCTATTTTCCAATTAATCATCGTATCTGTTGTATCTACTCTCTTCATATGTAATTTCTCTAATACACGAATCGAACTACCATTTTCAAAGAGTGTCTCCGCAATAATTGTATCTACCTTTCCTGTCTGGAAAGCCCACTTTATTAATTCATCTACAGATTCTGTAGCATACCCTTTATTCCAATATTTCTCAATAAAACCGTAACCAATTTCTACTGTACGTTTCTCGTTCGGTTTCCCTTTAAATCCTATATCCCCTAGTACGATGTTATCTTCTTTTCGAATGACATACCACGCACCCCACGGTAATAAATCCTTATCTTGTTTTATATTTTCTACATGCCCTGCAATATGCGGGCCGCTATTGTATCCTTGATTCTTCGCAATCTGAACCCATTCTTCCGTACACGGGATAATATGTAATCTTTCTGTTTCTAATTTCATAACGATGTCCCCTTTTTAATTAAACAGTACTTCAATTTTACTACAAAAAGAAAGAATATTCACTCTTTTTATTTGCACATATGTTTTTTCTTTAGAACAAAATAAAAGAAGTGATACCCTTCAATCGTTATGTCGAATTATATTTTCTGAATTTTCTTTTAATTTTAAAGGGTTTTTCATTATTTTTTGCGAAACATTTGTATAACAATTTTTTCTTTGTTTATTGCTACATAATAGTAGGTTCGGGTGGAGTTATGCAAGCGTTTCCTATACAATAACCGATATTTTTTGACTTTTCCTAACAAAATTCCTTGCAATATATTCAGAAACTCATTACAATTGCCATATATTAAATATCTTAGCAATATATAAATCCTCATCAATCCGATGAGGTAGAGGTTGCGACTTTTAAAAGTAAAACGGACGAGACACAGAGAATGTCACTGACTCCGTTTGAAAGGAAAAGTTGCCGAAGTTTGTATTTCTTCTCTGGAAGTATGAGCTGGGGCTGTCTCCGAAAGGAACAGAACTGTCACGTTTACAAAATTACCGTGTAAACGTGGGGTGCTATCTTAACGGAAGGGTATGATGGGGTGGTTATTTGTGAAACGTTCCGCCTAATTCCTTTGGCGGTTTTTTGTATTTTTCTCCCCCGCTCCTTCCTAACCTACAAGAAAAGGAGTGTTGAACATGAATAGCGCAACAAATCAATCTACCTCTAAAACGCAAACTACACAAGGACAAGGTGAATTAAAACGCGGATTAAAATCTCGTCACCTTACGATGATTTCTCTCGGTGGTACAATCGGTACCGGACTATTTCTTGCCAGCGGTGGTGTAATCCATTCAGCTGGTCCTGGCGGTGCACTAATCGCATACGCCGCAATTGGAATTATGGTGTATTTCTTAATGACAAGCTTAGCTGAACTTGCAGCTTACATGCCTGTTACTGGATCTTTTAGCACGTATGCAACAAAATTTGTTGATCCATCACTTGGCTTTGCACTTGGATGGAACTATTGGTATAACTGGGCGATTACAATTGCGGCAGAACTAGCGGCCGTAACATTAATTATGAAATTTTGGTTCCCTGATACCCCTTCCCTCATTTGGAGTGGATTATGCTTAGCTATTATTTTTCTCTTAAATTATTTATCTGTTAAAGGTTTTGGTGAATCTGAATATTGGTTCGCACTTATTAAAGTAGTTACTATTATTATCTTCTTAGTTGTCGGCTTCATGATGATTTTTGGAATTATGGGCGGCGAATCTGTCGGCTTTAAAAACTTCACTGTTGCAGATGCTCCATTTAACGGCGGTATCATGGCAATTATCGGTGTATTTATGGCTGCTGGTTTCTCCTTCCAAGGAACTGAATTATTAGGTGTAGCTGCTGGTGAAACGTCTGATCCAGAACGCAATATCCCAAAAGCAATTCGTTCGATCTTTTGGCGCATTCTTTTATTCTATATCCTTGCAATTCTCGTTATCGGTTTATTAATTCCTTATACAACTGAAAGTCTTGCAGCAAGTGATGTTACAGTAAGTCCATTTACACTTGTATTTGAAAAAGCGGGCGTTGCCTTTGCTGCTTCTGTTATGAACGCTGTTATTTTAACGGCAGTTTTATCTGCTGGTAACTCTGGCATGTACGCATCAACTCGTATGCTTTGGGATTTAGCTCGTCAAGGAAAAGCACCGAAGTTTTTAGGTAAATTAGATAGCCGTGGTGTACCTGTTAACGCTCTAATCGCAACATCAGTAGTTGGTAGCGTCGCTTTCATCGCTTCTTTATTCGGTGACGGTGTTGTATATATTTGGTTATTAAACGCTTCTGGTATGTCTGGCTTTATCGCATGGGTTGGTATTGCAATTAGTCATTACCGCTTCCGTAAAGCATATATCGCACAAGGAAAAGATTTAAAAGACTTACCATATAGAGCAAAATGGTTCCCATTCGGTCCAATCTTCGCATTTACACTTTGCGTCATCGTAATTTTAGGACAAAACTACGGCGCATTTATGGGTGAATCAATCGATTGGAACGGCGTACTCGTTTCTTACATCGGTTTACCGCTCTTCTTAGTACTATGGTTAGGATATAAATTTACAAAGAAAACAAAAGTGATTCCACTTGATAAATGTGAACTAAAATAAAGTAGAGCGAGCAAACAAATTTGTTTGCTCGTTTTTTGTTGCAAACCTCTTTGCTTCCCTATTACTCTTGTTTTTGCAATAATAAAGGAAATATAAATAAAGGTTGGGATACAATGAACATTCGTATTACTGATGAAGCAAAAGCAGCTATACATAGATTAGAACGTGAAGACAAAAAAATCATTCGTATTAGAGGAACAATGACAAACTCTTGTAGCATTTTCGTTGATGTTGATTTAGTTTGGGATACATACAATGCAGATGATGTTGTATATGAGGATGAAATGCTTATTGTACAAATGGATTCATTCACGAAAGATTACACTGGCAATACAGTGAAACTTGATTATAAGACGACTGGTTTTAGTATTACGACTCCTAGTGAGACGTTAGTTTATGGATTGTCGATTAAAAAATAAAAATTGTTTTTAGCTGACCAATGAGGTGGAAAAATGGGTAAATACGTTCCATTAAAATTTTTATTTAATGATGAATTAGCAGAAAAAATGGCTGATTCTATTTGTAAACACGATTCTACTTTCTCTAAAAAAAACTTTATAGCCTCCGTAACATGTAAAGTTGAAGGTTTAGAGTTAAAGCAACGGATTGAAGTAATAGCAGATGAATTACACAATGCTTTACAAAAAGATTTTAATGAAGCAATACATATATTACTGAAAACATTGGGACCAGAAAATACAACAGAAGTAGGTACATTTACAAACGGCTATATGTACATGCCTATCGCAAAATACGTTGAAAAATATGGGCTTAACGATTTTGACTCCTCATTCCACGCAATGTATGAAATAACAAAAAGGAATACTGCTGAATATGCCATTCGGCCTTTTCTTGAAACGTACCATGAAGACACACTAAATATTTTACAACAGTGGATTCATGACGAAAACAGCCACATTAGGAGACTAATTTCTGAAGGTACAAGACCAAGACTTCCTTGGGCAAAAAAAACAGGAGCTCTAAAAGGTAACTTTAAGAACAATTTACAGCTTCTTGAACCATTAATGAATGACCCTTCTAAGTATGTTCAAAAATCTGTAGCCAATCATATTAACGATATTACGAAGGAAGATAAAGAACTCGTTTTTCAATGGTTGCAGCAATTACGTGATAAACAGCATCCTGTTAACCCTTGGATTATAAAACATGGGTTAAGAACGGTGATAAAAAATGGTACTTTACCAAAAGATTTTTATTTTTAAGTATTTTTAAATGAAAACGGCCAAAACAAAAACGCTTATGCTTCAAGAATGAAGTATAAGCGTTTTTTCTCTTTAAAACATTATCCCTGCCTTAAAATATTTTGAAACATTTCCGGTTTATTTTGTTTAAAACTCTCTATTATTTCTTTTCCAAATATCGTTATACTCTTCTCCCAAGGGTGGCCTAAATACCCCCACTTAAAGTCTTTCTGAATAAAGAAATAGTAATCACCATTCGGAAATATTGGTATACGCCACTCATAAAATTCATTTCTTTCAAACTCTAAGTGTGGATTTACCCAATAACACTCATGTTGCCAATCTAGTGCCATCATATATTCATTCAATGCTGTATTCTCTTTGAAAACTTTTAATGCTTTTTCTTCAAGTTCATCATATACATTTAAATCTACCGATTCTCCAAAATAATGAGAGATGTCATATGTGATAAACGGTCCTGGTACTTTAAACGATGGAAATATTGAAACACTTGGTGAAAATTCATAGTCACTATATACTTTATCCCAAATTCGATCGTACTCTTTATCTGTAAACTCAATCTAATTTTTCATTAAATATCTACCTTCTCTTTATATTTCAAAGGAATTCCACTCAAAAATCCCGAATATATAAATAATCATTCTCGCAAGGAGCGAATTTATATGCATCTATTCGAACACGAAACGTAAATCCGTTTCACTTTTATAAGAGGTCCTCCTTTTTACTTTTCTCATCATATCATTCATTTACAAAATAGGAGGGTACAATTATGAAACGTGATCCATTATTTTTAACTTTATTAAACAGTGCAAATACAAATTTTAGCGGCTGGGATTTTTCTTTCATTTCAGAAACGGGTCGAATGAAAAGTGAGCCTTTATCGTGGTCGTACGGTAGCACTGCTTTCCAGCTTATACAACACGCAAAATCAATGCTAGATATGGGCACTGGCGGTGGAGAGCTTTTATCTATGTTACAACCGTTCCCGCCAACTATTTATGCTACTGAGGGCTACGCTCCAAACGTGCCAATTTCCCGAAAGAAATTAGAGCCTTTAGGGGTTATTGTTGTAGAAGTAAAGGATGATGATGCCCTACCGCTTCAAGATGCTCAATTTGATTTAATTGTGAACCAACATGAATCCTATGCTGCTTCTGAGGTAAACCGAATCCTTTCTCCTAATGGAATATTTCTTACACAACAAGCTGGTGGTCTTGATTGCGCAGAACTTAATAAGCAGTTTGGCACACCACTAAATAGCGAATTTGCAAGTTGGTCACTCGAAACTGCCTGTAATGAGCTAAAGGAAAATGGATTTACTATTTTAGATGCAAAGGAAGAATTCCCTCTTCAACGCTTTTATGATATTGGCGCTATCGTCTATTATTTAAAAGCGATTCCGTGGCAAATTCCTGATTTTACTGTCGAAAGGTATTATGAGGAATTATATCGCATTCATGAGATTATGTTGCAAAAAGGCTATTTTGATGTGAAGCAACATCGCTTTATCATTAAAGCGATTCGCAACTAATCATGGAGCATACGAAAACAAAAAAGAGATGGATATGCCATCTCTTTTTTGTTTTAATTTAAGTAACGAAAGTTTGTGTTACAACTTTGGCTAATAAAGTATATTTTTTCAGCATGTAATCACCTAACATATATATTTTTTCAACTAAAGTATAAGTGTAGTTTTTCATCCTATCTTCTATTGAGAAACGAGTTGTTTTTCATATCGTTTGTTCGCATCATCTTCTGTCAAAAATGCAGTTGTGTAATTAATAATATTCCGGTTATCGTACGTGAATATATGCTCTAACATATTTTCTTCTGTTAATATTAGCGGTAAGTATTTTGGTAAATTACTAACTACACCTCTATTATTCTCATCTAATATCCATCCAATTTCCTTCCACTCTAATATACCTTCATCAGTACTTAACGGTGTATCCATTTGTACTCCCTCTGGCAAATCAGCAAGGAATACGTACATCCCTTCACTACCTCGAGGCTCGTCCTTACTTTTAAAAATCACATTCCCTTTATACGTTACACTTGGAAGACCTATGCCTGTTTCCTCAAACGTTTCTCTAATTATTCCTTCATATGGCGTTTCATTATCTTCAATTTTTCCCCCAACACCATTCCACATTCCCATATTCGGCTTTTTATTTCTATTTAGTAAGAGTATTTTATTTCCTTTTCTAATGAAGCAAATTGTGTATGTATACATACTATCATTTCCTTTCAATTACACCTTCTTTTGTAAGCAATTGATTTTCCACATGAGTTATTTGGCTTATTTTCAAGTGAAAACACTCGCCTTACAATTCCTTATCACATAATATATAGTACAACTTTCATACGTAAATACTTTACGTCAAACGAAAGAATCCTTTTTAGAAAGGAGCATTTAAAATCGATACTACAAGCAGTGAATTTTTAAAACAGTATTACGACAGCCACGTTTGGTTAAAAGATACCTACTGGTTCGGTGTTCCCATCTGCAAACTTCCCTCTGATCTCTTTTTGTATCAAGAAATCATTTATGAATTAAAGCCCGATTTAATTATTGAATGCGGGACTTTTCATGGTGGTAGTGCACTGTATTTAGCTTCTATGTTAGATTTAATCGGAAAAGGTCACGTACTTACTATCGATATAACTCCGCAGCCAAATCGGCCATCACATAATCGGATTACGTATTTAACAGCATCTTCTGTTTCTGTGCAGGCCGTCCAAACAATAGTAAGTATGCGCAAACCTGATGATGTGATTTTAGTTATTTTAGATTCTGATCATAGTAAAGAACATGTATCAAAAGAACTCTTACTTTATAAATCTATTGTAACCACTGGTAGTTACATTATTGTAGAGGATACATGTATTAACGGAAATCCTCTCCTTCCAGATTGGGGCCCTGGCCCGATGGAAGCCGTGGAAGAGTTTTTAGCTAAAAATAACAATTTCATAATCGATGAATCTAAACATAAATTTTTCATATCTTTTAATCCAAAAGGTTTTTTAAAGAAAATAAAGTGAAACTTTAATAAGTGGGGCTTTATGAATTCCCCACTTATTCTATAATTTTCATTTTTGAAAAAGGATAATACACAAATTCTACTTTTCCTATCACGTTATCTTCTTCAATATATCCTAAGCCATTGCGACTATCCCTACTAAGTTCACGGTTATCTCCCATGACAAATAGCTTATTTGGTGGAATCTTTGTCTTTTGGAAATTGTAAAATACTTGTGTATTGTTGAATAAATCTTTATTTGTATACGGCTCTACTTGTTTTTTATCATTTACATATACAGTTCCATTCGTTATGTTAATTACGTCACCAGGTAGCCCTATTACCCTTTTCACATAATATTTCGATTCGTCCTCTTCTTTAATAATGACAATTTCCCCGTGCTGTATGTTAGAAAAATGTACTGCTGCCTTATTTACAAATACGTGGTCTTCTTCATTTAAAGTCGGCTGCATGGATTTCCCTTCTACCTTACATAACGCAAAAGAATGATAGGCTATTACCATAACAAGTATAAATAGTATGTATTTCCCCCAACCTCTCTTAATCTCCTCTTTCATATCCATTCCCACCTTATAAAATAACTCAAAAAATATATCACTGCACAATATATTCCTGTGCAGTGATATTATTTTTACTGGACCTTGTTCGGCTGTTCTACCGGGACTGAATTTGCATTTGATCTTTTCGCTTCCAAGTCAAAATACGCATCCAAAATTTCTTTACCAATCGCGGAATTAACCCCTGATTTATCATTATTCACCCATGGTACAACAACTGAAAAAGCTACTTCCGGATCAGCATCATATGGCGCATAGCCGGCAAGAGTTAAATTATAACATTTTTTTCGGTTATAGTTCTCATCTCTTCCAATATCACTTTCTCCACCATATACCGTCTCAGCTGTTCCTGTTTTTCCAGCTGGTTTATACGGTAAGCCTTTAAACGTTCCTGTACCTGTTCCGTCAGCTTCTTGAAAAACTCTTCTAAACCCTTCTTTTACATGATTAATGTATGACGTGTCCATATCCACTCGATTTAAAACAACCGGTTCAATTGATCGAATAACTTTTCCGACATCCTCTGGGCGGTTTGGCTGCTCTCTAATTTCTTGCACAATTTGTGGTTTCATTCGGTAACCGCCATTTGCAATTGTTGAAATATATTGAGCAAGCTGTAGCGGTGTATATGTATCATATTGTCCAATTGCATAATCAAGTAAAAAGCCTGGTATATTATCAGTTCTACCCATTTGACCAATTGATTCATTTGGCAAGTCAATACCAGTCGATACACCTAAACCAAATTGTCTAAAATAGTAACGCATTTTATTAAATGTCTCTTGTTTAATATCTAACGGATTGTTTGGCACATAATTAATCCCCGCCATTTTTAATGCTGTATTAAACATATAAACGTTCGACGAAACTTGTAAAGCTCTTAAATCATCAATATCACCAAAATCTTTCCATGATTTTTTCGGCTTAGTACTTCCTTTAAAGTACATTGGCGCATCAAAGAAATGCGTAAACGGTTTAATCGCTTCTGCTTGGTATCCAGATAATAAAGTAGCCCCTTTCACAGTTGATCCTAACTCATAGGAACTTGTCATCGTCCCTAATGCGTAGTCTTCTATTTGCATCACGCCATCTTTATTTACAATTTTCTTTCCTGCCATTGATAAAATTTGACCGTTTTTCGGATTCATCATTACAACGAAAGCACGATCCATCATCGGTTCTGAAGAATGAAACGCTCGTAAATTTTTTTCAAGACTTTCCTCTACCTTTTTTTGCAAATCCATATCAACCGTTAACATTAAGTTATTTCCACTTTTTCCTTCAGTCACTTTTTCAGTCCGAATAATATTCCCTGCTTTATCTGTAATATTTCTAGATTGTTCTTTCGTTCCATGTAATGCATCTTCGTATTGCTTTTCGATGTAACTCTTACCAATACGATCATTTCGGTTGTAATCACGAACTAAATAATACTCTAATTGTTCTCTTGGCAATCCCTCATTTTCATTAGAAACGCTACCAAGTATAGAACGAAGGATTTTATCATTTGGATATTCACGTTCCCAATCTACTGTCGTATCTACCCCCGGCAAGCTTGCTAATCTTTCACTAACGATTGCATATTCATTTTGACTTACATCTTTTTTAACGATTTGCGGCGTCATTTTATATCCCGTATTCATTTTACTTTTAATTGCTAATACTTCTAAATCATCTTTTGAAAGCTCCTTTAATTCTTCTTGTGTAATTCTCTCCCGACGCAACTCTTCTACTTTTTTATCTAATTCTTTCCCTTCTATTTCCTGCTTCCTAAATTTACTCTCATCTGCTTTCGTTACTTTTTCTGCAGCCCTTTTTTCATTTAACTGCATCCAAAAATCTTTTTTATCTGTCTCTGTTAACTTATCCATATCCTCTTGCGACATTTCAATTAGCCCTGCTAACTCTCTCGCTACTTTTAAAACTTCTTTCGAGTCTACTCCTTTCATTTTCGTATATGTAACGGTTCGTAGCGGTTTGTTATTTACAATCACTTTGCCTTCTCGATCAAACATTTTCCCTCTAGGAACAGACGTGCTCACCGTCACATCTTCCTTTTTATTCACTTCATTTCGATACGTTTCTCCATCAATGATTTGCACTTTACCTAGTTGAATAATAATAGCTGAAAATAAAAGAAAGACGATAAAAAATAGTACATTTAACCGAAATGGAATATGAGTCTTTTTCTTTTTCGGCTGTTTCTTTTTTTCCTTGTTCTGTCTCATTTCGCTCCCTCGCTTCATTCTATTAACTTCTACGCATAAATTGAAACTTTAAACAGAGTGGTTCTCTGTTTATTAGCCCACAGCAATCGGGCTTTTACAAGCAGGTAATCTTCCCTTCCACCTAACTTCTTCGCCTGTGCCGAATTTTTCAGATGGGAGTCTTACTGCTCGCAAATAACGGGATAACTCATTATGTATCAAATTTATTTATATGATATATATAGAATTTTATATTAGTTACAAAAGAAAGAAAAGATTTAATTTTCAGTTTTCGGATTTTACATCCTATTTATTACCATTCCCCTTACAATACAATATCATGAATACAAAAAACTGAGGTAGATACATTGCACCTCAGTTTTTTTACGATAACTTATTTATTTGAAGATAACCCTTCAACAAATTCACCAATCTTTTGTCGAAAAACAAAATCAAAGTTATATTCCTGCCCTGTTAACTCTTCATTTACTAAAATGGTTGTTGCTCCAATTTCCCTCTTTGCAATTTCCGGGAAAGATGCGACAGGCTGTACTTTTAATGACGTTCCCATAACGAGAAACACATCTGTTTCATATAAACGTGTAATCGCATTTTGATATTGCGGCAGTGTATCTCCGTATAAAACAACATCTGGATTTAAAATGAAATTACACTTCTCGCAGCGCGGTACTTCATGATCAATCATATATTGTAAATCATAACCCGTTTTACACTTCGGACAATGTGCTGTTTGAAGTGTTCCGTGTAAATCAATGACATGTTTACTACCACCTAATTGATGTAAACCGTCGATATTTTGCGTTAAAATTGTTATATCTTTTCCTTGTTCTTCTAGCTCAGCTAAAAAGCGATGTCCACGATTAGCTTTATATTGATGAAACGTATTAATTTGAAATATTTCTTTATAATGCTTCCAAAACTCTTTCGGACTTCTGTTATAGTACCCTCTCGATAAGTACATCTCCACATTCGCATCAGCATACAACCCATTTGCTGAACGGAAATCTGGGATGCCACTTTCTGTACTGGCTCCTGCGCCTGTTAATACAGTAATTTTCTTCGCTTTTTCTAAAATTGAATGAACTTCTTCAAATTGCACAAAAATCACCTCTATGTATATTCCTATACTTATTATACCAGTTGTTTACAGGAGGTGTTGTACATTTCACTTTACTTAATGCGTCGCGCCCCCAATTTCTACAATATCTACCTCTACTTCCGTCGTTACTTCGATTGCCAACTCTATCCCTTTACTAATAGTAGAAAGTGACATACTCGGTTGCCCTGGGTAGCTACTCGCTTGTTCTGGTAAGAACGGAATGTGAATGAATCCGCCTTTTATTTTCATATCATGTTTTTCTAGTTCATACATAAGTCCATAGAATAAGTGATTACAAACGAATGTACCTGCCGTTTGTGAAACAGATGACGGTATGCCTTCTTCGCGAAGTTTTTTTACGATTGCTTTCATTGGGAGCGTGGACCAATAGGCTGCTGGTCCTTCTTCTACAACTGGTACATCTACCGGCTGATTCCCTTCATTGTCAGCAATTCTTGCATCATCAATATTAATTGCGACACGCTCTATCGTAATATCTGGTCTACCCCCAGCTTGTCCGATACATATAATCATTTCCGGCGACAGTTCTTCTATATATTCTTTTAAAACTTTTATTGATTTATGAAATACAGTTGGAACTTGTTTACTTATAATCTTGTATTCTCCAATTGTTTTTTCATGCAAACTTTTTGCGACTTCCCAGGCTGGATTGATACTTTCTCCGCCGAACGGATCGAACCCTGTTAATAATACTGTTTTCATCGTTTTCCCTCCTAATTAGAAACGATATACTAAGCCGTACATAATAAACATATTTATGATAAAGATTGAAAGAGCGATGGGTACTTGCGCTTTAATAACAGCATTTTTATCTTTTAACTCTAAAAGCATTGCTGGAACGATATTAAAGTTTGCTGCCATTGGCGTAAGCAGTGTTCCGCAATATCCAGCAAACATGCCGAGTGCGGCCATAATCGCTGGATTCCCGCCGTGCATTTGAACAATTAAAGGTAATCCGATTCCGCCAGTGATTACTGCAAACGCTGCGAATGCATTCCCCATTACAACTGTGAAAAGCATCATTCCTAAACAGTACGCCATAACAGCAACGAATGGATACTCTGTCGGTAACACTTTTCCAACTAAATCAGAAACGACTTGTCCAACACCAGACTTCGCAAAAATACCGCCAAGTGCTGCTAACATTTGTGGTAAAATAACTGCCCAACCAACAGCTTGTAATAATCTACTTCCTTCTTGAACAGGCGTCGTTATTTTCGATTTTGTAATACGCATCGCCGCAACGAATGCGAGTAATGCTCCTAACGCTAATGCAACTAACGTTACTTTATCTGGATCTACAAGGGATACATTTCCCCATTTGATTTTCCCTAACGTTAACGTACCGATAATTGTAAAAATAGGAATTAAAAGTGCAGGCATGAAAATTTTATTTTTTAATTTCTCAGCATGTTTCACACGTTCTTGTACAGGTACTTCTTTCTCCTCGGATTTTGTTACTTTATTCAATGAAGCTAACACGACCATAGCGAGCACGATACACCCAACGTAAAACGAAGGTATTACATTTCCGAATAAAAACGTAACTGCGAATAATGCCCAAAATAAGCTAGAACCGAATCGGTTTGGATGTTCACGATCGAATGCGATACGCACAGCGATAAAGGCAACGATTATACCTAATACATAATAAATTGTATCCATAGTTATGATGTTCATCTTATATAGCCTCCTTCTCTTGTTTTCCTTCTGCCTTCATTGTTTTCGCTATATATTTATCAAACCTTCTGAATCTAATCCAGCTTACGATTAGTGCGGATATTGCTGTTGGAATACCCCAAAGCGCCATATCCCATACTCCGACATGCATACCTACTGAATCGAAGAATCCTTTCATTAATAAAATCGCACCAGTTGCGATAAAAATATCTTCCCCGAAAAACCAAGCTGTATTTTCCGCAGCAGCTGCGTTCGCTTTAATCTTTTCTCTTAATTTTTCCGGAAGTTTACCGTATTTACCTTGTGCTGCTCCTTCTGCCATTGGTGCAACGAGCGGTCTTACTGTTTGCGCATGACCACCAATATTCAGCCCTAGTGCCGCTGATGATTCTCTTATTGTAAAATATGACATTAATACTCTTCCAGTTGTTGCCCCTTTTGATTTCGTTATAAGTGCTTCTGCTCTTTCTTTTAAACCATAACGCTCTAAAATTCCGATTACAGGTAAAGTTAGTATAATAGGCATAGACATATATCTATTTTCTATAAAAAATTTACCGAACATGCTGATGACGTCATAAAAACTTAATCCTGAAACCATACCAGTAACAATTCCTGCAACCATTACTACTAATAGTGTATTTAACCTAAATAGAAAGCCAACTGCAACAAGTAGTATCCCAATTAATTTAATCATTTCCAGCACTTCCCCTCATTTTTTATTTCGGTGCACATATAGAAACACCATTAAGTTCGAATGTTCTGTATATTCTCTCCGCAAATTGTACCGCTTTCTCTCCATCTCCATGCAAACAAATTGTTTGCGCCTGAACTGTTACTTTCTCTCCATTCACCGCTTCTACATATCCTTCTTTTACCATTTGAAGCACTTGTTTTATCGCTTCGTCTTCATCTGTTATAAGTGCATTTTTTTCTGTACGACTTGTTAATGTCCCATCTTGCTTATACGTACGATCAGCAAAAACTTCTTGCATGAGTGTTATGTTATATTTTTCTGCAGCCCGTATAAACGCCTCGCTATTTGCTAATCCGTAAAGTAATAAATCCGGGTTCATATGAGAAATTGCCTTTACGATTGCATCTGCGATTGCTGGGTCAGTTGCCGCCATATTATATAGGGCACCGTGCGGTTTCACATGATGCATCTTCGCGCCTGCCGCTTTCACAAACCCGTCTAATGCACCAATTTGATATAAAACGTAATCATATACTTCACTTGCTGAAACATTCATGTTTCTTCTTCCAAATCCAATTAAATCAGGAAATCCAGGATGCGCCCCTATTGCTACGTTATGTTTCAAAGCTTTTTCAACTGTTTGACGCATAACGATCGGATCACCCGCATGAAAACCACAAGCAACATTTATAGAGGTAACGAACGGAAGAATCTCATCATCATTCCCCATTTTATAAGCTCCAAAACTTTCTCCTAAATCACAATTCAAATCGATTGTCGTCACGATATTTCCCTCCTACTCTCAGCTTCGTAAAGCGATGAACTTCTTTAATAGTTTCATATTTTCTTCCTGCTCTATGTACAATTGCTCCGCTTCTTCTATAGAAACTTTTTCAAAAGTTACATAGTCCCCTGGTTTCAGCTGGGCAAGCAAAGGTAAATCTACTGAAATGACATTTCCGATTCTCGGATAGCCACCTGTCGTTTGCCTATCTGCCATTAATATAATAGGCTGCCCACCATTTGGAACTTGAATGGTTCCAAATGTAACAGGACTTGATAGAATTTCTTGTTCTATTTCTCTATTTAAAACTTCCCCATCAAACCTATATCCCATGCGATCAGCATAATTGGACACTTTATACTCTTTCATAAAAAATGACTCTTTACTTTTTTCTGTAAACTGATTATATTCAAAATCTGTTATGACGCGAAGCGTAGGATGCTTCTTATATTTTGGTAAGACGTTATTACGAATTGCCCATTTTGTTTTTATTCGCTCTTCCTTTTGTAAGTTTTGAATGAAACCACTCGCCATTTCTGCGTGCGTACCAATTTGAAAATAGTCACCCTTTTTGAGCATCCTTCCTTCAATCCCGCCAATAGCAGCTCGCATATATGTACTTTTACTTCCCATTGTATGATCAATATGAATACCACCAGCAAATGTTACATATGCTCTGCACCCACGTTTCGCTTTTCCAAAACAAAGCATGCTGCCTTCTTCTGCTAAAATAGGACGCCATAACGGAATTCGTTCTCCATTCAATAACGGTTCCAAATCCGCTCCGCCAATCGCGAGCAAAGTCGTTTTCTTTAGTAACAATTTAGGTCCCATTATCGTCATTTCTAAACCTGCTTCATTTTCTTCATTACCGACTAACATATTGATTAGCCTAAGTGCATTTTTATCCATCGCACCGCCAACTGGTACACCATACTGTTGATAATGAAATCGTCCTAAATCTTGGACTGTTGTAAGCATCCCCGCATGTAAAACCTCTACATCCATTCTTTGGCCCCCTCTAGCGATACGTATTCTTCCTTTGTTACCGGGATAAAACGTAAATACATACCACTTTGAATATAGGTAGGTGATTCTTCTCTTGGATTAAATAATGAAATCGGTGTTCGGCCGATAATATTCCATCCACCCGGTGTTTCAAGCGGATAAATACCTGTTTGCTTTCCACCAATCCCTACCGAACCAGGAGCAATTTGTAACCGTGGTGTTTCTTTTCTAGGTGTTTCTAATTGTTTTGATAATCCCCCTAAATATGGGAATCCTGGTGTGAAACCTAACATATACACAAAATATGTTGTTTCGCTATGTATACGAATAACATCCTCTACTTGCAAACCTTGATAATGTGCGACCTCTTCTAAATCCGGCCCATATTCGCCTCCGTAGCAAACTGGTATAGAAATATGTTTCACATTCTGGTTCACTTCTTCTTTATATGAATCACACAGCTCCTGTATATATTGGCAAACGTAATCATATGACCTTTCACTTCTCTCATTTTGCATCCATACTTCGTACAAATTATAGTAAATTGCTAATGAAGTAAACGATGGCACACATTCAACCATTCCTGTAAATGGATGTTGTTTCAACGCTTGAAATAATCGCTGCACTTTTCCGTATATATCCATCCTAATTTCTTCACCAAACGTAACAATAATTGCTTGATCCCCTAACGCAGAAAATTTCATCCCATTCCCTCTTTCTATGCCAAAAAGCCGAGTTCTTTCGAAATGCGGTATGCTGTTTCTTTCACCTTCGCAGTAAAATATGAAATTTTACTTTCGCTATACTCAATTGCTAAACCTGAAATACTAATACCTGCTACAACCGTTCCATCATTCGCAAAAATCGGAGCTGCTATAGCCGCTGTATGATTTTCTAATTCAGAATAACTAATTGTGTAACCTTCCTTTTTCGCTAGTTGTAATACTTCTAGCAAATGTTCCTTATTCACGATTGTTCCATCCGCAAACTGTTTTAAATCGGTTTTCTCTACGTACTTCCTTTTCTCTTCCTCAGAAAAATAAGATAGTAAAATTCTCGGACATGCCCCCGCATAAAGAGGTGCTCTTCTTCCAACCGCTGTATAAACACGTACCGGCTGAACTCCTTCCATCTTTTCAACGTAAATTGCATCATTACCATCTTGAATAATTAAATTAACTGCCTGCCCTAAACTATCTCTAAGCTCTTTCATATATGGAATCGCAATATTTCTTACTGATAATCTTTGTGAAACAAGTTGCCCAAACCGTAAAAAAACGACTCCAAGGCGATATTTCCCCTTCTCATTTTTTTGTAAAAGCTCCATTTCTTCTAGCGAACCGATTAAACGATAAACAGATGTTTTCGGCATATTTGTAAGCTGAACCATCTCTGTTAAACTTAACTCTTCATGCTCATAAAATAACTCTAAAATATCCATTGTCTTCACTGCCGTTTTATTTATACTCATCCTATCTCCTTTTTATTCCGAATTTCGGAACTTTAATTCCATTTTTCGAAACAAAGATATAATTTAAAATTATAAAATATTCTTTCAATTCTATCAATATTTTTTTCACGTACATAATCCGCTATAAAAAAAAAACAAATAATAAGTGATTTATATAAAATGAAAGGCTCTTGAATGATTGACAAAACTTTAACACGTGAAGAACGAACTATTAGAATAAAAGTTACAATAAAAAGTACGGAAGTTTAGATTTAAAATAAAATTTGATCACTTTTCATTAATAACACTGCTATAAAAGAAAATATAAAGAGCATGTTTGAATCAATTTTTGATCAAAACATGCTCTTCTCATAGTTATTCAAAGTATTCTTTTTTTTAACATGATTGATTGTTCCTTCGTTCAACTAACAAGTCTATTAGTTACATATTACTTATTTTTCAAAATCGTTCTTTTAGCTTTTTTAATAATTCTACTAGTTGATTTTATGTCAGTATCCTTTTCCCATTCTTCACACAGGTTCATTACCCAATCTGGTTTCGTTTTACTTGCATCATTTAACCAGTTTCCAACCGAGTCTTGGACATATTTTGATGGATCTGATTTAAGTAAATTAAGAATGGGCAGTGCTTTTTCAGGTTCTTGTTTTAATGTTTCAATATGTTTACTCCATACACCTCGAGGACGAATAGATTCTACAGAGAACCTGCGAATATTCTCATCTTCACTTTTTGCCCATTCTACTAACAACTCCACACTTTTTTCTATATTCTGTGAAAGATCTTCTCTAATAGACATCCAAGCAATTTCTCGAACACCAAAATGATGATCCGCTGCAAAAGGTCGAATGTACGTTAATGTATCTTTTAATGTGTTATTTGATTTTTTATTCATAAACGCTGCCCAACATCGTACACTATCTGAAATATGACTAGATAATTTTAACAGTACGTCTTCCTTGTTTCCTTCATTCTCTTTGAGTATAATTTCATCCAATAAAGTTCCTGTTATTCGTATGACTTTCATTCCTGTTTCCACGTTCTGTTTTTCTAATTCAACTACTATACATTCCAAACTATTCTTGAGACCTATTGAAGGCAAGACGTTTTTGAGTAGTTCAATATGATTTATAGCTAGCCATTCTGTTAAATTAACACTTTCTATTTTCCCTTGCTGTAGTAATTGTAAGACCTCTTTAGGAATTTCGTTTACTTTTCTGGCTCCTTTCCTGTTCAAGATAACTTCTGCTTCTTTCGTCATCATTTAAATTCCCTCCTTGCAATACTATCTTAAAATAAACAGAGGCCATTTTGAAAAATAATAATCAAAATGACCTCTGTCTTTCTTAAATGAACATTCAGTTTTACAAAAAATGTGATTTAAATCCACAGGAAGAATATTTCTCCCATACTTGCTTTATAATGCTCTTACTTGTTTCAACGGCCAAAAAACAGCTTGTCCTTTTCCGACAATTTCATCTTCTGAAATAAACCCGAACATACGACCGTCTTTAGAAACTTCACGGTTATCTCCTAAAACAAACACTTGGCCTTCTGGCACTTTCGTTTTCCCTGTGATTTGTTCTAATGTAAAGTCTGGAGTTAATACACGGCCAGCTGCTTTGTCTTTAAACTCTTTTAAATATGGTTCTTCCATCGCTTTTCCGTTTACGTATAAAACATCGTTTTTATACTCAACTGTATCACCTGGTAAACCAATTACTCGTTTTACTAAGTCGTATCCTTCTTTTCCGTGGAAGACAATAACATCGAAGCGATCTAATCCACTTATACTATAACCAATCTTATTCACGAGAACGCGCTCATTATTTTCTAAAGTAGGCATCATTGATTCACCTTGCACTAAAGAAGGTGTAAATAAAACACCGCGAATAATTACAATTAGTACAAGAGTAAATCCGATTGTTTTAACCCAAGAGAATAATTCTTTCTTCGTATTTTCCTTCATCGTTTCTCCTCTTTCTTATGCACTTATTTTATTATTTCCACTAATTCTCGCACTAAATTTCGATCAATTTCAGAAAAACATGATTTACCTTCTCTTACCGCTGTACCGACATGAGCTTGCGAAATTCCAGTTTCATCTAATAACTGCTTTATATTTTCTTTCGTTACACCACTTCCAGCTACAAGTTGAATTTGACCATCGCTTACCTTTTGCATATCTTTAAGCACTGGAATATTATCTACTATATTTCCTTGTCCACCTGAAGTTAACACGTGAGTCACTTTATGGAATTCCTTTAAAATTCTTATCGCTTCTACTGGATTTTCTATATCATCTATCGCACGGTGATACGTTATATTTATTCCATCTACAACAGATAACAAATCTGCTAGCTTCTCTTTATCAACTTCTTTTTGTTCGTTTAATACGCCTAATACAACGCCTGCTGCACCTAACTTTTGCGCAACGATAATGTCTTCTTTCATCATTTCAATTTCTTCTTCCGTATATGTAAAAGACTTCGCATGCGGACGAATCATAACGTGAATCGGTATATTTACTGCTTCTACCGCTTTTTTAATAAATGCATAACTCGGTGTTAATCCACCTTCTGTATAAGATGAAATTAATTCAATCCGCTTCCCACCCGCGCTTTCAATTCGTTTCACATCTTCTAAACATGTTGCAATAACCTCTAGCATGAGATAACCTCTTTTCGTGCTTTTTTCTTATTATACATTAGTAAAAATAAGAAGCCTAGCTTTCTCCTATAAAACTATAAAAAGAAGAATGAAAAGAAAGATTTTTTCAATTGATAACACTTATTTGTAATGTGCTATTTTTCATGAACAATACTACTAAAAAGAGAAAAAGATATACATCTTACAAAAGAACATTCCATTATCTCTCGTTCAGATGTATTTTTTAGAATTGAGTTCTTCAAAGCTATTCAAGGGATGCTGCCCATTGCTATCAAGCTAATATTTTGGAGCATCCTCAAAACAAAAAATTGTACATCCTCATCTGGAGATGTCAATTTTCTCGCTTTGGAGTAGTTGCTCTTCTTAGTTTGATGAGCATAGGGTAGCTCAGGAAAATACGAATTTACAATGTTAAAAAATCCCAAAATTAAAAGCCAAATTACTCAATATTAAAATTAAGGAAATTAGCTTTTTTGTCGCTCTGGAGAAGAGCCCTTTTATTGAATAATAAATTTCTTCAAATTGAGAAGAATTAGCATATAACGTTTTCACAGACATGTTGCCTGAATCTCTTCCCTGCTTCTTCCCCGGCGACCAAGTGGTTCGGAGAGTCCTGTCATGACGTACCATACTTCTTAAAGTTACTTTCACACTACTATTCTGTTTCAATTTTCACTTCAGTAATATATTTCAGTAAAGTTTTTTTATAAAACTTCACTTTCTTATTTGTTACCGAGTTGTTCCGCCAAACCGATTAGAAGCCCTTCGGTTCCACGAATGTAACAGAGTCGATACGAGTCCTCGTACTGAACCACTTCGCCAACGAGCTGAGCACCACACTTAGTCGTGAGTCTGTATACCATTTCGTCAATGTCTTCAACAGTGAACATGACGCGTAAATAACCGAGGGCGTTTACAGGAGCAGTCCGGTGATCTGATATAGTAGGTGGGGTGAGAAATCGCGAAAGTTCAATTCGGCTGTGGCCATCTGGCGTAACCATCATAGCAATCTCTACGCACTGGGAGCCCAGTCCGGTTACGCGACCAGCCCATTCACCTTCGACAGTAGCTCGACCTTCGAGTTTCAAGCCAATCTCCTCGAAGAAAGAGATTGCGTCATCAAGAGATTCTACAACGATACTGACATTGTCCATTCTTAGTAATTTGTTCTTTTCCATAGTTTTATCTCCTTATGTGTAAACATTTACTATCTAATCATCTTCATAAATTATTCTATTAAAAGTTACAAATTCCTTCCCAACAAAAAACACCTTATCACCGTTTACATCCAAACTGCCGTTTTTCGACGTACAAGGGATTACCTACATTATTAGTCACTGTCTAATTTGTAATCCTCGTTTATCATTTCTGTTCCTGTTTTTTTAACGTTGCAACAGAACTATGTTTAGTTTCTTACAGAATGAAACCAAGGCAATTGTTTAATATATGTATCGCCATGACATATGCAATGGATCTTTTAGAAATAAGATAAGCAATAGTAAGTATCACCACGCCAGGTAAATAAATAGCAAGATCCGAAAGCTGGTTCGTATGAAGAACTGTAAAAATTATAATCGAAATGATAGGTGCAATAGCAGTACCAATATAATTTCAAACATTTCTTTCTTCAGTTTTCATATCAATATCTAATTGATTTTCCAATAATTTTACGCCCTTCTTTGTAAGATGAACCGCTCGACTCTTATCCGTTTTTGTAATCCATCCCTGTTCAAAAAACAGTTTTGCTATTTCAGACCCTAACCAACCAGAAATATGATAGCGTCTTTCACTCCAATCAAGACAAGGTTTTGCAAATACTCTCCTTTTTGTCTCTGCCTTTTCAATATTTATTCCAAAATTCAGAAACCATCCTTTCCCTTGTTCCGTTACAATATATTCTCCATCTTTTAAAGTTATAAATTCCCTAACCAGTAATTTTTCAGCTATCTCTACACCAAGTTTGCCTGCAAGATGATCGTAACAAGTTCGAGCATAACGAACTTGTTTTAATTGACCCGATTGTTTTAAGGAGCGAACTTGAACTGTTGGTGCGATTGTTCCTAACTTTTCAAGAACTTCCGCTACCTCTTGATTAGCAAGTCGATAGTAACGATGTCTACCATGTTGTTCAACTGTAAGTAGATTCCCCTCTACTAATTTAGAAAGATGAGAACTAATTGTTGGATGCGACACTTTTGCCATATAAGCTAATTCACTAGCAGGCAGCGCCTGATTATTCATTAGACAATCTAAGATGATTGTTCTTGTAGGTTCAGCAATTAATTTAGCTACATATGAGATATTCGGATATACATTCATATTTCGATGATACCCTAACTGTTAAATTGATACAATTATTTTAAATTTAATTGTAAAGGGGATTTTAAAATGAATGCAATTGATCTTAGTATTTTAAATTTAAAAGAAACGAGAAGACGCTCAGAAAAATTATGGAGTTCTCTTCCCAATAACTTTCTTACTTGGAAACCTGATAATGAGGCTATGTCCTTTGGTGAGATGATTCGTCATGTATGGAGCTCGACTTTTTACTATCATATGATTTTAAAAAACAACGGATCGATAAACGACATACAAATTCCGTATGATAACGAACCAATTATTTGTGTTAAAAAAGAGATTGCACTAGCACAATCATACTTCACTGACTTCATAGAATATGTTCAATCAATAAACGTAACAGAGTTAAATTCAACACTTATTGATAGAAGCGATGTTGGCTATCAACGATATTTAGGAGATATGCTTTTACGAATTGCCTATCATGATGCAGTCCATGCAGGTCAATTTTTACAATATTTGCGAATAATAAATTTGGAAAGACCCTTAATTTGGGATTAAATCTAGTAAGTATTTACAAGATTTCCAAACTGGCATTACAATAAATATTTTTCATCCAGGAACATTCATCAAATCATGATAATCATTTATATGAAAACACTACATTTCAAACTAGGATGGCAAACAAATAAAAAGCACGTGTTCGATTACTAATCAAATACGTGCTTTCAAAACAACTATATTGTCCATAAACAATAACATTTAAATTCATAAGCTCTATTCCTAAAACATCACGACCGAAGTGCTGCATCCGCCAGTATAGACAATGTTGCATCATCCATCGGCGGATTGTGTAAACCCGCTCTGACATTTAAGTAATAACGATGAAGTGGATTTTTTTCTGATAAACTTTTCGCTCCTACGATACGCATTGCTTTATCTACTATAGATATCGCCGCATTTGTTACTGCGTATTTCACTGCCGCTAGTTCTGCTTGTAGTGATAGTTTATCTTCTGCCTCATCGTACTTTTTCGCAATTTGATATAAAAAGACGCGAGCTTGCATAAGCTCAAGCTCTATTTCTCCAACTAATCTTCTAACACTCGGTAATAAACTAATAGAATGGTTTAAACTATTTGGCTTGTATGATTCCGCAAACTGAACTGCATAATTTCTTGCTGATTGTGCGATTCCTAAATAACATGCTGGTATATGTAGCAACCAGCCAATACCCTTTTGTTTCACTTTCCCGCCCAATACATTCGTAAAGAAGCGGTTTTCTATTTCCACATTTTTTAAGACAAGGTCGTGGCTAGCAGTTCCTCGCATCGCAACGCTATCCCATGTTTCTTCAATTGATACACCGAGCGTATTTCTTGGAATGACAAACTCACCAACTTCTTCTCGGCCTTCCATACTTGCTGAAATAATAAAATAATCAAGTACTGGTGCCATCGTTGTAAAAGTTTTCCTTCCATTTATAATCCACTTCTCGCCTTGTTGCACCGCGATTGTTTCTGGTTTACCACCACGCGTCGGACTTCCTGTTTTCGGTTCTGTTGCTGCCCGATTAAAGAGTGCACCATTACGCACTTCTTCGCAAAACCATTTGAACATTCCATCATTCCAAGAGCGATTTTCAGCTAGCTCTTTTACAATACCGATATGCCATCCAATCGATAATGCAGTAGCTCCACAGCCTTCTGCAATTTTCTCTTGAAATAAAACGAAGTCATATAAAGAAATCGCACTACCACCAAATTCCTTCGGTAACGTTAATTTCGTATATCCGATATCTTTTAAATTATTAATATTTTCATACGGAAATGATCCTAATTCACTTAATTGATGCTCCCTTTCCATGAACTTCGGAATCAATTTATTTATTTGTTCAATAATGAAAGATTGTTCTTCTGTTTCAACAAATGAGAGTGCCATACTATAATCTCCTTTATCCCGCTATTTGCGGGCAGTAAAACTCCCACCTCAAAATTCAGGTGGAGCAAAGAAGTTCAGTGGGAGTCGGGCTGCCCGTAAATGCTCGATTCATAAACCGTTCATTTTGTCATTATGATTATATGAAGCTACCTCTCTATTGTTTCACTATTCCGATAAAAATACAATGTTTTTGGATTATAAGAAAAATCCCTATAGAAAAACAGGTCCTTTTCTTATATTAATCCCCCTTCAATGCCTTTAGCGGCAAAGAGGTTACATATCCGATATACGAGAATAATTCTTTAAAAAAGAATGGAATTTCTGTATCTAACGTTTTATATGCTGATGTTGGAGTCGGTGAAGCATATGCCTCAATGTTAATATGTTTTGCGATTCTCATTGCGCGTTTCATATGAAGTGGATCACTTACAATCGTGTATGAGTGTATTCCGTTCTCTATTCCAACTTCTTTCGCATTCTTTAAATTTTCTTCAGTGAAAAGGGATTTTGTTTCAATTAAAATATCCTCCTCTTTTACACCTTGTTTCAATGCATATACTCTAGCAGTGCGAGCTTCCTCAAGCTCCGCTTCAAACTTTGTACCACCTGTAAAAATAATTTTCTTAATGTTTCCGTTTTTATATAGAGAAATCGCGTGATTAATTCTTTCCTTAAATACAGGAGATGGTTTTCCGTTCCATGAAGCTGCTCCTAGCACGATACCAGCATCTGTCTTCACATCATCATCCGTTTTAAAGCGATAACTCCAAATATCGTAAGCTGCATAGCTCACATACAAAATAGCAGAACAAATCATTAATAAAAACACTTGAAAGATTCGTCTTTTTTTACTCTTCTTATTTTCTTTCATTTGTAATTGCCTCCGTACATCATCCATACTTCTATAAAAAAACATTTATATCAAATCGTTTTGTTTGAGTTTGTTTAAAAGAAGGTATTTTACTTATTATATATAAAAGGGTTTTCATTTAAAATTGAGGATTATCAATTCATTTTTCATTTGCGGTTTTCATTACAATTTTAATTCATTAGTTTATTACCATACAACTACATTGTAACGAATTTTTTCTCAGAAGGGAATGATGAAACAAAAGTAAATTAAATAAGTTAGTGTTTTGTAAGAAAAAAAGGTATATTATTCGCAAATTACGATCATATACCTTACAAAATACGAATTATAGCTTTTCTTTGTATAACTCTAATTTTTCTAACAATTCTCCTTTCACGCCTGACCATTCACTCGCAATAATACTGTACACAACTGCATCTCTCACATGACCGCTCGGCAATCTTCTTTCATTTCTTAGCACACCTTCTTTTACCGCGCCTAACCTTTCAATTGCTCGTTGTGCTTTTTCATTTCTTACATCCGTCTTAATTTGCACTCGTAGCATATGCAGTTTTTCAAAAGCATACTGGAGAAGCATATACTTACATTCTGTATTTATACTCGTACGTTGCACACTTGGATGGTACCACGTCTGCCCTAACTCCACTGTTTTATCTTCTACTGAAATATTATATAAACGTGTACTCCCTACAATCTTGTTCGTCTGTTGATCCACTACAGCGAAAGGGATTTGTGTACCCTTTCCATAACTCTTTATCGCTTTTTGAACATATTGCTGCATATCTTGAACAGTTTCCATTTTAGAGATTAAATACGCCCAAATTTGCCTATTTCCTTCTACAATCGAAAACAAAGTTTCGACATCACCACTATCCATTAACCGTAATTTTGCTCTTTCGTGAATGATTTCCATTTGTAAGCCCCCTTCTTTTGTTACTATAACATACGAATTAAAATCGCAAAATTAATATATATAATGATTTTAACAACAAAAATCCTCGCTCACATAGAAAGCGAGGGTTTCCTATTAAAGCACCAAATAAGCAATCGGCGTAATAATAAGCAACGTTAATATCGTTCTCTGCACGTACAAAATAATAAGTTCAGATACTTTTAACGGAATATCTGTCGATAATATACAAGGGATTGAAGCGGAGAAAAACAAAATAGATGATACCGAAACAACCGCAATGACAAACTTTGTCACGAGCGGCGCACTTACAACTAATAATGATGGTAAAAACATTTCTGCAATACCAACTGATACCGCTTTAGCAGCTAAGTCTGCTTCTGGTAATTGTAAAACCCATGTAAATGGATAAAAAATATAACTGATCCAATCAAATATTGGCGTGAACTTCGCTAAGACGATACCAATTAACCCTACTGACATAATAGATGGTAAAATTCCCATCGTCATAATAAAACCGTCTTTTAAGTTCACTGCAATATTTTTCATAATGCTCGGTGCAGATTTTGATACTTCTAATGCATCTTCCCAAGCACGTTCTAACATTTTTTCCTTATAAACGGGCTCTGGGAACCCTTCTTTCGTAATATATGTATCGGGTTTTCTACTAAGAGGTGGGATTCTTACGGTGATAGCAGTCACGATGAATGTTACTACAAGTGTAGTCCAAAAATAAACATTCCATAAATGCATAATGTCTAATGTTTTTGCGATGATGATCATAAATGTTGCGGATACTGTAGAAAATCCTGTAGCGATAATGGCTGCTTCTTTTGTCGTATACTTTCCTTCTTTATATACACGGTTCGTAATTAATAAGGCTAGTGAATAACTTCCAACGAAGGAGGCAACCGCATCAATTGCCGATCGTCCCGGCGTATTCCATAAAGGTCTCATAATCGGACGGCAAAATGTACCGATAAATTCAAGCAGCCCATATCCGACTAATAACGCTAAAAACGCCGAACCAATTGGAACGAGTAAACTTACCGATATAACTAGTTTCTCATACAAAAACGGCCCAACATCTGGTGCAAAAAACCAAGCTGGTCCCACTTTAAAACAATATAATACGCCAAAAACAACACCAACTACTTTTAAAATAGAAAAGCAAATGTCTACGATAGATGCATTCCATTTCTTCGTATAAAATGGATAAATCGCACCAATCACCATAACAAACAATGCATAATAAGGTACTACGCCAGGAACTGAAGTACGGATCCACGATACGATATGATCAATCATAATAGAAGAAGCTCCATTTATCGTAACAGGTACGAAAAACATAAACATCCCTACGAGACTAGCAAGTATAAACCGAAGAATAATACTCCTCTCTCGTCCTGTCTTAATTACATTACTTTTTAATTCAATTTCACTCAAAATTCGACACCTCCCATTATCTAAATATTCTGTATAATATAGTTTTATTCCTTCTTTTGATCTTGAATATTTAATCATATAAAAAAGCCTAATTTGAAACATTTAGATCAAATTAGGCTTTTTATATACTTTTTAGATATTCTCACTTAAAGCACAAAGTAGAGTTTAAAATCATTGCTCGAAGTAGGAGTCTTTCTTACTATTCTTCAATATAAAACTCCCCATTTCAATCGCTAAATCTTCACTTTGAGGATAGACACCTACATTATCTCCATACGCGTGCCCTAAACCACGATAGAGAATCGTTTCAGTATCCACTCCTTGTTTCGTCAATTTAGCTGCATACGCTAAACATTCAATCATTAAAAAATCATGTTCTCCTACCGTAATAAATGTACTTGGATAATCTGAAGATACATCAACGTATGGACTTAAATACTTCGAATGAATGTCTTCCGTACCAAGTATTTCTGCCATCCCTCCGACCATTGCATGCATCATATTAAGCATTTTTTCTAATCCTTTTTTATATTTCGGAGCAATCTCATATTTATCTATACTCCAAGAATAAAACTCGTCTTCATAGTCACACATGTTAAGTGTAGGATACAGAAGTAATTGCCCTTTAACGAAGTTTCTACCATCTTCCATATCTCTCGTTGTACAATACTGTGTTAAGTTCCCTCCAGCACTATCACCCGCAACAAAAATATTATTCTTATCACCGCCGAATGCTTCAGCATTCTCATAAATCCATTTTAAAGTAGTGTAACAATCTGTATGTCCAGTTGGAAAAGGATGTTCTGGAGCTAATCGATAATCTACAGAAAAGGCTAGTATATCTGTTTTTTCTACTATTAATTTCACAAGTTCTTCTACCACATCTGGTGATCCTGCCATGAATCCGCCACCATGAATAAAATATAAAATTGGCGCGTTTTCTCGTTTTGAAATACTATTATAAATCCTTATCGGAATGTCATATCCATCTTCCACTTTAACTGTTTCATTCGTAATATTTATATCTTTCGTTACGATTGGAACGCTTTTAATACCATTAAACTGCTTTCTCATATTCTTTACCGATTTTTCAGAAGCGTCCATTTTCATCATATTTTTAGGCATAAACCTCATTATATTCATTTGAACCTTCATATCTTTATAAAGACGTGGATCCATTGCTCCCTTTTCATCGCAATCTGGTATGTTTTTCACCATTACTTCTGCGCCTTGTACATTGATGGTTTCTTGTTTTTCTTGAATCTTTTCTAATAAATCTAAGCTATATTTTCTAGACATTCACTATTCCCCCATCTCTTTTTTAACGCTTTCATTTTCCGAAAAATTATATAACCGTATACATTTCCATTTACTAAATAAAAATACGTTCCATGTACAAAATGTAACATGGAACGTATTTTTATTGTTGTTCATATTTGATTCAGTTATTGTCATTTTTTGATATGATATTTTTTCTATACTGTAATGGTGTATCCCCATATTTCTCTTTAAACCGCGAAATGAATGACTTCACATTGGGAAATCCATGTTTCACTGCTATATCTTGTATAGAATTCGTACTGCTAATAATATCTTCATACGCTTTATGAAGCCTGTATCTCGTTAAAAAAGAGGTGAAATTTGATCCGAAAGATTTTTTGAACATCCGAGAAAAATGTTCCTCACTTACAAAAAAGTGTTTCGCTACATCTTTCATTTTAAGCTTTTCATCATAATGTTCATACATATATGTAATTATCTCTTTTTGTTTATTTCCAAATTGAAAATCATTATCTTCTTTTTTTCTATCTTTACAGTGGCGCAATAGAATATAAACAATCTCATAAATTAAACTATTCATTTTTATATAACTTAACTCATCAAAATTTGTGACTAACTCCTTTAATTCATAAAATATTTGTTGGAGCTTTTCTTTCTGCACAAATGATGCTTGTAGAGTAAATCTATATTTATCAAAATCAGCATTTAGCTCTTTAAGAAATTCATACGAAACTATTAACATCATTACTGCACAACTTGCATTCTCAACTTTTTCAAATTCGTGCACATCTCCACTGTTTACAAAAATAAACTCGCCAGCTGATACTTTCTTTTTTTGCCCATTTACATACAAAAAAACGTCTCCATATATTACTAAACTAATTTCAATACTTCTATGCCAGTGTGGAGGGATATAGTAGTGAAAATCAGCCCGAAGTCTTGTGCTATCTATATATTCAACCATACCTGGAATTCTATCACGCAATTTTATCTCTTCATATTTCCCTTGCCTGACTTTCAATTATGTTCCCTCCTTTTTATTGCATAGTAAACGTCAAATAACTTCAATCAAAACTTGTGCTACACATTACTATTTTCATCTCATTTTATAATCATCCACAATCACTTGGATTACACGATATGCTTCCTCAGCTACTTTTTCATTACTATCTCTATTCGCATCATATGTAATTAACGCCTTCCAAAGCGTCCATCCTCTCGCTCTATCCCACGTTTCCTCATCCATCCTCAACACTTCTTTAAATACGTTTCTACTATTTTCATCAAAAAATGTCCATGCCATCGCCGCGTCACACGAAGGATCACCTACTCCTAGTATACCAAAATCAATTACGGCACAAAGCTTTCCATCTTTAACGAGTAAATTCCCTGGCGCAACATCTCCATGAATCCAAACTGGTGTGCGTTCCCATTTTGATCGGAGCGCTAAATCCCAAAGGTGCTTTAACAATGCCTCATCAAAAACGTCCTTATTGTTTTCAATAGCTACTCTCGCTTCTTCATCGTATACAGATATAAACCCGCCTCGGTAAAAGTTATGCGCTCCAGCTATTGGTCCGTTACTAGAATCAATGGATTGCAATTCTAGTAGAAATGATCCTAAGTCCGCTGCGAATTCATGTAAGTCACGAACATTTTCTTTCGTAACTGTCTCTCCCTTTATCCACTTATTAATAGACCATGGCCACGGATACTCTTCAGACGGATGCCCTTTTGCAATTGGTGCAGAAATTGGTAAAGAAAGTTCCTTATTTAATATAGGAAGCCACTTGTTTTCTTTCTCTACTTGCGGTGCATATGCTGCATCACTTGGTAATCTAACACTCATCTGATCTCCTAAGTGAAACGTTCTATTATCATGCCCACTAAACTTTACAGGTTTCACTTCTAAATGTGCCCATTCAGGAAACTGTTTGTGTATTAACTTCTTAACTAAACTTACGTTAATTGGATTCATTTATTTTCTCCTTTTCTTTTGAAACTTACTAAGCCCATCCGTACTGCCCACATACTCAAAATCATTTTTCTTATAAAAATCATTCAACGTACGATTATGTCCCACACAATCTAACTTCAAGTACTCTTTATCACACTGTACATTTTCTTCTACCCACTGCAAAATCGATTCTCCTATTCCATTCCCCTTATACTTCCGTCTCACCGCAAATCTATGAATATATACTGAATCCGAAACTTCCTCTTTACCAAAAATATGTTCATCCCATTCATTTTGTTTAGGAGATGCTGTAATCGTACCAACAATTTCATCTTCTTTCATAACAATATACGTATATTTATTTCTTATACATTCTAATATTTCAGCTGTAGCCTCTCCTCCTAACAGATACTGCCATTGATTTACTTCTTTATGTTGTAACCACTCTGCTACTTCTCTTAATAGAGTAATAATGCTATCGCTTTCCTCTTCAGTAGCAGTTCGAATTGTATATTCTTTAACTGTATTTCTCTCCATATTGCCGTTCCCCTTTCAAATTACTACTATACTGACAAACGCGTTCTACCGTCATTTTCGTCTGTAACGTATTCAACATAAAAACCTTGATTCAGTGCGTTTTCATACATCAATTCAATCGCTTTTTGATCTTTAGCGTAAACTGTGACGTATGTACAATCCGCAACTAGTAAAACTAATTCACACTTACTCTCTTTAAATTCTTCATATGTTTCAATATCTACTACTTCCTCTCCTTTTGGATACGCTTTTAAATCTGCAAAAATAACATAATATATATTGTCTTTAACTAATCTTTTCAAATCTGATCCTTCCACTACTATACTTGGTTCTTCTGGAAATAATGCCTCATCCAATCCACCACGTGCTACTAAGTATGACTCCTCACTCCCCACCCACCAATCAAATGAAGAAATATCAATTGACTTTAACACTTTCCAAAGTAAATTATCATATTCATTTGGAATATCTACTGTAATTCCTCTTTTCATTTATTTGCTCCTAGCTTATTTATTTTCGTTTTCATTTCATACATTATATACCAAATTCAACTACTATATTTTGTCGATACCTATGTAACTTGTATTTCACCGCGAAAAACCGTCCCACTACTTATGAAACGGTTTCTTTCTGCTTATATTTAAGTTTTTCATTCAATTGTTGCACTGCGCTTTAAAATAATTTCTAATATATTCATCACATCAGCCACTCATTCTTTATACTCACTTCGACTTCACAAAATAATATAAAAACCAAACCGCATGATTTTGTTCATCTGCAGCTATTCTCCGTAACAAATCTTTCACAGATGCATCCGATGTTTCATCTGAAATTTCTAAGTAAAAATCTACTGTCTTCTGTTCATCTTGTATAGCGAATTCTAATCCTTGTAAGTACGTATTCGGGCATTCTTCTGTAATCTGTGGTTTCGGCTGTTGACCAGTTAAATTTGTATAGATCTGTACAAACTGATGAAAATGCTTTATTTCATCGCTACGAATTTCAAGAATTTGATTTCGTTCCGCCGCATTTGGAGCCATGTTGGCTAATTTTGCGTAGCAGCTTATAGCGCTATACTCTCCGTTTATAGCTTTTTCAATATCACTTATCAACTTATCATTTTGCCTATACCAATCATGATAATTCGAATTATACATCGTATCCCCTCCATAATTTCGCATAACATTTTATGCACTTTGAAATAGTAGGAGCATGTATACAAAAAGAACCACAAATACGAACTTTTCATTTCCCTATAGACTAATAATCATTTCACCACAAAAAAAACGCTTCACTACGAGTGAAACGTTCTTTTTTCTAAGCGTTTAATTCTGTTTTATGTTCCTTTATTGCACTACGTTTGAAAGCAGTCACTAAAATAATAACTATACTTACCACACCAATCCAAACGAGCACAGTAACAGGTGTATTCCAGCTTACCCCTTTTCCGAAGAAGAAGATCTCCCTTAGTCCTTCGATCATAAATTTCATTGGTAACCAAGAATAAACCCAATCTTGATAAAATGGCGACAACATTTCAGGCGCTAATGATAATAACGGTGCCCCGAAGAATAGTAAGAGTGCGAATAAACCGATACCTTTTAGCCCAACTAATGAAAGTACCGCCGATATCATTAAGAAGAAGCTAAAAGACGTGATGGATAAGAACAACGCAGTATCCGTGAAATTCGAAATATTTAACCCTACCATCCCATCTGCAATCCACGTAAGGCCAAAACCAATTACAAGTGTCGCAACTGCTCCAGCTACTATTTGTTTTAGTTTTAATCCAAAGTTTTCTTTTCTTGTACGTACCGGCATTTTACTAATCGCAATAAAAATAATTGCTGCGCTAGCTAAACTTGCAATCCATAACGGCTGGAATAATGACATTGGTGAGTTACCGTTCGCACTGTTTTTTCCGACCTCATTCACATTTTTCACGTGCTTTACAATAGGTGTTACTAATTTCGAAGCTTGATCTGTTGTTAAAGTAGCTCCCCTTGCTTTCAATCCATCTAATATTTGTGTGCGAACATTGTTGCTCATATTATCCACTACACCATTTAACATTTGCCCTGCCATAGTTGATGCAGCCATATTCATTCCTTGATTAATTAATATTTCTACTTCTGGTGAAGATGGCTGCGGTGTTCGTAATGAAGCCTGTTTCATACTAAATTCTTTCGGAATGACGAATGCCGCATAATACTCTTGATTATTTAAACCTTTTTGAACTGCTTCCTTATTTTTCACTTCTACCCACTTCACCGCAGGTTCTTCATCTGATTTCGCTGTTTTTTTGATATTATCAACAATTGTTTGCCCCATATTCATTTTCGGTTGATTTGGAACTTCTACACCTTGATCCTCATTTACAATTGCAATTGGCAAGTTTTTTGGCTTTGGTTGAACAGTTGGGAATAATGTTAATGAAAAAATAAAAACAACAAGTAGTGCAATAACTGGTGCTAACAATAAAAGTTTGTTTTTAAACATTTTCTTTTCTCCTCCTTTAATTTTCGTTACAATAAACGAACAACGTGTTGTTTATTTATATTTTGAATTATATGTTTGAGCTAAATCTTATTCAATAATCAAAAATCGTGAATGTGTCGGTTATAAGACACTTTTTCTAAATGTGTTGAGTAAAATTAAGGAGGGACATGCTTTGCGTGATAGTAATTTAGATTTACGTGTTATTCGTACGAAAACGGCCATACGAAATGCACTAGTGGAGCTTATTGAAGAAAAAGGTTTTGACGCCATTACAGTAAAAGATATTACAACGAAAGCGAACATAAATCGCGGTACATTTTATGCGCACTATCAAGATAAATTTGATTTAATGACGAAATGCCAAGAAGAAATTATGCACGAGTTTTCTAGCATTGCCAAACAAAAATTCCCTGAAGTGATTGCCGATCTTGGCTCAAACCCTTCCCCAACGACGCCATTTGTACTTATCGCTTCTATTCTTGAATTTCTAAATGAAAATAGTGATTTTATGAAAGCTGCGCTAAGTCCAAAAGGAGATTTATCTTTCCAAACAAAACTGAAAGACTTTATGTGGAAAACACTATTTGAAGATACAAATGGGGCTCTTATTGATAAAGAGAATTTGCTTGTTCCAAGCGAATACCTAACTTCTTATATGGCATCTGCTCATATAGGTGTCATTCAGCAATGGTTAAATAATGGCCAAAAAGAAACACCTGAGGAAATTGCTCGTATTTTATCAACTATCGCAGTTCACGGCCCTTTTTATGCGGCTGGTTTAAAGAAGTGAGCCAACCTGCATAGAAATATATTTTAATCAATCTGGACATTAACTAATTGCTTAATGAAATTTATGTTTCTATGAAAAAAGCTGTTGAAAGGAATCCCCTTCAACAGCTTCTCCATTATTAACGATATAAACGAACTGCACCTGCAGAATTATCATCAGCTTGTCCAACTACTTCAAATTTCAATCCAAACTTCGGTAATTTACGTCCTGCATCTGGGATTAAATCATTTATATACAATTTAGAATCATCAAACTTCGTTACACCTGGTAATCCTTTGTAATCATATGTTCCGCGTGTTGGAGATACAACTTTCCATGCTGGCGTCTGGTTAAAGGAGAATGCAGCATCTGCGATTTGATATCGTGTACTACCTTGAACAGTTGGTTTGCCGTTTAGCGTTCCAACAATTGCCTCTGGGTGAGAGTCAA
This sequence comes from Bacillus cereus group sp. N24, assembly GCF_016483345.1. Taxonomy (NCBI): domain Bacteria; kingdom Bacillati; phylum Bacillota; class Bacilli; order Caryophanales; family Bacillaceae; genus Bacillus; species Bacillus cereus group sp. N24. The sequence continues at coordinate 222,014 of NZ_JAEHCA010000008.1, forward strand.
CAACCCCTAAGAAACCTTCGCCTGGATGAATACCAACCCAATTATCTGTAAAGCTAGAGTCTGCATACCATACAACAAGACCTGTATTATACGGTACACCGCTGCTATATTTTAATGCTTGGTCAGCACCAGCGTAGTTTCTCCACTCTAAATAGTAGTTATGTTTCTTCTTATCAAAACCGTTTGCTACAACGAAACCATTTAATTTTAATTTCGATTCGCCTTCTGCATCATCAGAGAAGACAACATTTCCATCTACAGTTAATGTAGCGTTATCAAAAGTAAAACCGTTCGGTGCTAAGCCACCATCTGTAATGTATTCAAATACTAGTTTTACTTTTTGGCCTTTAAATTTGCTTAAGTCATATGACTTATCTACCCATTTACCATCCGTTGTATCTAGACCATTTTTCACATTCTTTTCGCCAATTCGATCGACTAGCGTTTTCTTATTATCCTCTGTCACTGCATATACTTCAAGGAAGTCATAATCTGTTTCAATTTCATACAATGACTTGTAATCAAACTTCGCCAATGCTGCATTTGTTAAATCAAACACTGGTGTTTCTAATGTTGTATGAAGATTATCGCCTTTTGTACTATAGTAATATTTCTTACCGAATGCAGGCTGAATACCTTTCACTTCTTTATCTGGTAAGTTAACACGAATTAGACCAGGACGAGCTGATTTCGTTACACTTTGGTCTAAGTACGTTGCAAAACCGATACCACGATTTAATTTATCATAGTCTACCTCTACAATATTCGCCCAGTTTCCACCCATGTTCTTTTGAAAGAACTCTTTGTTTTGTGGAGAGAAACTCGGTGGCGTTGTACCTGCAATTTTACCAGCCCAGCTGCCGCCGCTCATAACAGACCAAGAGTTAATTGGCTCCCCAGCTCCTGAATACTTCGTATCATACTCATCCGGAAGGCCTAAATCATGACCAAATTCATGTGCGAATACACCAACTGCTCCGTCTTCTGGCTCAATTGTGTAATCGTACGCTGCCATTTTACCGCCCCAGTTATCAACTTTTGCTTTTGTTCCTTCAATTGGATATGGTGTTCCAAGGTTCCAACGATGAGACCAAATTGCATCATCACCTAGTCTACCACCGCCTCCATCCTGTCCAACTCCAGCGTGAATGACCATTAAATGATCAATCAGACCATCTGGTTCGTTTTTATTGCCATCACCATTATTGTCATATTGATCGTATTGGTCAAATTCAGATAAATCAATACCACTTTCGACAGCTGCATTTAATGCCTCTTTTACAAAATCACGCGGTCCTTTTGGTCCTTTATTATCATGACCACCATCTCCTGCATCTGCCCCATAATCTGCCGCATTACCAGGAACTGTCAACCACTTTGTTACTGTGCCATCTACTGTATAACTACCACCAGATTGCTCTTCATAATATTGTTTAAATGTTGGTACTTTTGAACCATCAAAGAGTGTAAATGGCTCATTACCAAATAACATTTTTTGATAATGTTCTGGATTAAAATCATTTGAATACATATAACCTGGTACTTGATCAATATTGTTATGCTTAAAGTCAGCAAACTCCACCAACAATACAAGCACTTTATCTTTACGGACATCACCATTATATTGTTTTTGCTTCGCTGAAGTAGTTGGTACTTTGCCGTTTAATCCCCCTTTAACCGGCTCTTGTCCAACTACCGGGCCACTAGCAGGTTGATCAGCTTTTTCTTTCGCATCTGCTTTTGCATCTTTCACTTTTTTCAAAAAGTCAAACGCTTCTCTCGAGACACTATCCCCTGTTGCTGGTTCTTTCCCAGCATTTTCGCCTTTTTTCTTCTCTACGTATTTTTCAACAGCTTTTAATGTGTCTTCTTTCGACGCAGAATTATTAATTACACCGCGTTTTTTGAGCGCATCTGCTAGACGGTCCTCTTGAATTAAATTTTCATCAATCGGACTTAAAGATCCTACATTAGACGGCGTTGCCGCATAAACAGATTGACTACCTACCCCAAATGTGCAACTAAGCACTGCTGCCGCCGCAAGCGTAGACAGCACTTTAAAAGGCTTTTTCTTCATCCCTATTCCTCCCCAATATTAAATACGTTATAACGCTTATATAATAATGAAAATTCAGATAATTTACAATATGTTGTCTGAATTTGTAATATTTTTGAAAATATTCTTTGTTTTAGATTGATGTACATACTAATTCATCAATGTTCATGGTTGCTTCTTGCATGTGAATGAGTATCGTGGCATGTATGTCTCCTTCTACGACAGGGGCATTCAAAGAAATCCAATTCATATGCTTATTTTTATTTTAATTTTCAGTTTCAGGTGGGTGATAGCAGCAAGCTTACAATCATAAAAAGATCGTCCGCTATATTTAGTGGACGATCTTTTTATTTAAAATATAACTACATTATCTCAATATATCCTTCTGTTCCATGTACCCGAATTCGTTGCCCGTCTTTTATTCGTTTCGTAGCATTCTCTACCCCGACGACTGCTGGTAATCCATATTCACGCGCAATCACTGCCCCGTGTGTCATGAGTCCGCCAACTTCCGTAACTAACCCTTTTATAGACACAAACAATGGCGTCCAGCCAGGATCAGTAAATGCCGTAACTAATATATCTCCATCTTCTAAACTTGCATCTTCCATATTTAAAATAACACGAGCTCTCCCTTCTATCACTCCAGAAGAAACAGGCAAACCTACTATTGCTTCGGTAGGGAGATTTTCTCGTTTATATTTACCGATAATAATTTCACCATCAGAAGTAATAACACGTGGAGGCGTTAGTTTTTCATATAATTTGTACTCATTTTTTCGTTTATGAATAACTTTGTAATCCAGTTTATTCGTGCGGACGACTTCGTGAAGTTCTTCAAAAGTAAGATAGTATATATCTTCTATTTCAGTAATAACGTTATTTCGCACGAGTTGCTCGGCTTCTTTTAGTAATGCCTGCTTATATATGAAATAGCGATTAATCATTCCGTATTTTGGGTATTCACGATAGCCAGCGAAATTCCGAATTATACTGATCATTCGCTTCGTCTCTTCTACTTTTTGTTTGCCATCTGCTAAATACTGCAATTTGTCTAATAACTCTTCTTCTCTTTTTAAAGCCTCCTGCAGCCCTTCTTCAAACTTCCGCTTACTAGCACCAGCTTCAAAATCTCTTATATTATTTAAAATCATCGGGATAATTGTAGTTGGTTTTTCACTCCAGCGCGTTTTCGTAATATCGATTTCGCCGCTGCATCTCATTCCGTATTTATTTAGAAACGCCCCGATTGCATCTCGAACTTTTTCCCCGTCTTTAAACTGAACTAGTTCATCTAAAAAGCTGTCATCTTCTATATGCTGTAAATACGCAATGACTTCTGGATACGGACGAATCACATCTGCGACATCCAATAATGCTAAACCCATTTCTGAAGTAATATTATTTTGTACAGATTGAGAAAGTGTGTCTGCTGCATTTTTTTCTCCTAGCCATTGCTCCATCTTTTCATTGATCCATGATAAAGCATTCATACCTGCCATAATGACAGCCATACTTTGCGGGTGAAATAATATTTTCTTTAATTGCTGAATATCTTCTAAAATAAAATCGAGTACATCTGATCCTGATTTCGTTTGAATGCTTTGTTTTAACTCTTCTATCGACGCTTGACTGTTCTTGATTAAATCCGTAACGATTGCTGGGTCGTTTTCGATTTGTGGTTGCGAGCTTGCAGGTGGCATACTTTTACCAAGACTTTTTTCTTCTTCATCCGGTAACAATTTAATAAAATTATCTCGCTCTATTACAGTCATTAATGCATCTTTAATAAGCGGCTCTGATTCTCCTATTGTATTTAATAAAAATTCTCTACTAGCAGGTGAGGCTAATCTTTGTGCAACATCAACAAACAGCCTTCCCCCAGCTTGAAACCTCGGTCCAAAGGATGTTAACTGGAATAAAGACATTCCTAATGGCTTCAAAGGATCCGTCATCATTTGCTGGTGACCGACCGATACATACACATGATTTCCCTGATCATTCGCTTCTGGAATTGGATACAAAGTCGTTATCGGCCTACTTTGAACAATATAAAATGTATCATCAACTAAACACCATTCAATATCTTGCGGACTATCAAAATAAGCTTCAACCTGTCTTCCGATGCGTGCTAGTTGTAAAATTTGTTGTTCAATAAGTGTTTGAACTTTTTGCTGATTAGGAGCAATTTTCTTTGTCTCTGTTCCGCCTTCTTTTCGTCCATAGATGGCTAATTTTTTCGTTGCGATGACCTTTTCGACGATTTCGTCTTCTTTTACCTTATAATTATCGGCAGAAACCAATCCAGATACTAGCGCCTCGCCAAGTCCAAAGCTGGCATCGATTGATAACACCTTCCTATTAGAAGTAATCGGATCCGCAGTAAATAAAATCCCTGAAGCCACAGGGAAAACCATTTTTTGAACGACAACACATATAGAAACTTGATTATGATCAAAGCCGTTTTGCATTCGGTATATAACCGCTCGATCTGTAAATAAAGAAGCCCAACACTTTCTTACATGCTGCAAAACCGCTTCTTTTCCGATGATATTTAAATACGTATCTTGCTGACCAGCAAACGAGGCATACGGTAAATCTTCAGCAGTAGCACTAGAACGCACTGCATATGCATGTTCATTTCCAAAACGCGAGAGATAATGAGCTACTGATTCCACTACATCAACTGGAATTTCCACTGCCATAATGGCTTCTCTAATTTTCTTACTAATTTCACTAATTTGATCTCGGTCCTCAATTTTTATTACGGCTAGTTGATTCAACAAATTATGAAACACTTCAGTTTGTTCGATAGCCTTTTCATACCCTACTGTTGTAACACAAAATCCTTCTGGCACTTGTATACCTTGAATGTTTGATAACTCCCCTAAATTCAATCCTTTTCCACCAACGAGAAAAAGCTGCGTTTTTTCTATTTCCTGAAAATCGAGAACGAAAGAACTCATTTAACATCTCTCCTTACTAGTCATGTGTTCTTGATTGTAGCAGTAGTAAATAAGAATAAACAGTCTATTTCGAACGTTAATTACATGATATAATTAAGTTAGGAAGAGATATAGAAAATAAAAATGGATTCACCTAAGCTGACTTACTATTATTGATTTAAGAAGCTTCTTATTAAAATATAAAGTTACTAAAAGAAAAAAAACAATCCAGACAGATTGATAATGTAAAAATAGCTATTTAAATAAAAATAAGAACAGCCTTCTTCGTTGAATGGCTGTTCTTATTTTTGTTACCATTATTAAAAATTCAGGATAACACATCTAATTTTGCTCAAAGAAAGAATCCTATATTTAGGCTAATCCCTTCAAATAACTGTATCGCACAGATTACTTCGATTTTTCAATTCATTAGTTAGCAAAAAGATTTTTATTTTAGTTAACTCTCTTTAACCTTCTATATAAATAAGCTCCTATCAACATTAATCCCCCACCAAAAACGGATAACCAATTCGTATCATGTCCTGTAGCAGGTAATATCTGTTCCTTCTTAACAATTTGTTTATTCAATGCGTTATTTTTAGTAATTTGCGAATTCACTCGATCTGTTCCTTCACCTTTTGGATCTGTCACTTCTCCTTTTGGATCTGTTACTTCACTTTTCGGATCTGTCACTTCACTTTTTGGATCTGTCACTTCTCCTTTTGGATCTGTCACTTCTCCTTTTGGATCTGTCACTTCTCCTTTTGGATCTGTAACATCTCCATTTGGATCTGTTACTTCTCCTATTGGATCTGATACTTCTCCTTTTGGATCT